>JABTTV010000001.1:4200000-4500000 GCA_015075725.1 Anaerolineales bacterium | reverse complement strand
GAAGATTCGGGTGGGTAAATTGGAAAATCCGCTTCAACTTTCCGCGGGGGAGGAGATCAGTCTGTATGCCACGCAGGATTCGCCGCCGAAGAACGGACATCAGGTCATTCCCGTTGATTTTCGTGAATTGTTCGACTCGGTGCAAAAAGGCGATAAACTGCTTCTCGATGATGGGCGGCTTGCGCTTCAGGTCATCTCTGCGAAAGGTCGCGTCGTTCACGCCAAAGTGTTGGTGGGGGGTTTGCTTTCCTCGCACAAGGGGATCAACCTGCCGGGGGTAAAACTCCGCATTGCAGGGTTTACCGAAAAGGATAAAGCCGACCTTGCCTTCGGCATTTCGCAGAACGTGGATGCAGTGGCGATTTCGTTCGTCCGTAGCGCAAAGGACGTAAGAACGGTTCGTGAGGCGATCCATGAATATTCCGCAGGGAAGCGCGAGCCGATGTTGATCGCAAAACTAGAGAAACCGGAAGCCTTGAACGAACTTTATGATATTCTCGATGTGGTGGATGGCGTGATGGTGGCTCGCGGTGATCTGGGTGTGGAACTCCCGCCGGAACGTGTGCCTCCCTTGCAAAAATTGATCATTCGTGCCGCAAACGCCCGCGCGAAACTGGTCATTACCGCCACGCAGATGCTCGAATCCATGATTCAAAATCCGCTTCCCACCCGTGCCGAGGCATCGGATATAGCCAATGCTGTTTTCGACGGGACCGATGCGGTCATGCTTTCCGCCGAGACGGCTTCTGGTGATTTTCCGCACCTTGCGGTCGAGATGATGTCGCGCATCGTCGCGGAAGCCGAGTCTCATTTCAAAGAGTGGGGAAGCCGCCAGGACGCCCGGGCAGGTTTGGGCGAGAGCGATGCGGCTTCGATGGCTCGCGCGGCGAACGCTCTGGCGAGCGATCCGGAAGTGGAAGCGGTATCCGTATTCACCATGCGCGGACGGTCTGCGTGGTTGATGTCGAAAGCCAGGCCGTCGAAGCAAATCCTTGCATTTACCCCGGAGCCGGATACGTTCAACCAACTTGCGTTCTTATGGGGCGTACAGCCTTATCTTGTGAAGTTTGCAAAGAGCATGGACGACATGCTTGCAGAGGTGGATGCGGTTTTGTTGAAATCAGGCATCGAGCCAGGGCAGCAGGTGGTGCTTGTCTGCGGATTCCCCATCGGCGAACAACGCCCGCCAAACATGGCGCTTCTTCACACAGTGGCGAGCGAGGCAACGGTGAAACTGGCGCGAAAATTGGCGGAGAAATAAACAATACCCGACGGCTTGTTGCTCAATAACAAGCCGAAACATGTTTGCTGAAACGACGTGATGAATAAAAAATATTACACGATTCTTATCCTTGCGATTCAGATTGCCGCTGGCTTCATTTATGGATATGTTCGTGAAGAGAATGCGGATCGTATCAGGGAGCCGCGCCTTGTCGGCGATACGGAGGATTATTTCCATAACGCAGGCCTGCCCGTCTTTTCACTTGAATTTTGGACGGATGCCCGCCCCCCGATCACCGCTTTACTCTGGAAGTTCGCTGGCTCAGACCCTGAGGCGATCTTCAAACTCCAGTTATTTTTTTCCATCGCAAGTTGGATAGCGCTCGCATTCGCCGCCGCTCATGCATTGAAGACCGGCTGGTTGAAACCTTTGATTTTTATCGTTACATTAGCCTTCAGCGTGAGCCGCGACGTTTTCATGTGGGACCCCTTCATGGGTAGCGAATCCATTTCCCTTTCCTTCATGGCGCTGTTCCTTGCTGCTGCCGTCTGGCTGTTCGCCGGTTGGGCGACTTACAAGGCGGCGTTGCTTGTCATTCTGGCGTTCTTCTTCGCATTCACCCGTGATACGAACGCCTATATTCTTCTAATGATCGCTGGGCTCATTTCCGTTGTTTTTGCTTTTTCAATCCATCGTCATAAAGCGTGGATGGTTGGTGGGGCATTTTTACTAATCTTCCTTGCAAGCTCCCAGCTTTCCCTGATGGGGCTGCGACCTTATCGCGCCATCCTGATGAACACCTCCCTGCGCATTTTCCCATCCGAAATCTATACAGAATACTTCCGCCAGCATGGCATGCCGGTGGATGACCGGCTTGTGCGTATGGCGAGGAATATGCAGCCCGGTGAAACGTTTGCGGTCAACATGGCGCTCATGTTCGATCAGGACCAGGAGGAATTCCGTCAATGGGCTCTGGGTCCCGGACCGCGGGAGTATGTCAGGTTTCTATGGTTCTATAAAGCTGAAACCTTCCAGAACGTTTTTCTCGAAACCCCGGAGGAAAGTTTTTATCCCGACGTTTATTACTATACCGCGACGGGTTATCGCCCCATCATCGCGAACGACAGGATCGCGGAATTTTTATACCCCACGCGCTTCGGGTTGATCTTTTTCTTCGCCGTAAATCTCATCGCCGCATTTGTCGCCGCGTTCGCGTGGAGGGATGGTCGCGCGCTTTGGCTGATTCCCGTTTTGATGATTCTGCTTTCGTATCCGCAGGCGGTGCTCGTGTGGGCGGCGGATGTGAACGACGTCGCGCGCCATTCGATCCCTCATAACGTCCTGATGCGACTCGGCTTTTGGTTTCTGATTTTCTTTGTGGCAGATTTTCTGCTCAAGGATTTACCTGCCCGAATGCCTTTCCTTCAACGGTTGCGGAATCCCACCGCCTGACACGCTTCGCTCCCCGCCGGAAATTGATGTCCGTAAAAAGGACGGTATTTCTCACCCGTCGGGTTTTACTCCCTCGTGGCGATCAGGATTCCGATTCCGATCAAAATTCCGCCAAAGATGAACAGGGGCGTGATCTCCTCGGAGAGAAAGAGCCAGCCTAATAAGGTCCCTACAACAGGCTGCGCAAAAAAAGTCAGTGACGCCACCCCGGCGGGAAGTTCTGCGAAGGCATAATTCCACAGGAACATTGCGATGGCGGTTGAGATGATGCCGAGAAAGAGCAAACCGCCGATGATGCCCGGTGTGATCTCGCCGATTCCGATCGTGTTGACTTCCCAAATCGAGAACGCAAAACTTGATGGAATTCCTCCTAACAGCATGATCGCGCTGGAAGTCAGAAGATCGGTGGATTGCGAGACTTTCCGCACCAGAACCGAATAGAGCGCCCAGGTCAAAGCCGCCGCAAGCAGACTTATATCGCCCCAAAATAGTGAAGGCGAAAGTTCGGCATTGCGCGGATCGATGACCGCCAGTACTCCCAATGTGGAGACGACCAGCGCACCGATTCGCAATGCTGTTGGTTTTTCATCAAGCAGGAACGGCGCGAACAGCAAAACGAAAGCGGGCGTGGCGGATGTTACCAAAGACCCATTCGACGCAGTAGAGAGTTTCGTCCCGACGAATTGAAAGCCGAGGGATACTCCATATCCGACGACACCGACCAGAAAGCTTTTCCAAAAAAGATCGGCGGTGATCGGAGCCGCCTCAATCGCTTTTTTGTTCCGAAAATAGATCACCAGTCCCAGCGCCATCGCGCCCATGATCAGACGGATCAATAACAGCGAGAATGGAGGGATGACCTCCAAAACCACCTTGCTGACAACGTACATGCCGCCCCAGATCGAGGCGGCAGTAAGACCGGAGATCAAACCTGCGAATGTGTGATGTTTGTGCATAGACCCCCGATTATATCGAACTCACTTAATTTTCATCCATAAAAATATTGTGCGCACCGAACCGCCGCCCAGAGTCATTAAGAGAAATTGTACGTACATCCAGCCAACATCGGGACTGAAACCCAGGGCAAGCGGAATGGTGTCATTTTGATCCGGCAGCCAGATGAATAAAAGCACGCCTGCCAGGGTCAGGTCAAGGAGCGTCAATGCGATCATCTGATTGACGACTTTTCTCCTCTTTCCTGCATCCAAACCCTGTTGTGAGGATAAGAGACGGATTCTCCTGAAGGACCATGTCAACCCGGCAAGGAGCGACAGTAGGATTCCAGCAAGCAAAGCGCGCCCATAGCTCGAAAGAAAATCCGGCGCGGGCGGCTCAAGCGGCTTCAGCCCTAATGCGAGTAAAGTGAGTGACCACCCGATATTATCCATAGCCCCATCTCTGCCTGGGTCGCTTTTATTGAACATAACCACCACGCCGATTTCCTTTTCAGGGACGATGACCATCAGCGAGCGATATCCGACCCATCTTCCGCCGTGCGCGAGTGTGGTTGGAGGCTCGCTGTCTGGGTCGGCCTGTGGGAATGGAAAAACCGTCCATCCCATCGCGTAACCGGCATTCTCGCTGTATTTTACGGCTAACGTGTGGAGTTCTTCCACTCCGTCTGGCGAGACGATGGAGACGCCCTGATAATTTCCCTGATTGAGATGTGCAACCAGGTAACGCGACATGTCTTCAGCGCTTGAAAACAGCCCCGTTGACGGGGTGATGATGCGGGAATAGGGCATGTGATCTTCCCATGCGATTGGGAATCCGAAGAAGGGGTAATATCCGCTGGTTATGTTCGCAGCGTGTGCCTCGGGGAGGGATGTGTATGAGTTTTTCATTCCCAGCGGAGCAAAGATGCGTTCCTCGATATAGGATTCGTAGGATTGTCCCGATACCGTTTGGATCAATAAGCCCAGAATATCGTAGTTCGTGTTCGAATATTCGAACATGGCGCCGGGCGGGAATTTCAGCTTCTCGTCCTTCAATTCGCGGATACTTTCCTCGAGCGCATCGTCTGTAAACCGGTTATCCAAATTCCGTTTATCACCCTCAAATTCTGAAAATCCGCTCGTCTGGTTGAGCAGATGACGGACGGTGATCTGCGCTGAATATTCTGCATCCGCGACCTGAAACCAGGGGATGTAGGTTTGCACTGGCTCGTCCAGATCGATCGTGCCTTCATCCACCAATTGCATGACCCCCAGTGCCGTTATTGATTTGCTGAACGAAGCGACCAGAAATGGCGTTTGCGGCGTCATGGCTCGGCCCGCATCGTCGGCGATGCCGTAGCCCTGGACGTATTCAATTTGATCGCCGCGAACGATCCCGATCGCCGCCCCGGGAATTCTTAATTCATTCATTTTCCCGGTTACATAAGAGTCAATGACGTTCGTATCGGCTTTCTGCGCACGGACGAAATTTGTCTGCCTGTTGGGGAGGAATATCAGGCTCAGGAATATAAGAATAATCCAATGCAAATAACGATAAACCATGGCATTCTCCATTTGATGCTATTCCATGCTGAATTTTCTTTGTCTTAACTTTTTTATCTCGCCCCGTTTTTTCTTCCCCTCCATTCGTTCTTCTTTTGAAGCCTTCGTTGGCTTGGTCTTGTGACGCGTCTTGGGTTTTACGCCCGCTTTGCGGATCAACTCGTGGAACTTGTCGAGAACATCCGCGCGGTTCGCCTCCTGCGTGCGAAAGCGCTTTGCCTCGAGGATCAACACGCCTCCAGCGGTGACCCGTTTTCCGGCAAGCCGAATCAGTCGTCCCTTTAAGTCAGAGCCGAGCGACGGGGAATGGATGATATCGAACCGCAGCTGCACAGCCGTTGCGACCTTATTAACATTCTGTCCACCCGGTCCCGATGCGCGGATGTATTCCAGCGTGATTTCGTTGTCGAGTCTGTTCATTATCTAAATTATAAACGCAACAAAAAGCCCCTCTCCCAAAAAGGGAGAGGGGCTGGGGGTGAGGGGTATTAGAACATCAACTCATTGACCTTGTCGATCATCGCGCGGTCGGGGCGTAATTCGGCATCGGTCAGGCGGTTTAGCGGCGTATCGACCAGGTTGTAGATGTCGGTCAGTGAGGGTTTGTGTGTGTTGACATAGATCAAGCCGGTGAGAAGCCAGTTATTCTGTTGGGCTTCCTCGAGCGCGTGCAAAGCCTGATAGCGGTTGGTCGGATCGTAACCTTTTTCGAGATTTTTCAGAATGACGGTGGAACCATCGTGCATGTCAACTTCGCGTATCTCGCCCTCCATCATTTCCTGTTCGAGCATAATCTCGCTGCGAGGCGCGATGTAGGAAATTTCGTGCAGCGGTTCTTCGTGATCCTTGCCCCAGGCGTAGGAATGATAGGCATTTTCCTGGTTATTGAAGGTCACGCACGGACTGATGATATCGAGCACAGCGATGCCCTTGTGGGCGAAGGCTGCCTTGAGCAATTCCTTCACCTGCTTGGGGTTGCCCGCGAAGGAACGCGCCACGAAGGTGGCGTTCGAGATCAATCCCTCCATGCAGATATCCACCGGCATGTAGGGATTCTCTCCCTGTTTCTTCAACTGCAGGCCTTTTTCAGCAGTGGCGGAGAATTGACCCTTGGTCAGGCCATAGACGCCATTGTTCTCTATGATGTAAACCAGATTGACATTGCGCCGCATGACGTGTTTGAATTGTCCCATGCCGATGCTGGCAGTGTCGCCGTCGCCGGATACGCCGATTCCTTTCAAGCGCGTATCGCCGAAGAGCGCGCCGGTTGCAATGGACGGCATGCGCCCATGCAGGCTGTTGAAACCAAAACTACGGTTCATGAAGTAGGTCGGCGATTTGGACGAACAGCCGATGCCGCTGAATTTGATCACGTCCTCCGGCAGGACGCTCATCTCGTACATTGCGGCAACGATCTGGTTGGAGATCGAGTTGTGTCCGCAGCCCTGGCACAATGTGCTGGGGAAACCGCGGTAATCGTTTTTTGTCAGGCCGACGGCATTCACGTTTGCGGGCGCGCCAGCCATGGGGAGGGTTTCAGTCATTGTCTTTTACTCCTTTTCATCGTCACCGGTAACTACTTTCGCTTCGACCTGCCGGCGGATTTTTTCACCGCCGCTTTTCCAGCCGGAGCCACTTTCGCCTTCGCAACAGTTTTCTTCGCGTTGGGTTTTTTACTGCCCACTGACTCGTACTTCGCAAGGATCCCTTCGCGCACCCACTTTGCCGCCGCGGGCAGACCGTCCTGATATGCGACAGACCTGAACCTGCTTGCGAATTGCGGATATTCCGTGTATAGGATCTGCAGCATCTGTCCGTCGCGGTTCATTTCGACCACAAAGACCTGGTCGTGCTTTTCGATGAAGGCATCCACTTCCTTTGTGAACGGGATCGCGCGCAGGCGCATGAACTCGGATTTGATGCCGTGTTCCCTGTCCAATTTATCTTGTGCTTCGAGAATGGCGTTCTCCGTCGAGCCATAGGCAAGGATGCCGATCGTCGCGCCTTTCGTCTCGCGCAGGATCGGCGCAGGGACGTACTGCTTCGCCGTTTGCTGTTTACGGGCGAGACGTTCCATGTTGCGGACATAGGTCTCCGAGTCCTCCGTATATCTCGCGTTCTCATCATGACCGGTCCCGCGCGTGAAATACGAACCCAGGGGATGCGTGCTGCCGGGAATCGTGCGGTAGGGGATGGCGTCGCCATCCACATCACGGTATCGTCCCCAATTGCCTTTGAGTTCTTCCACATCCTTTTCCCAAAGGATCTTCCCGCGGTCCATCGGGGTGTCTGGATATTGGAATGGTTTGCTCATCCATTGGTTCATGCCCATGTCGAGGTCGCTGAGCACGAAGACGGGAGTCTGGAGTCGTTCGGCTATGTCGAAGGACTTCCAGCCGAATTCAAAACATTCGTACACGTCGCCTGGTAAAAGGATCACCGAATGCGAGTCGCCGTGACCGATGAACGCGGTAAAGGTCAGGTCGCCCTGCGAGGTACGCGTCGGCAGACCGGTGGAAGGACCGATGCGCTGAACGTCCCATACTACAACAGGGACTTCGGTGTAATAAGCGAGACCGGCGAATTCCGTCATTAACGAAAGGCCCGGACCGGACGTGGAAGTCATGGCGCGCAAGCCGGCCCAGCCCGCGCCGACCGTCATGCCGAGAGCCGCAAGTTCGTCTTCCGCCTGCACGACCGCATAGGTGTGTTTTCCGTCATCGCGTTTGCGCAGGATGGGCAGGAAATCGTTCAGCGATTCGGCGAGGGAAGAGGCGGGCGTGATCGGATACCACGCCGCAAACTGGATTCCGCCGAAGATCGAGCCGATGGCGGCGGCGGTGTTGCCATCCGCCATGATCAAGCCTTCGGTCTTGTCCATCGCTTCGAGCTGGTATGGATCTTTCTTTTCGAGATTTGCCGCCGCCCACTCCGCGCCAGCCCTCACCGCATTGAAGTTCATGTCGATCGGCTTCTGCTTGCCTTTGAAATGGAAAGTGAGCGCGGCTTTGACGGTCTCCAGGTCCATGGCGATCATTTGCGCCAGCACGCCGACATAGACCATGTTGCCCACCAGTTCGCGGAAATCGCTCGGCACGTTCGGGTCGTTCTTGACGATGGACTTGATCGGCATCGGGTAGATGGCGATATCGACACGCTCGATCGGCTGTTTGATATCGTCAGCGTAGAAAAAAGCTCCGCCCGGCGTGACCGAGGCGAGGTCCTTTGCGAACGAATCCGGGTTGATCGCGATCACGATGTCGCTTTTTTCCTGGCGGGCGATGAATCCATCCTTGTTCACACGGATCGTGTACCACGTGGGCAGACCTTGGATGTTGGAGGGGAACAGGTTCTTGCCCGAAACGGGAATGCCCATCTTGAAGATGGCTCGCAAGATGGTGTTGTTGGCGGTCGAACTGCCGGAACCGTTCTTGGTGCCGACCGTGATCGAAAAATCGTTCACTATCTTGTTCATGGAACTCCTCGAAAGTTTTTCGTCATTGCGACGATGAAATCAATTGGTGAATCAGGTCAGTATGTTCGCTGAGGGCTTTGAAACCGCCGTCGACATCGTTGGCGCAGATGGCGTCGACCATCTTTTGATGATAATTCCAGACCTGGGTTAGATAGTTGTAATCGGTGAAGTAGTTCAAGCCCACGGTTTCGTAGGCGTCCCAATACGATTGCAATATGCCTGTAACGAACGGATTTCCCAATCGCAGGTAGATGGTTAGATGTAATTCGCGGTGCTCGGGGTGGGGGATTTCCGGAGGCGAGCCGCGCAGTTTTTCCCAGGCGAGCGCGACGAGGTCGTGCAAATGCTTGTGATCATCGGGCGTCAAAGTCCTGACAGCCTGGTGCCAATAAGCCAGTTCGATGTGCTGCCGCAGGTCGGCGAATGCCATGAAATGATCCTTATTGAGCGCGATGGCATAATCCAGGCTTTTCAGGACGGCAGGGGCGAAGTTATAAGGCTTGCGCCTCATTCCCGTCCTCGGCTTGACCTCCACCAGCCCAAGCGCGCGAGCCACTTCGAGCTGTTCCCGCAAAGCGGCGACGCCAACACCCAGTTCACGACTCAACTCCACGAGAGGGGGCAGGCTGGCTTCCGCTTCCGGATGAACGGCCAGATATTTTAAAAATTCAGAAATGTTGGGGGAAACACGGTCACGCAGCATATATACGATTAATCCGATTAATCGTATTTTACGGCATGGTTATCAGAATGTCAAGATTATGCCTGGTTCCAACCACCAAGGAGTTCTCCCGGTTGGCGATTGGAAATGAAATAAAGGAGATCACATGCTTTGATTTTTCACGACAGCCTGTCCCGACTGACAAAGGCGGGTCGAAGGGTTGCCGCGCGCATTGGCTTTATTTTGTAGAAGTTGAAACTCTGCGAACAGATTCAACCATTTGAAGAACAGCGTCAACCACCAAACCTGGTTGGTCAATTTGTATTCCATGACCGCTTTTTTCAGCAACAATCATCTGACTGTTAGACGAGAGTTTTGCTAATTCCGCTTGTAATTCTTGCCAAACTATTTCAGCCTGTTTTGCTTGTTCGACTGGCATACCGGCAAACAAATCAGGGATACCATGCCGTAAAACGATTAGCGGAATATTTCCCAATGAGCCGGATACGCTTAGTTGCTTGTCACTCTCCCTGCTTGCGGCTAATTCATCAAGATTGCTTTGAAAATATTTTGGCTGGAATCCAACTTCGAGATATGTAGTTCGTATTTCAGAGGGCAATTTCATCACTATTGGTGGCGCGGCTTTTTCTCCCATTAATTTGCCCAGCGCATTTAGCAAACCTAATCGTGATGCCAGTAGCATGAACCAATACATTCCCTTTCCAGACGCTTCGAGTTTTTTCCATGCCGGGGGCATTTTTGAGTTGATGGCTTCGTGTCTCGCGTCAAGCAAAATAACACCAGCCACTTCCTCAGGATATTTTCTGGCAAAAAGCCGGACAGTATGACCACCATAAGACGCGCCAACAAGAATATATGGTTTTTTGATCTCCGCTTTTGTCAACAAAGCATGTAATTCCGTAACAATTTGTTCGCTTGTACGGGGAGTGGGTCCAGAGTCGCTCCAACCAAACCCTGCGCGGTCATACGAACATGCATTCGTGAACTTTGCCACTTCGGTTTGAACCATGTTCCAATCCAGCGACCAACTTGCGCCGCCAGATTCAAATATTACCGAGGGGTTCCCTTCGCCAATAGAATATAGATGTAACTGATGGCTGCCTATATTTATCAATTTGCCGATCGGAGGATGGGAATTTTGACTCATTAGAATCGTTTCCTTGGAAAGGAGATAACATTTCGGATGGCGTGCCAACGGTGTGCGTCTCGTCCCCGAGCCTCTCGACGGGCTCGACAACCATGCGGGCATGGACTCCGTCTGGGAGCAGGATGCGAAGCGCGCTCGAAGCCAGCCCGTCCTGGTGCTCTCCCAGGGAAAAATGCATGACTGCGAAGCGTCCCGCCCCAAGGACGATGGGGAGGCTTTGTTAGCCCGTTCTTAGAGAGGCAACCAGGTGCCAATTCCAATTTCCATCGCCCGGTGATAAATTGTCGGAGCTACCGCCATGTCATCCAGAGCCACGCCAAGATTGCACGCGATTGTTCGTTCATCTGGTGATTCACGACCGGGCTTCATCCTGGCTACCAATTCACCCAGGTCGGCATGGATAGGTGGCACATCCTGAAAATATCCAACACTCTTGTAATATTCAAATTGTTTCAAATCGTCAGTGCAGAATTTATCTGCTTCCTTCATCGCTGCGGGTTCCCAATAGGAATCAAAATCTACAAGCGACGCAAAGGCGCCTTTGTCGAACCATCCCGGCTTGATGGTCTTGTGCGGTTTTTTTAGTATCGGACCCGCTGTCACAACCAGGTCACAACCGGTCACCGCTTCCCGGGGTGATTGCACAGGGATTACTTTAAGTCCCAATTTTTCCCGCACGGTCTGACTAAAGTTATTAACTGCCTCGGGGCGTACATCGTAGGCAAAAACTTCCTCGAGGGGGAAAGATACGCTTAGTGCCTCGGTGTTCGTTATGCCTTGCACGCCACAGCCCAAAATACCTAGTTTGGCAGATGAGGGTCGCGCTAGTTTTTTCGCCGCGACCGCCGAAGCGGCTGCTGTCCGCATGGCAGTGATCCATTCGCAATCCATGACAGCCAACGGGATCCCGGTTTCTGGGTCGTTGAGAATGAGCAAACCTGTAATATATGGCAGCCCCTTTTTTGCATTCTCGGGAAAACCGCTGACCCATTTCATGCCTGCCGAATTGAGTGCCGGGATATAAGCGGGCATTGCATGGATGAAGTTATCGCCCTCACCAGGGTGGATACCTGGTTTGGGCGGCATTTCAACGCGGCCGTGCCCTTTTTCATCAAATGCTGTCTCAAGTAGTTGAATGATTTCTGCCATTCCCAGGTTAACAGAAACTACATCAGATTGCGAGAGATATAGGATTTTATGCTGTTTCATATTTGGATTTCCTTATGAATGGAAATTATTGGACGTTACAACATTTCAAGCAAACGCCTAACGAGACTGTCGAAAAACCGAACTGGGGAGGGCGAAAGCGGACAAGCGCCCAGGTTTTCCCGCGGATCGCGGTGGAACGGGGTGACCGGGCTCAAAAAGGGCTTATGCCCGCGCCCCAAAGGTATGGATCTTGCCGATATTGTGGACCAGAGCGAACAAACACCATTGTACATCCACTTTGCGTTTGATCGTCTGCAAGATATCGATGGTTTTAGGGCTGTAAGTTGAAGGGGAGCGTGGTGCTTCAAGGGACAGCGCCCCGCAGGATGAGCTCAGGGACGCTTAAGATGAGACGGTTTCTGAGGACGCTTTGTTGGCTGGTGTTTTGCGGAAACCTTACTTACTGGACAAGTCTTCGAGCCTTTTTAGAATCACAGGGTTGGTAATAAGACCTTTCTTAAGAATTTCCAAAAACAGTTCTTTGTCACGCTCCCATAATTCGACCATTACTTTTTCTGCCTCTCGCTGATTACTTAATCGAATTTTTTCAAAAAGTGAGTTGAAAACTTCGGATTTTTGCTGACCATCTGCGATAACATTACTGGCAATTTTTCGTACTTCTGCCATGTTAGTTAAGTCTTCAAGAACGTAATTGAATAATTCGCTGTCTCCCTCCCCTCTGTTCAGTAAGTAAACTGCAATCTTTCTAAGTTCAGATTGATTTTTAGTCGAAATGTTATCCACCAAGTCTCTTACTTGGCGAGAATCGTGGTGTTGCAAGTCTATCAAGTTTAGAACAATGTCAAGAATTTTATCAGCGCCAAGAATTTTCTCAGATATTTGTACGCCTCTACTTAAATCACCTTGCTTAATGAGACGGATAACCATTGATGACTTGACAGACTCATCCCTGATTTTGGAAACTATTTTTTCGTAAGTATCAAAATCGTCTCGGTTATAAAAATACTCAGCAATAGACCTTTTTTCATTATCATCTTCTGGAAGTTCGTCTAAACTGTCTTTGTATTTGCCATAACTTTTATCCATTTTTTCTTTGTCGCGGATAAAAATAGCGTCTTTGACTGATTCGACGAATGTCTTAACTTGGGGATATGGAATAGCGGCATGTTTGCTGTCTGACGCTAACGAACGGAAAAACATGCGCACACTTACATCATCTGTTATGTTGGTTGCTTGTCGGTCTTGCATTGGATGCACTAGGTCAGAAACTTTTACGTCATCAGTAAGTAAGATATAGTATTTTTTATCAGCAAGCCAAAATGCGCTCCATTCAATAAAAAGCCAGGGTTTACGTGCGTATTCAGGTGTTACTAAACAAATGAGAGCATCACACTTTTGAAGGTTGTCTCTAATTGACTTTTTCCATTCATCTCCTCCGCCGATCTCTTGAAACGCTAAGTAAAGTTGAATATCCCCTTCAAAGGCATTATTTATGACACGGGTTAATTCTTCGGCAATTATTTTATCGTTCCCTGTATGGCTGACGAAAATGTGGTATGGCATATTTAATCCTCAATTTTGAACTGATGAAACCAGCTAACGAAACTGTCGAAAAACCGAACTGGGGCGGGCGAAAGCGGACAAGCGCCCGGGTTTTTCCTGCGGATCGCGGAGGAACGGGGTGACCCGGCTCAAAAAAGGCTTATATCCGCGCCCCAAAGGTATGGATCTTGCCGATATTGTGGACCAGGGCGAACAAACACCATTGTACATCCACTTTACGTTTGATCGTCTGCAAGATATCGATGGTTTTAGGGCTGTAAGTTGAAGAGGAGCGTGGTGCTTCAAGGGACAGCGCCCCGCAGGATGAGCTCAGGGACGCTTGAGATGAGACGGTTTCTGAGGACGCTTTGTTGGCACGCTTTTGGATTGCAAGACTCACCTATGTTGAAACAGGTTTCATTTCTCGACAACGAGGATAATTTTTGCAACCATAAAATTGTTTTCCTTTGTGTTCGCCCTGCGCTACGGTTCGTAACAACATTGGGATGCCGCATTTAGGGCAAAGTGGATTTCCATTCTCTTGCTTGTTAATTTCAGATTGCGAACTCGAAGGGCTAATTTTATCCTTCAAAAGCGGTGCGATTTTAGATGCAATTTCTTTTGTATTGTACTCTCGCTGAACGGGCAAACGCAATAATGGCAAGCCTGCAACTTCAAAGACTCTATCAACAAAATCATCGCGTTCCTGCCTGTTGTCTTGCTTGTGGCTGGAATCGTCTAATTCAATACCTAACAATGGCTTCATTGTGACAGAATCACAAATAAGAAAATCCAAATGCTTTTGAGCGATTCTGCTGAAATATGTCATGTTTTCATTTGGACGAGCCACAAAGAAAACATCTGCCAACCTTACTTTTGACTGAATTGTTAACCGTGTGCCACCAAGAGAAACAAGGATTTTATAAAACGAAAATTCAGCGGGCGAAAGAAAATCATCGCGAACACGATAGGGAAGTGTTTCGGGAATATTTGATTCAATTATTGGGGCAGGTTCATCAGTCGCTTTATATGAACTGGCTGTAAAAACGGTTTTAGTTGTTTTGCGTCCCAGGAAAGGGAATAAGATGCTTAAGCAACCTTGTTTTTCTTTTCTCTTTGCTGCCATGTGCTATATTTTTTCTCCACCGAATTTTACTTTGTTATGCAAGGAACTGCCCAACGAGACTGTCGAAAAACCGAACTGGGGAGGGCGAAAGCGGACAAGCGCCCGGGTTTTCCCGCGGATCGCGGTGGAACGGGGTGACCCGGCTCAAAAAAGGCTTATATCCGCGCCCCAAAGGTATGGATCTTGCCGATATTGTGGACCAGGGCGAACAAACACCATTGTACATCCACTTTGCGTTTGACCGTCTGCAAGATATCGATGGTTTTAGGGCTGTAAGTTGAAGAGGAGTGTGGTTCTTCAAGGGACAGCGCCCCGCAGGATGAGCTCAGGGACGCTTAAGATGAGACGGTTTCTGAGGACGCTGTGTTGGGCGCTTTTGTTATGCAAGACTCGATTACATATTTTGAAGTTGCTCGCGAATCAAAGTGCTTAATTTCTTCACGACTTCATGATATTTTTCAGACGGCAATTTACACGCAAATTCCGCTTTCCTTGCCTTCCAATCAAGACTTTTTACTTGGTCAGATAGAATTGCGCCTTTTACTTCTAATCCTTCAGGTATCAAAACTTCAAACGGATAGCCTTTTACCTGGCTTGTTATTGGACAAAGTATCGCTAATCCAACTTTACCGTTATATGCCTTTGGGGACAAAACCAACGCTGGTCTATGACCTGCCTGTTCATGTCCTGCTTGTGGATTGAACATAATCCAAACGATGTCGCCGCTATCAGGAATATATGCCATAGTTTTCACCAAACTTCATTTCCTACGGCAGAACCCGTATCTATTTCATTGTGGAGATTGTCTTTCGTGATACCTGCAAGTAATTCTTCAAGCGTCCAGCTCGGCGCTGGAACTGGCGTAACAATAATCTTGCCTTTTACGATGCTTATTTCTACGAAAGAATCATTTTCTAATTGAGCGTCAACCGCAAAGGCTTTAGGTATTCGGAGGGCAAGGCTGTTGCCCCATTTCTGAACTTTTGTGAGCATAAGGTTATCTCCTGTCTGTTTCTACAACAAAGATACACCTTTTTGCTGGATTTTTCAAGTGCTTATTTTGGACGGGGCGTGCCAACGAGACTGTCGAAAAACCGAATTGGGGAGGGCAAAAGCGGACAAGCGCCCGGGTTTTTCCCGCGGATCGCGGTGGAACGGGGTGACCGGGCTCAAAAAGGGCTTATATCCGCGCCCCAAAGGTATGGATCTTGCCGATATTGTGGACCAGGGCGAACAAACACCATTGTACATCCACTTTGCGTTTGGAGCGCAGCGTGAAGGTGGATTGCTGTTTTTTCGCTCCCTTACACCCTGATCTACTTTCTTTTCGCGGTACCCTTGACTTCCCACTTCATCTGTGGACGCTTTGTTGGGCGGCTTTTTATTAATGACTACTTCCCAAATCCAACTCCATGAAGATTGCTATCTTATGTATTTCTTCTGGTACTTCGCTATAAGGCTCTATTTGTTTGAAGCCTAAAGATTCGTATAATTTTATCGCTGATGTTAGAAAGTTACCTGTGTCCAATCGCATAAGGTGATAACCAATTTGCCGAGCATCTTCGATGAGTGTCTGTGCAAGCGTTCTTCCCACACCCTGCTCTCGATATTGCGGTAAGACATACATGCGTTTCAATTCACAAATCTGTTCATCAATGGGACGCAAGGCTGCACATCCAACAGCGTGATTTGCTTCGATTGCTAATATCAATCTGCCTTTTGGTGTTGCATATTTTCCAGGTAGGTTGGCGAGTTCATCTTCAATGCCTTGGTAGGAAATATCCAATCCATGCTCACGCGCCAGGAATTTATAATACTCGCGAAATAGTTCATTGATTTGTTCCATCTCAGCGGGAGTTTGGACTTCAATTATCTTCATGGATATTTCTCAACAAATCTTTCTCACACATTCGGAGCCGCCGAACGGTTTGCGTCTCGTCCCCGAGCCCTTCGACGGGCTCAGGGTAAACTCCGCGAGTGGGATACCTGCGCTGTGTCTCGGCAACCTCGACAACCAGGGCGGGGACGGCGAAGCTGTCCAACCAGCCTGTCCTGGACGGACAGTCCAGGGAAAATGACAAGGCGTAGGAAACTGCCTGGGATGTGCGCAGATCGGGCGAGCGAGCCTCCAGCGAGCACCGTTCGTCCAGCTTGACTGGATCGCCCAGTCAAAGCGCATTGGCGCTTGACAATCCCACCAGTCAAGTGCATGCTGTGTTGGGTGGTGCTTGCAAGTTGCTTGCATTGTTTGTCTGCAAATGTTTCATGCGAGACCAAGAACCATTGCCAAGATAATGAACTGGAATATTCCGTTCTGTAAGTGAATAATAATTGCGACCCACGTGTTCTGCTGTCGTTGCGCTATATATGGAAGGGCAAGACAAATAGGCAATAAAGCCAATATTTGCCAGGGGTAAAAAGCGACATGCCATAGTAGCCACAACAGACCATTTACCAGCCAAGCCCATTTACCGTGCGCCTTTTCTTGGCGTGGCAAGATATATCCACGCCACCATAATTCTTCACCAAAAATATTAAAGAACAACTGGATGAATAAAAGGATGACTACCCCCCAATTACCTTTCAGTGGGGATCCGATAAAATCAGCGAATACGACTGCGCTAATAGGTACGCCAGGTGTTTGCCAAGGGGTAAAGAAATCTGGCGGAGCGATGGCAGGAAGGGCTGCAATCAGCAACTGCGCGGTAAATGACACCATTCCAATGCTCAAAAAGGTCACGACCAACCCTCCGATTGCCCAAAGCCAATCTTTTCCCGTCATTGGGAGCAATCGGAAGCGTGTCTTAATATTGCTCCATGAAAGTGGATAACCATCGCGTTTGTAAAAACCAAATGCGAGAGCAAACAAGATTGCCAGTGGTAGAGTGAAGGAAACTATATTGGCTTTGAATGGAGTTAGCCCCAAGCGCATTAGGGCTGGCGTGCCATTGTAGAGGGAGATTCGAAAGAGAAGTGCAGACAGTCCAAAATAGAGTAGTGCTTTCCAGAAAGACATGGGCTTGATAACGAAAGCGCTTTGGTTGGTCATCCTAGTCATGTTTTCACTCCTTCTTGAACTGTTGCGAGGCTTCATCTGTGTTAGTTCTCAACCGCCCAACGGGACTGTCTAAAAACCGAACTGTGGAGAGCGAAAGCGGACAAGCACCCGGGTTTTCCCTGGCTATTCGACAGTTTCAACAGTTTGCGTTAGCTGCGTGTGGGCGGGCGTGGATAATGCTTGGGAGCAGAAAAACTCGAAGCGAGAAAAATACTCGAAAATGCCGCAGATCGGGCGAGCAAGCCTCCAGCAAGCACCGTTCGTCCAGCTTGACTGGATCGCCCAGAGCACAGCGTCCCCGAAGGGGGAGCGCGTTGGCGCTTGCCATCCCCATCGTCGGGTGAACGCTGTGTTGGGGCAACCTATTCCGCTCCGATCCGTTGCTTGATGTACTTTATGATTACATCAACCACAGCTTCCCGTTCACAGTCGCGGAACATTTCATGGTTGGTTTTCTCAAACCAGACAATCTCCTTTTGTTCTGTTGGTGTTGAGATACCATTGTAGATAATATTCGCACTGACTGGTGCGACCAAGGAATCGTTGCGGCTTTGTAGAATAAGGGTCGGGGGTTGTATGTGCGACAATCGAGTACGAGTCGTTCCAGTGAAATCCAGAAAGGAGAGAACGGCATCCATTGGAGCCCAGAGATAATTGGGATTGCCAGAGGCGAGAGCGGAGTCGGCATAGACTGGAGGAAAATCCCACTTCTTGAGCAATTTGCCAACCACAGGGGAGAGGAAATGCAATGGCTGACCTGGAGCGAGTGGTGATGCTGGTTGAACCGCCGCGGCGACAAGAATAAGACTTTCGATTTCGCCTTGGCTGTCGGCAGCCAAGTTTAATGCCACCAATCCACCCATACTGTGTCCAATCACAATGACTTTCTCAGATTCCGTCAGTAGATCTTGGAGGGCACATTCAGCATCCGATAACCATTCATGCCAGGTGACGCCCCGCAGCGCTTCGGGAGAGCGTGCGCCATGACCTCGCAAGGTGGGCATTCGATAGGGCACTCCTAATTGTTTTACTGAAGGCTCAATTTCGCGGACGGTATCAGGGCTCGCCGTTAGACCATGAATGATCAGAACACCATATTTTTTCTTGTACACCGTACATCTCCTTTGCAATAATGGTGAGAAGCTATCAGCGCCCAACGGTTTGCGTCTCGTCCTCGAGCCCTTCGACGGGCTCAGGGTAAACTCCGCGAGTGGGATACCTGCGCTGTGTCTCGGCAATCTCATCATGCGGACTGATCTTCCACCATCTTGGGAACCCTTTTGGTTTTATGGTGTCGGTATCCCACAGCCTTCAGAAATAACGGGGTTGATGTCGTTTGGAAAATCGATTTCGATCGCCAAAACACCAAAATTATAAGATGGCTCGTCAATGACATCGTTGATCTGTAAAAAGATCTGCCCCGCGTCGGCAACCCTGAATGTACATTTGTTGCCAATAAAGTAATTAAATGATCCTATGCGCGCGACCAATCCGCCCACACTGTAACCCAGCATCGGGCACAGGTCTTCCGGCTCGCAGGCATTCACATCACCACTGCCCGCCGTTTCGGGGTATCCGTTCATGTAGATTTCAGAGGACAATTTATTTTCCAAATCCTCCGGGATTCCGCTCCGCACATCTTCAGGGAAAGGTATCCTGTATGGTGTCCATTTTCCTCCCACTACCTCGATACTTATGATGTCTCCCGCTGCGGCAGTGACGCCCGTAAACTGCCATGCTGAAGCCGAGTCGATCGCAATAGGTATTCCGGATGTCCCGGATTCTCCTCCAACCGCTGAAGCAACTGGCGGATAATTCGGGCTCGAAGCCGCTTCCGCAGTTTGAGTTGCCGCAAGGGGAATGCGGACCGCAGAGACGCCCGCGGAATAACTGAAGTAGGCGCCAATGATGCCCGCCATGGCGGTAATGGCAGCTGGCAGGATGACCGCTGCAAGGTTCACAGAAGATTTACTTTTTCCCATACTTCTGATCTCTCTCCTTTATTACCATTATCCTAAAACCTCATTAGCCAATGCGCGACGGATTACATCTTCTCTCTGAGTCCATCGGCGCACCCAGTAAAGCGAAACATTGCATCATTAGATAAGAAGTTTATTGGCAACAAACAAAACGAGGGCGGTTATTGTCTGGGTGATCGCGAATGGTTTTACCGCTAGTGAAATATTAACCGCATGATCGGGCAGCTTTTCCTTCCTCGATATTGAGGTAAGAATGAATCTGGTGTCAGTCTGAATGGCTATGGCGCGCTTGTATTTCCCTAGAATTTCTTTTCGCGCAATCGCTCCAGTGAGAAGCGTCATGAAGTAATTCAACGGCGCAACGACGACCAGCCAGGCCAGCAATGCAAAGCTCATGAAAAGGATGACGACAAAACCATTGATCGTATCCAAACCGAAGTTGAACCAACGATTCAGAGCCTGATCGGTCTTATAATCCGGATCCTGTTCCGCGGTAAACGCAACCGATGCAAAAAAGGCGGCCATCAGCCCAAAACACCCCTGAATATAATAGCCGGGATGGGCGGACAATAATTGATTACGGGAATCCAGCCCTTCCCATATCGATGCGGTAAAACCAACGATGATGCCGATGAGCGTGCCGTTCGTTATATACCAAATAAAATAATTCTGATCGAAAATATAACGGAATAGAAGCCAATTGATGGTGACGATCCCTGCGAGAAAAGCCAAATATGGCAAAGGACCTTCTAAGAGTGAACGAGAACTTTTTTTCATTTTGGTTCCTTACTTTCTGTGCTGCGTATCGGGCTGACGGGCATTCTCAAACGCAGGCCAATGATTATTGCCTTTTCAAACGAATTGAACGCACTCTGCAAGTCACCATGCCGCCCAACCAGTAATTGGACGGTCGATTCTATATAACTTCTTATGGATGGTTGGTTACGTCTAAAGTCCTGAATTGTTTACCCCCGTCATGCGGCAAGGATCGAATCACCCTACAAATAATACGTCATCCTCTGCAAATGGGTGGATGGGTCGATGTACTGCACCTTCACCCCGCCTGGCACGTTCAAACTGATCGGCGCATAGTTCAAGATCGCCTTCACCCCCGCCTGCACCAGCTGGTCCGCCACCGCTTGAGCCGACGGAGCGGGCACCGTCAGCATCGCCACCTTCACCCCCAGTTGGCGGATGCGCTCCACCATCGTCTCGGCGTCTTCCACCCTGAAATCGCCGATCTTTTCCCCCACCTTATCCTTGTCCCTGTCGAAGATCGCCACAATATGAAACCCCCGGTCGCGGAACCCCTGGTAATTCGCCAGCGCGTGACCCATATCGCCCGCGCCGACCACCGCCACTTCCCAAATGCGGTTCACCTTCAGGATCTCGCGCAGTTTATCGATCAGATACTCGATGGAATACCCCGTCCCCTGCTTGCCGAACTCACCGAACTGCGAAATATCCTTGCGGATCTGCGCCGCCGAAATACCCACATGCTCGCCCAGCTCCTGCGACGACGTGGTCTTCAAACCCATGTCTGCCATGCGTTGAAGCGCCCGCAGGTACACGGGCAATCGTCCGATGATGATGTCGGGAATCTTCCTCGCGTTCATGTGCCCTCGCCAAAATTGGTATGACTAACTATACCAAAAAAAGAGATTTTGTACAATTCGGTACAAGTGCTTCACAAACGAAAGCTGTTTGGATGAAAACCCGCGCCTCAGGCGGGGACCGGGCTTGGGCGGTCCCCATCAGGCTTTTCCCGCGTCCGAGGCGGGGATTCCGCA
The DNA here is from genome assembly GCA_015075725.1 of Anaerolineales bacterium. NCBI lineage: Bacteria > Bacillati > Chloroflexota > Anaerolineae > Anaerolineales > Anaerolineales bacterium. The sequence goes on along the minus strand of JABTTV010000001.1, from coordinate 4,478,859 downwards.
AAAAAATCCCCCGATGTGATGAAACATCGAGGGATGCGGATTTAGAAAAGTTTTATTGTTAGGGGATGATGATCGGATTGCAAGTACAGGTTGCGTCGTCCAGCCTGGTCCCCTGCCGGCATGTGATTTGACAACCAGGCGAACCCGGGTCGATTCTTTCTTCCTCTGCTTTTGGCGTCGGCTCGAAGATCATGCAAAGCCCCAGGTCCGTTGCCGAGACGAGAACGCCGATCGGCACCCGGCAGGCGTTATCCACCTCAGCCAAAAACTGGATCGGGTAGAAGGTAAAACTCTTGACCGCCGCGCCCGCCTCTTCCTGGGTCATCCCGTCGTTGAAATCGAACTTCATCGGGTCGATCTGCCTGCCCGCCCACGGACCGATGAGGAACTTATTGTCGTTGTCGATGAACGCGGTCTTCACAGCGATCTGCACGATCAGCGCACTGTCGGGGGAAATGCGCACCCAGGCCGCGTCCGGGTCCTTGCCCGCGCCGTTATCGAAGACCTTCGTCTCGAACCCGTCTATGAATCCGGGCTTTTCCTTGTCCTGGTATACCGGCAGCAGGCCGCCCACATCGTTGTTCGTATCCTCCCAGATCTGCGCATTTTCGGTCGACCAATCGGTGGAGGAGGGATTGGACACCAGCACGAGAAAATCGCCCTTGCCGTCTATGTTCGTATCGATCTCCAGCGCGTATTGACCGGGCAGGTTCCCTTCCGGGCTGAGCGAACGCACCGTGATGCTGGCATAGGTGAAGATCGCATCCTGGAATATTTCGTAGAACTGAATATCGAGATCGGGGAAGTATTGGTCCATCGCCACGGCGTTGAACGGGCGCTCGTATTCGCCGAACGTGAAGCGGTCGCCCCCCGGCGCGGTGTGATCGCCGGATGTGCTGGCGGAATCCTGGTCCCCGGCGTGGCCGGCGCTTTGCGACGGCAATTCCTCGGGGATGTGGGTATGGACGATCTCGCTTGGCGCGGCAGCCGCCGTTGATGTGGGCTCGATGACGACGATCTGCGTGACAGCCTCCTGCGGCTCGGGCGTCGAACCGCCGCAGGCTTGGACGATAAGCAACATTCCACCCAGCAGGATTTTTGTCGATATATGTTTCATTTTCAACTCCAATTTATAAAACCGATACAATACGCCTGTCATTCTGAACGCAGCGAAGGATCTCGCCGGTCTTCGCGATGTTCAGGGTGACATATTTATTTCACATACGCCTCCTTTCCAGTCTTCATCCTTTCGGCGTGACCTGGTCCTGGGTCCACGCCTTGAGCCTTTCGCCCTCCGGCGCATCTTTGCGCCCGAGGACCTTGTACACATTCACCGCTTTCGTTTTGCCTTTTACGGTCACCGCGTCTGCAAGTTCCGCGTCGAATTCGTCTTTCACCTGTTGATACGTGCTCTCGCTGACCAGGATGGGCCAGGCGTAGGTCTTGGTCAGGTCTTGTAAACGCGCGGCGAGGTTGGCGTTGTCGCCGATCACCGTGTAATTGATGCGCTGCGCCGAGCCGAGCAAGCCCACGAACACTTCGCCCGAGTTGATGCCGACTCCCATTTCGATCTGGCTCGGTCGTCCCTCGTCCGCCCATTTCTCCTTCAACTCCGCCAAAGCGGTGCGCATGTCCAATGCGGCGCGCAGCGCGCGGACGGCGTGGTCTTTATACGGCACGGGCTCGCCGAAGAACGCGATGATGGCGTCGCCTTCGTATTTATCCACTGTGCCGCCGTGTTTGTAAATCACCTGCGACATCGCTTCGAGATACGGGTTGAGCAATGCCACCACCCCCTCCGGCGTCATTTTTTCGGAAAGGGTCGTGAAGCCGCGGATGTCCGAGAAGATGATCGTCAGGTCGGCGCGTTTGTTCAACGAGTTGATGTCCTGCGTCTTCATCATCTGGTCCACCATTTCGGGTGAGATGAAGCGGCTGAACAGGTTACGCACGCGCCGTTTTTCGCGCTCCTGCGAGACGGCTTGTTCGAGGGTCGGCAGGACGACTCCGAGAAAGAGCATCCCTTCGGGCGCGGCGACCGGCAATACATATCGTTGCTGGAGGAACAGGAGGAATGCCAGCAGCCAATATGCCAGAGCCGCGAGAGCCAGCAGCGAGATCGTCAACGACGGGCGTTTGGAAAGCGTGATAAAGAATGCCAGCAGCGCCGCTCCAACGATGATGAGGAGCGACATCCACGGCGGAGCATACGCGATGTATTTGCCGTTGAGGATCGTATCCACCGTGTTGGCGACGACTTCCACGCCCGGTGTGGTATTCCTTGCCGAGAAGGGGGTTGGGTAGATATCCTGCAAGGTGATCGAGGTCGCGCCGATCAACACGATTCTGCCGCGGAAGGCGTCCGGGTCCTGTTCGAGCGTGATGCCGTCATGCACATCCGATGCGGAATAGGTCGGGTAGGTCCCGGCGGGTCCCGCAAAATAGACCGGCAGCAAGCCCGAACTCAATGGCGCGCTCTGCCCGTTGAATTCCACGCTCGAAGCGCTGAAGACGGGCGGTTCGGCGTTCGAATACAGGCGCGCGATCTCGAACGCCCAGTGCGGGTAAATCTCTCCCTGGTATGAATCATATGCCGAGACGCTCCGCACGATCGCGTCTTCATCGCGGCGGACGGAGGTAATGCCCATGCCGTCCAATACATCGCGATAGATGGAAAGCGGCAGGACGCGCGACTCGGTCACGAATCCCTCACCGGTGCCGCGCAGGATCTGCATCACCGCCGCCGAGGAGGGACTTTCTCCCAGCGACCTCGCAAGCGCTCCGTCATTCTCCGGCTGGCTCTCATCCGGCTCGAAGAGAAATACATCCACGCCGACGACCCTGCCGCCGCCCTGGTTGATCTGGTCCACGATTCCGGCAAGATACGAACGGGGCCAGGGCCATTGCAGTCCCGTCCAGTTGAAGGATTGGTCGTCGATCGCAACGATGACGATCTCGCCCGATGGTTCTTCCGCGCCGCGCATGCGCACGAACGTATCCTGGATTGAATATTCCAGCCGTTCGAGCGGCGTGGTGATGTCGGTGAAAGTTGCAATCGCCTGCGTGAGGAGAAGAATCAGCGCCGTGCCGATCAGGAGGATGATGCGCAGGCGTTGCCCTGCCTGCGCCAATCCCGCACGCACAGGTGAGCTTGTCGAAGCGTTGACCGGCTTGGATTCTCTTTGCATGAAAGATTATTCGCCTCCGCAGTAGGGAGAACAATATTCCTCAATTGCAGGCGGCTCTGTTGGCGGCGGTTCTGTCGGCTGCCGCGGACCTGGATTGTCTTCCGGTTTTGGCTTTTGGGTCGGGTCCGCTTTCGGCTTGGAGAAATTGACCGAAGCGCTGGTGCAGAGCGGGGTCCCGTTCGAGCCGTAGGCGGTCACGAACCACTCGTAGTTCCCGCCGAGCGGCAGGACTTCGATGTAGAATTCCGCGCCGGGGTCTGTCGTCTGGATGATCGCCGTGCTTCCGTTTTCATTAACGAAGGTCAGGATGTAATACTCCGCGCCGGGCGTTTCGCTCCAGGAGAATGCCTGCTTCCCGGCTTTGCCGAGGGTGCTGCCATCGGCGGGAGCTTGGGGCTGGGAACATGCGCCGCCTCCGCCGCCCGAAGATTCTGTCGGCGCTTCAGTGGGCGGCTCGGTGGGAGTCTCGGTCGGTTCTTCGGTCGGCGCCTCGGTTGTCGCGGCTAAAAGTTTGGCGATGCCCTCGTCGTAATATTTCTTCGTTTCGCTGTCGTTGTTGTTTTGGATCCATTCTTCGAAATCTTCGAACGTCATCCCGCCGAGCAATGGCGATCTCCACGTGCCGTCCTCCTCCTGGTGGAAAAGGATCACGCTTTGCCCGTTCGTAAAGATGACCTGCACTCCGTCCGGGTTGGTTGCCGAGCAGGTCCCTTCGAGGCAGGTGATGTGAATATCGCCGGTGACCGGGTCGATCTCAACTTTCATATAGGACCCGCGCACCGAAGCCACGCCGGAGGGCGTTTCCACATCCGCCTGCCCGCCGTTCAGGATGATGAAGATCCTTCCCAATTCAAGTTTGATCTTTGTATAAAGACCGCCATCGGTTTCCTCGTTCGAGATCAGGGTAAAGACCGAGGAAGGCGTCACGCGCACGATCGTGCCCGAAGAAAGATCGAGGCGCACGCGCCCGTCATCGCCGGTTTGGATCTGCCCGTTCACGTTCAAGATCGACCCGGCGTTCACCTCCGCAAAGGCGGCTTCTTCCGCCTGTTTCATTTCCACCAGGCCCGAGAGCTCGCTCAGCGTCGCGGAAAGCGGCGGTGTTTCTTCATTGGTCTGGCAGCCCGCAAACGTCAGGGAGAAGGCAAGCAGTAGTACGATAAGGTTTTTTCTGTACATTTTTCTCCGTTTCAGTCGATGGTGACCGTAATTCTAACTTTATAGTCCGCGTGGATCCCATCCCCCGTTGGAACTGGCGATATTTTCAAGAGATATATTTTGCCCGGCTCGGTCTCCATCGCAACCGTGCCGCCGCATTCAAGCGGCGCCATGTCTGATTGAATGAATTCTAATAGAACGAAGCCGGAATCACATGAGAGTTGAATGACAACCCTGTCATGGTCCGCCGAAAAGGCGATCCAGTCTTCGCCATCGCCCTGCGGCGTCGAAACGTCTCCCTCGAATTGGATCGAACGCGCGGAAGCGGGCGAGAGCGAAAAGACCGCGATGGGCGCGTCGGCTGAGTCGTTATCGTTTTGCGCGATCTCCATGGGGGCGGGCGCTTCGGCTGAATCTGCTTCGCTTGTTCTAGCAGGTTGATTTTCATCGCCGAGAGCGGGGATCGCATCGATGTTCTCGATCTGCATGAATTCCGCATTGACCCAGCCCGTCCCATCCGCGGCGGGAGGATACGCGACCTTCATCCACGCTCCCGATGCATCCTTTCCGAAGATGGGCACCACATCGTTCTGATTCAACAATCCCAGCAACTCGAAATCCTGCCCCGGTCCACTGCGCACGTTGACCCCGCGCGTGATCACGCCTCTCACCCCGGACCCGGATTCCGATTCTGCGCCCAAGATGGGAATCTCCGCCGATTCATTTTGTGCCTGCACGAAATCCGCGCGCACCCAGCCAGAGTTTCCATTGAATAGGATTCGATACCAAAGACCGCTGGAATCCCTGCCGATGATCTGTACGTTTGAGAAGGCGGGAATTGCGCCGAGCGCCCGGCTTGCCGTGGAGGTATCCTCCCTCAAATTGACCTCGCTTGTCGTCACGCCGGGGATCGGAACGATAGTCGGCGCAAGGGTCGGCCGCGGCGAAGCAGCAGTGAACGCAGGTGTGAGAGTGGGAGGAAGGGTCGCGGTGACAAATGCCGGTCCTGGGATGGAAGGCGTTGTGGGCGATGAGTCGCAGCCTGCGCAAATGAGCAGGAACGCGATGGACGAAATGAGTCTGAGTCGGGTCACGCGATAATTGTATCCAATAAAAATTCACCCCAAAGGCGATTGATTCCTTTGGGGTTTCGGGCTGGCGCCCCCGCGCAGACTCGAACTGCGCTCTTCGGCTCCGGAGGCCGACACTCTGTCCACTGAGCTACGGGGGCGGGCGAGCCGAATTTTACCATAGGCAAAAAAACGGCTGACGAATGAGCCGTCAGCCGTTTTTTTAAATGTCATTCTCAGCCGCGAAGCGGCGAAGGATCTCAGGGCTTTCAGAAGATTTTATGTCTTCGCCTGCGGCGCGAGGTTCGCAATGTTCCCGCGCAGTTTTGTGATGATGGCCGCGTTCCCCTTTTCGTCGCCGAATTTTTCGAGTTGTTCCTTCTTGTGCGCCAGTTCGCCGAGGTATTGATAGAAATGACTGGTGGCTTTATACGCGCCGCCGCTCAGCGCCGCCATGCGCGCGCCGAACTGGAAGAACGAGACCGCGGTCTTGTACTGCGCGTCTGAGATCAAACCGCCCGACACTTCCTCTTTCAAGTGTTTTTTCAACAATCCCTGCTCGTGCCGGATCAGCCAGATGATGAAGCCGAGGAAGATGAGCCAGCCCGCCCATTCGAGCAGGACGACCAGCGCAAGGCTTCCCAGACCGGTGACGAACACAAGCGAGGTGTTATGGAAGGCGTGCGCGAACACAGCCAGGAAATAACCGACGACAGGCGCGGCGAGCTTGACCAATAAGTTGCGGTTCATTCGTGCCACGGCAAAACCCAGCCCGGTGAATGCGGTATAGAAAGGATGCCCCCATGCGAACACACCCACGCGCAGGGCAAAGTTCGTGAACATGCCCGCCCAGCCGCCGTCGCTGTATTGACCGAGGAAATAGAACACATTCTCGGTGGCGGCGAATCCCAGCCCGGCGATTCCGCCGTAGATGATGCCGTCCAGGATCGAGTCGAACTCCTTGCGGAAGATCAGGAAGACAAGCAGGACCGCGAGTCCCTTCATGAACTCTTCCACGATCGGCGCGGTGATCGAACCGCCCGCAATGTCTTCGAGCACCGCGTCGTTCAACACAAAGCTGAAGCCGATCTCGAAGATGGTCGCCACGATGAGCGTGCCGATGATGGCGAAGAAACCGCCCCAGAAGAAGGTCATCAACAACAGCCAGCGCGGCTCCTTTTCATACCGGTCGAGCCAGTAAAGGAACCACGAAAAGAAAAATGCGGGAATGAAAGCCATGGGTATTGCGGCAAGCACAGCCATAGTACTCCTCCGAAGAATTTGGGATTGGAAATGACAAACCTAATTTTAACGATATACCGGAATAAATCAATCCTTGAAGATCAGGCGTGTGCGCTCCACCCGCGCGGTTTCCGGCTCGATTCCCAACGCCGCCAAGACTTCTTCCGGTCTTCCTGTCGCGCCCTCACGCGCCGCCAGGGTCATCTTCAGCCACGCTGTTCCGTCCGCCTGGGTGATGACGCTCATCATTTCGATCAACGGACGCAGGTCGTAGCTCTTCCCGCGCCGCTCACGGATGATGGACTCTGTCATCATGACGGACTCCACTTTCCGCTTCAATTCGGAACCGTCGATGGGTTCCGTCAAACGGACGTCGTACGCCGCCGATAGCACCTGGGTCTGCAAGGCGGGAAGCCACTCGTCCACCGATTTGATCTCCCTAACATTTATATCCGGCGGAAGATTATCCTTTAAACGCGAGCTGATGTCTTCGACGGAGACCTCTTCGTTCAAGCGTACATCCAGCACTTCGCCCCGCGAGGAGAATCCCAGCGGCAGGGCGGCGGCAAGACTGATCTTCGGCTGGGGGTGAAATCCCTGCGAATAAGCAAGGGGCAGGTCGGCGCGGCGCATGGCGCGTTCCCACAAGCGGTGCAGGTCGAGATGACCGATGTAACGCAGCGCCCCCTGCTTTGTGAATGTGATGCGGACTCGCATGTCTGTCTATTTCGGTTCGGCGGCGATTCGCCCCAACCAGGCATGGATCAGCGACCCGGTGCGGCGATATGGACGGTAGGTATGCTCGGCGATGCGATGGAACAGGTCATGGTCGAGGAATTGATGATGGCTGAGCTTCTCCAGCAATTCGACGATGCTCGCATAAACCGCCAGTTCCTCCGCGACGATCTCATCGAACTCGATGTTCTTGTACGCGTTCAGCACGGTCCAATTGTGCTTGTGCTTTTCCACGAGCGGGGATTCATAATCCGGGTAGCCGAACTCTTTTTGAAAATTTTCCAAAGCCGAGAACGAGGCGGACGGCGAATATGCCTCTCCGTGCAGGATCTCGGTCAGGCGGTCCGCGATGAATAGTTCGTGCGAAAGCGCTTCCGCCAGCAGGTCCTTGACGGTTAACCCGCCCGAGACGCCGCGCAACGTCAACCGGCGCGCGAATCCCACGCGGTTGAGCAGTAGCTCGAACTGGTCGCGTTCGTTTTGCAGGCGTACTAGGAGAGCGGTTTTGTTCATTAAATAAATGTTCCCGGCGGAATACCGATTCCGGGTACTTTCCTCGCCGCCGGGGACGGCGGCTGAGCGATCAATCGCCTACCAGCGGTAATTCCATTTCCATCTTTCGAGCGGGAGATTTTACCTCCGGACATTTCCAAACTTCGCCCGGGTTTTCGCGGCGCAGGTTCGCAAAGGTCGGCAGGATGCCGCAGGCGAAACAATTCAGGCGGCAGTCCACGCGGATCTCACCTTCGAGCGACATGCGGAAATCCTGGAAGAGGAAGTTCTTGCGCACCGCCGCACTGATATGCTCCCAGGGGAACACTTCATCCGTTCGGCGCTGGCGGTTGGTATAAAAGGCGGGGTCGAGCCCGTGCTCCTGGAAGGCGGCGATCCATGTATCGAACCTGCGTCCTTCCTCCCAGGCGTCGAACTTCGCGCCGTTCTTCCACGCGGAATAAATGACTTCCGCCATGCGGCGGTCGCCGCGCGAAAGCCAGGCTTCCACGAGCGTGTCGTCGGGCTTGGTCCAGCTCAATTTGATGTTCTTGTCCTTGAACAGTTCGCGTTTCAGCAGGGCTTGTTTTTCAAGGATGCTGTCGCGCGTGTCGCAAGAAACCCACTGGAAGGGAGTTTGCGGCTTGGGAACAAAAGTGCTGACGCCGACATTCAACTTCACCTTCCACCCCGCAACCTTGCGTCCTTCGGCGATGACGCGTTTACTTAGATCCGCTATTGCCTGCACGTCTTCGAGCGTCTCGCTCGGATGCCCGATCATGAAATACAACTTGATCGTCGTCCAGCCGCGGCTGTAGATTTCGTTCGTGGTCTTGATGATGTCTTCATCAGGGATGAACTTGTTGATGATGCGGCGCATTCGTTCGCTGGCGGCTTCGGGCGCAAGCGTGAAACCGCCGGAGCGGTGCTGTTTGAGTTTCTCCATCAGGTCCACAGAAACAGACTCGATGCGCAGGGAGGGCAGCGAAACGGTAAGTTTCCTTCCCTCAAAGCGTTTGCTGATGGCATCCACCAGATCTTTGATATATGTGTAATCGGAAGAGGAGAGCGACATCAATGCCAGTTCTTCGAATCCCGTCGCGTGGACGGCCGCCTCGGCGGCTTCCACCACCTCTTCCACGCTTCGTTCGCGGACCGGGCGCGTAATCATACCCGCCTGGCAGAATCTGCATCCGCGGGTGCATCCGCGCATGATCTCGACCGAGACGCGGTTATGCACCACATCGATGTTCGGCACGATGAACTTTGTGGGCGGCGGCGGCAGTTTGCCCACGATGCGTTTGTTTATCACCTTCGGCGCTTCGGGGATGATCGGTTCCGTGACAGCGACCGTTCCATCGTCCATGTACGAGGTTTGATAGAAGCGCGGCAGATACAAGCCCGAAATCCTTAACAGGCTGCGCAGGCGTTCTTCGCGCGGTTTTCCTTTTGTCTTTTGCAGCGAGTCGATGATGTCGTGGATGGCTTCCTCGCCTTCGCCGACGACGAAAGCATCGATGAAGGCATGCATCGGCTCGGGATTGGTGGCGGCATGTCCGCCCGCGATGATGATGGGATGCGAATCGTCGCGATCCGCCGAACGGATGGGAATGCCTGCAAGATCGAGGATGTTGAGGGCGTTGGTGTAAAGAGTCTCGTAGGGCAGGGTAAAGCCGATGAGGTCGAAACAGGCCAGAGGGCGTTTTGATTCGAGCGCGTAAAGCGGAATCCCATGTTCGCGCATCAGGGCTTCCATATCCAGCCAGGGAGCGTAGGCGCGCTCGGCGAGCGCATCCTCCCGCTGGTTGACCTGGTCGTAAAGAATCTTCAAGCCGACATTTGAAACGCCGATGTCATAGATATCGGGGAAGACGAATGCGACGCGGGTTTTTGCCGAGTCCCAATCCTTTACCGTCGAGTTCAATTCTCCGCCTACATAACGACCCGGTCGTTCAACTTTTAAAAGGATTCGTTCGAGTTTTGTCTCGATCTGTTCTGGCGTAAGCATTCCGCGATTATACCTGATAAGAATTACCCGGTTTGGAAACATAAACCGGCAGGTCATCCCTGCCGGTTCGTTATTGCGCCTTGAAGTTATTGTACAGCCACGGCGGCCGGCTTCGCCATCCGTTCGCGAGCCCAGAGCCAGAGCGCGCCCAGGCCGAAGAACATGATGATGAACCCGATCAGCCAGCCTACTGCCGGAAGGTTGACCAGCAAACCGACGATCACCACGCCAAGGAGCAGGGGCCAAACTTTGTGTTCGCCCAGCGCGGGGTTGAAGCGCCCGAGGATCCAGCGCCCGCCCAGCCAAGCCACAAGGATCTGGGAACCGAAGCCGGTGAACAGCACGAACCCGATGATCAGCGCAAAAATGGACAGGAGGCTAAGCCAGATGACCGTCCCGGAAACGCCGCCAAGGGTCAATGCGCCGAAGATCACTCCCAGGATGATGGTCACGACCACGATCAGGAACAGCGCAAAGAAGAAAGCGGCGTAGGCGACGATGCCCCAGCCAAAACTCGGAACAGGCTGGGCTTGCAGTTTGCCCATCAGGCTTTTCATGAAGACAGGCGCAAGCCATGCGAGCAACAACCCGAAGAGAGCGAGAGTCACGATATCGCGGAGCAGGTCGAAGGTCCAGTTTGCGGCGATCTCTGCCGGAGTGGGCGGAGTTGGGACGACTCTTTGGTCAACAACAGGTTCGTTTCGGGTGACCTTTCCATCGACGGCGCCCGAAGGGATGGTGATATCCTTCGTTTGAGTATAGGTGAAATCACCGCCGATCCTGGCGCCTTCCGCGATCTTCAAACCGGGGTTGACGGTTGGGATGGACACGTTCGTGTTCGAAATGTACATGGATGGGGGAGGACCGCCCTGGTTCATCTCGCCGACCTCGGCTTTTACATCGCCGCCGATCTCGCCGCGTAGTTCCAATGCGCCTGCGGCAAGTTGCAGATCGTCGCTGATCGAACCGGCGAGCAATCCCTGCGCCCCGGCAAACACGGCATCATTCTCGACCGAACTGCCCTGCTTCGTTTCGAGGCTTGCGCCCGCAGCGACCAGGTCCCCGCCGATCACTGCGTTGGCGCCAAGTTGGAGTGCCGCACCGGCAATACGCGCATCGTCCTGCACAGTGCCCTCGATCAGGACGGTGTTTCCCGCCGCGATCAGATCGCCCTCCACAGTGCCGTTGATCGTGATGAAGTTGCCGAATACGATTAGATCTCCCTTGACGGTTCCATCGAGGGTGAATTGATCTGCTCCGACGTAGAGGTCATCGTTAACGACTTCATTGGCTTCGATCACGATTACATCACCCGAGCGCCCGTCGAAAGCCAGCACCGGGGTTGTGGCCGCCAGCGAGAACAGGGCAATTATCATAAGGACTGTCAAAAATCGTTGAATGGTTTTCATGGTGTCTCCTTGGAAAACATTTCCGAAAGAGATATACGGCATGTATCCCCCGAGGTTGCAATAGTTCCCGCCTCTTCCCCGGCCTGAGGCTGGTCACCCCATTCTGTCTCTTATTCCCCTTGCAGCGTCTTCAACTTTGCAGGTTTCCCTGAATACCAATTCATGATCTCGACGAACCAGGCACAATACGTCTCCTTGGCGTTATCGATTCCCGCCCGGATCTCATCCAGGCGCATGAACCTGACCTCGGAAATTTCCTCCGGATCGAAGCGCACCTGCCCCGGCTGTATTTTTCCTTCGTAGATCACGCTGATCTCATTATCGTTCGGTCCGTATTCCATTTGGATCTTCCCCAGCAGGTTGATCTCGATTCCCTCCACGCCCATCTCTTCCTTCAACCCGCGCATTGCCGCTTCCCGATAACTTTCCCCCGCCTTGACGTGTTCCGACACCGAGCAATCCAGCAGGGATGGGGACGAAGCGCGGTCCGCGCTTCGTTTTTGGATCAGCATCTCGCCCTGGGCATCAAATAGGAAGACATGCACCCCGCGATGCTGCAATCCCCGCCGGTGGACATCCGAGCGCGACGCCTGCCCAATTACTTCATCCTTGTCGTTCACAACATCCAATTGTTCGTCAGACATTTTGTTTTTCTTTCTTTACAAACGCGGGGTCCGAAGGAATCTTGCAATTCCATGCGCTGCCCATTTCCCTTCCAGCGCGCAGCGATCGGCAGTCTCCACGCCGCGCAGGAGATTTCCAGCTATGAAAACCCCTTGAACCGAAGATTGGAAGTTCCCGTCGATCACCGGTCCGTTCGTGCGCGAGTCGATCTGCAAACCGCCCGTGCGCGCCAGTTCGTGTTCGGGAATCCAATTCCCGGTAAAGATGATCGAGTCGCATTCCACAATTTTTTTGCTTCCGTCTTTGTGGGTGAGTTCGATGCCTTCGACCCGTTCTTGACCGTAAATATTCGATACGCGGGTATTCGTTATGATCGGCGTGCGGGACATTATATCGGCCAGCGCCAACTTCATTACAGTGTACGGAAATTCGATTTGATGCATGGGTTCTTCCGTCACCATCATCGCACATTCGATTTTTGCGCCCATGAGCGACATCAACGCCGAGAGGCTGACCAATTCAGCGCCGACGATGACCGCGCGTTTGCCAACCGGCAATTTTTCCTGGTAAAGAAACCTTTGCATTGAACCGGTCGTGTAAATCCCTTGCGGTCTCTTCCCCGGCACCAACCGCGCTGCACGCGGACGTTCCCGCACGCCGGTCGCCAGTAAAACGGTTTGCGCTTTAATTTCGCCAATTCCATTTGGCGATGTAAAACTCAATACCTTCTCAGTGCTCTCTGTTGCAGGATTTTTCCATCCCAAAATCGTTGTGGATGTTCGCACTTCCACATTCATCTTTTCAGCCAGGTCACGATAATACCTTGCGTACGTGGGTCCCTGCCACATGCGCCACAAGTCTTCACGCCCAAAACCGGTGTGATGGCAAAAGCGCGGCATCCCGCCTGCTTCCGCTTCGCGGTCTGCCACCAAAATATTTTTCACTCCCTGCTTCTTCAACTCGATTGCCGCGGATAGACCCGCCGGTCCACCGCCGACGATGAGGACATCCACATTCATGTTACTCTGTGCGAAGCGATGAGTCTCGCTGGGTAAGATGGAGAGTCTTCGCTCACTCCGTTCGCTGAGAATGACCTGGAGAGTCGCATGACAATTGAACCCCTGACAGCGCCCCTGCGAAGCGCGCGTCCTGCGGCGCAAGCCGTCCAGCGTCGTGGCAGGGATCGGCGCATTCATGGCGGCGATCAACTCGCCGCGCGAAACCCGCTCACAATGGCAGACCATCTCGGCATAAAGCGGATTCTTCGCAACCATTTCCGCGTCTTGATGCGGGCGCACGAACGACTGTCCGATCGTCGGAAGTTTGATGGTCTTGAATTCCTTTTTCTGTTTTAGATGCAAACCCGCTTCGCGGAGCAACTCCACGCCGTATTCGGCGATGCCCATCGCGCCGGAAATACCCGTCGAACGGATTCCGCCCAAACACAAGTAACGAAGCGATGCATCCATCTCGATCTGATAATCGCTGTGTTCTGTCGCCGCGCGCAGACCGGCGTAAGTGGCGGTCACTTCTTCGTTCAGCAGTTGCGGCAGGATTTTTTCCCCTTTATCAAGCAGGAACTTCAGCCCTTCTTCTGTCGTCTCTGTCGCCGATTTGTCATCCAGATCCTCAGCGGTCGGTCCAAGCAGAATATTTCCATAAACGGTCGGGCTGATCAGTACACCCTTTGTGACGGATGTTGGAACTGGCAGGAGTACATGATTAATCAAATCTCTTGCCATTTTGTCGAAGACGATCAACTGTCCGCGCCTCGGAACGACCCGGAAGCGGGTCTTTCCATATTGGGCATCGATCTCATCCGAGAACAGTCCCGCCGCGTTGACGATAAACCTCGAATATATTTTATTTCCCTGCTGGTCGAGTAGTTCCGTATGTTCGCCACTGGTCGTATCGAGGCCAGCGACTTTGAAATTGAGGAACAACGCCACGCCATTCTCCACCGCCTGATACGCCATCGCCAGCGGAACGGAAAACGTGCAGAGAATTCCTTCGCCGGGAACAAACAATCCACCCAGGGCGCCCGGGCTGATGTGCGGCTCACGTTGACAAATCTCTTCAGAGGCGATAATGCGAACATCCGTTACCCCGTTATCGTGTGCCTGCTTGAGCAGTTTGGGAAGAGCGTCGAATTGTACTTGATTCCATGCAATGAGCAGACCGCCCAGGACTTCATGCGCAATATTCGCTTCCGGCATGTACTCCTTCATCAAGGAGTAACTACGTCGCAGAAGTCTGGCTTCGAGCGAGCCAGGCTTGGCATCATAACCGGTATGCCAAATCGCCGTGCTGGCCTTGGAAGTCCCCATGCCCACATCGGGATTGGATTCTAATAGGGCGATCTTTAGGTCATAGCGTGAAAGTTCTCTTGCAATGGCGCATCCCACCGCCCCCGCGCCGATGATGGCGATGTCGTAGATGGTTGTCATAATATCTCGTTTATGTGGCGGTCACGATATGCTCCTCGCAAAGAACGCTCGTCGCTGCTCGATCACCAGGGTCACTTTATCTGTGAAATACTTTCACCGCCTCCAGCGCTTTGTTCCATTTTTCCAGTTTCTTTTTTCTTTCTTCCTTCTTCATCGTTGGAGTATAAATCTTTTCCGCCTTCCAACTCTCAGACAGCATCTCGAAACTTGTGCCCAATGACGATACGCCTGCAAGATTGGCAATGCCGATGGCTGTCGCTTCCACCGAAGCGGACACACGTACTTCGAGATCCAATAGATCAGCGATCATTTGCATCAGGTAGGGGTTGCCAGCCGGACCGCCGTCCACTTTGAGGTGGGGAGGAGTTGTGCCGCTGTCCTGCGACATGGCGGTGACGACTTCGTAGACGCGGCAGGCGATTCCGTCCAATGTGGCGCGGACAATGTCGTCAGAAGTCGTACTGCGGTTCAAACCAAACATTGCACCCTGCACATCCGTGCGCCAATGCGGAGCGGCAAGCCCCTGCAAGGCTGGAACAACGACAACTCCCATATCCTTTGAGTTTGTCGCGGAATCGTGACTGGCGGCTGACTCCGGAATGAACTTGAGATTATCCCTCAGCCATTGCACGGCCGAGCCGGTGACGAAGATGCCGCCGTCGAAAGCATATGCAGTGTGACCGTTGAAATTCCAGCCAACAGTTGTAAGCAGGCCATTGTTCGAGAGTTTGGGTTTGTCGCCAATGTTCATCAAAAGGAAACTGCCTGTCCCGAACGAGCATTTCATTTCACCCGCTTTGAAACAAGCCTGCCCGAACAACGCGGCTTGCTGATCGACCAATAACGCATGCAGGGGTAAAGGATTTCCGTTCCCAAAATCCACATCACCAATGTAACCCGCGGAAGGCTTCACTTCCGGCAGCATGCTTTTGGGAACGTCGAATAATTGCAGTAATTTTTCATCCCACTGGAATTTGTTCATGTCGAACAACAATGTGCGCGAAGCGGTGGAGGGATCGGTTATGTGTAATTTTCCGCCGCTCAGTTTCCAGATCACCCAGGTTTCCGTGGTGCCAAACTTTAGTTTGCCCTCATGCGCACGTTTGCGGATCTCCGGGTTGTTTTCGAACACCCACTTGAGTTTGGGGGCGGAGAAATAACTGTCCAACAGCAGCCCGGTCGTTTGGCGCAACCAAGCCAAATCCACGTTTGGGGCGAGCGAGTCACAGACAGATTGACCTCTCGTATCCTGCCAGACGATGGCGGGGGTCAAAGCCTTTCCGGTTTCCGTATCCCAAACAACGAAAGTCTCACCCTGATTATCGAATCCAACAGCTGAGATTTCATACTTGGAGAGAAGTGGAGCGCAGGCCTCTTTGACAGTACGGACGATGTCCTCCGGCTCCTGTTCGACCCAGCCTGCCTGCGGGAACCGGGCCGGTAACTGCGCCGAATTCTTTTCGACCATTTCTCCGTTTTCGTTCACGATAACAGCGGTGGTCTGTGTGGTGCCTTGATCGATGCCGAGAAGAAATTTCATGGAATATATAAGGGGTATATAAAGAAGACCTGACAGGTTTAACCACCTGTCAGGTCAGATAGTGGATGGGAGTTATGCTTCGCCGTATTTCTTTTCGATGTCAGCGATCATCTTCTGGCGTTCCTTGATCTTCTCTCCTTCGGGCACGCCTTCGAAGCGATTATCTTCGCCGCCGGTGACGAAGGTGATCACAGCTGTGACCACTCCAACAATGATGGCGGTAATGGCTGTGCTACCGGGCGGAATGAGGAAGTGCAGGTTATTCGAGTCGGGGACTGAGATAAAACTGAGACCGTAACCTACAACGGCTACGACGATGCCGATAACTGCCGACTTCTTCGACCACAGCCCAAGCAAGGCAACCACGAAAATGATGGTGAAATAGAAGACCTTCTCATTGGGCGGGAAGAAACCGCTGATCGCGAGGGTAACGCCGGAAAGGACAGCGATAATGGCATTGACCTTCGAGAACCCGCCGAGATTGAACGGTCCTTTTTCGGGCCATTTCGATCCGCCTTCTGCGAGAAATCCTGCCGCGATCGGCATTGCCATGGAAAGATACAAGAAGACGGCGCAAGCCACTGCCAGTACGAGATAGTAGGGAGCATACACCGTGCTGAGGAGAGCCAGAGCCGCAGAGGTCCAGATCGCGTAGGTGGGGGTGCGGTATTGGGTGCTGACGTGGGAAAGCGTCTTTGAAGCGGGGAGCCCGCCGTCGCGCGCGAAGGCGTACATCATGCGGGAAGTGGATGTGAGACCGGCAAGTGCGCAGATGTAGTTCACCACGACAAGACCGCCCGCCAGGATGATGCTCAACCAACCCGGCATTCTGGACG
Source organism: Anaerolineales bacterium (assembly GCA_015075725.1). Classification (NCBI taxonomy): domain Bacteria; kingdom Bacillati; phylum Chloroflexota; class Anaerolineae; order Anaerolineales; species Anaerolineales bacterium. The sequence continues at coordinate 4,462,110 of JABTTV010000001.1, read as the reverse complement.
CGCCCCACATATAGAAGAATGATCCCCATCCCGCTGCTGCGGCATCTTCAACACTTGGCATCACCAATACATATGCTGCTACAGCGACGAGACCGAAGACCCACGACGCGAATACCGCCTGCCACATGCCTTTCGGAACGTTTACCTGGGCATCCTGGGTCTCCTCCGATGTATGCGCAGATGCATCATAACCTGTCAGGGTGTAGCATACATAGGAAAGTCCAAGCAGGAATGCGAAGGCGATGCTCTCGGTGCGGAAGGGAACAACCGCTCCACCCGCATCACCTGTCACGTTTTGGAAGGAGAAGAGCCGGGAGAAGTCCAAAGCCACAGGGCTGAAGGCGAAGAGGACGATGATGAGGATGACGGTCAGGGCGAGGATCATGTAGCCGCTGAAGTCGGTCACTTTGGTGGTGATATCGATGCCGTAATGATTCAAGAGCGCCTGGGTCGTCAAGACGAACGCCATGAAGAAGAACTGGTGCCAGTAGCCGAATCCGGAAACATCCATACCGAGGGCAGTTCCCAGAAACAGGTCTTTGAAAAATACGGAATACAAAAGCACATCCACCGAGGAGACCACGCAGATCAAACCGATGAGGTTAAACCATGCAGTTGCCCAACCCCAGGCTTTCCCGCCGAGGTGACTGCTCCAGTGATACAAGCCGCCAGCTGTCGGGAAGGAGGAGGCAATCTGTCCCATGCCCCAGGCGACGGTCATGGCGAGCGCGCCGCCCACCAGCCAGATGATGAAAGCGCCGCCGGAGCCAAGGGCGTTGAACGCGGCCGGGAAGGCCGAGATTCCCCCCGCCAGGATGCAGATGATCGAGAATGAAATTGCGAAGTTCGAGAACCCGCTCATACGGCGGGAAAGTTCCTGCGCGTACCCCATCTTATGCAGGACTTGCTTGTCGTGCGCTTGACTTTTTTGTGCCATTTCGTAATTCTCCTTGATTTTAATTTGGTGTTTGAATCAAGTCATTGAACTTACGAATATCGTTTGGGTTCCACGATAGGCGCCTCCTCCTCCCGAGGGGAGTTTTCTCTGAGTATTTGCATTGAAAACACTGGCTGTTAAAAAAGGGTACGGAGTATTTCACTCCGAATTACAGCCCCAGCCAGGGGATGCCGATTATAGAACAAGGGCGCGGTTTTTCACCGCGCCCTTGTCGGACCTTATCCAAATATTTCCAAAAGCTGTTTTATGCGCACGACCCCGTCGAATCCTTTGATCTCCCCCTTTGTCATACTGGCTTTTTCGCCGTCCGGGTCACCGAGGCAGGTGACGATCACATCGCCCGCGTTTACATCTTCCTTTTCGGTGTAGTGGTTGGTAGTGACCACGGTTTTCATCCCGGCGGCTTTGGCGGCTTTCACGCCGTTCTTGGAATCCTCGACCACGAAAACTTCATCGGGGTTTAGCCCGAGCTTTGAAAGCGCCAGATTGTAGATCTCCGGATCGGGTTTCTTGTTCTTGACAACATCGCCGGCCAGCACCGCATCGAACTTGATGTCGGATAGGATCTTTTCGGTGATGGCTTTTGCCGCCTGTTCATTGGACGTGGTGCAGACTGCGATCTTCAAACCCGACTCCATCGCCTCTTTCATGAACCGGTGAATGCCAGGCCGAAGCGGCAGTTTGCCTGTCTCGATCAATTCCACGAACAGGGCTGTTTTGCGCTTGTGCATCTCTTTGACTAGGTTGTCGATCTCCTCCTCGGTCAGCGACTTGGAGAATCCATTCGTTTTCCAGTGATGCTTCATGCGCTCCTTGCCGCCTGCGATCTGGAGCAGTTCATGGTAATACTCCACATCCCACTCGTCGGTGAAACCGAATTCCTTGAAGGTCATATTAAAGGACACGCGATGGCCGTCACGCTCGGTGTCGATGATCACACCGTCCTGGTCGAAGAAGACTGCCTTGATTTTTGACATGGTTGCCTCCATGTCATTGCGGGCACGATCGGGCGAAGCAATCTCCACGAAAATATCGGGATTGCTTTGTCGTTTCGCTCCTCGCAATGACAATTTATTTCTTCACACCAAAGAATTCAAGAATGGTGTTGACAAAGAGTTCGTTCTCTTCCTTCGTGCCGATGGTCACACGGAACCAGCCGTCGGAGCCGTATTTCTTGCTCTCGCCGCGCAGGATGATGCCCTTGGTTTCAGCATAAGCCAGAACTTCCTTGCCGGTCTTGCCCGTCTCGCCGCAGTCGAACAGGATGTAGTTGGCTTTGGATGGCATGACGTAGAAGCCGGGGATCACGCTCAGGGATTCGCTAATGTAATTGATCGCATCGTTGTTGAACTTGACCCGTTCCGCCAAACCTTCGGTGTCTTCAAAGGCGGCAAGCGCCGCCCACATGGGGATCGTGCCAACATTCCACGGCAGGAGCGAACCGGCGATCTGCTTGATCACATCCTCGTGACCAAGGGTGTAACCGAAGCGCATCCCGGCGAGGCCATATGCCTTTGAGAGGGTGCGGGTGATAAGCACGTTCTTGTATTTCTTGGTCAATTCCACCTGAGACATTCCGAGGCCGGCATATTCAATGTAGGCTTCGTCGACGACCATTGGAATGCCCAGCTTGGCGAAAGGTTCAAAGTGTTTCGGGTCCATGAAGTTGCCGCTGGGATTATTGGGATTCGGTATGACAATGATCTTTGTCTTGTCGGTGACGGCTTTCATCAAGGCATCGGGATCGAAGTGCAGCAGGTGATCCTTGTAGATCATCGGCACATCGACCATTTTTGCGCCCAGCAATTTTCCGCGCAGGCCGTAAATGCCGAAGCAGGGCGTATGCTGGATGACTTCATCACCCGGCACGATGAACATGCGGAAGATATTGTCGTACACTTCGCTCGAGCCGTTACCGATCATCACATTCTGTGGTCCCGCCACGCCGTTGATCTCCGCGATCTTCTGGCGGACGATGAGGCCCTGGTCGGGGTAGCGGTTGGTCATCTTCGCGTACTTGAGCATCGCCTCTAAAACTTTATCGGAAGGCGGCAGCGGGTTTTCATTCGACATCATGCGGTGCAGTTCGGGGCGGCGCCAGGCCAATTCGATATGCTCCGATATGTACATCGGGATTCCCTTTACCCATGGGGCGTAATATTCATTGATATTCTTCATGTGGCTTATCTCCTAAGTGTTTTGTGAATTCGAAAAGACCATTAAGAAGACGTCCCCTGCCGCCTGCTCGCCAGTCTCAAATCTCTGATCTCTTTGCTTACGCCTTGCCGTTGCAGCCGAGTTTGTCCATCCAGTGCATCACGGCTTTGCGGATCGCATCGCGGACGAAGACATCGAGCTTGCCGGGGTCGTATTCATCGCGATGGGCGTTGATATATTCCCATTTGGCATCGATGAGCGTGTGCTTCAATTCGGTCGAGACGTTGAATTTCGCGCCGCCCGCTTCGCGCAATTTGACGATATAGTCATCCGGCAGTCCGGTTCCGCCATGGACGACAACAGGGGTCTTGATCCCATTGCCGTTCAACATTTTATGAATGGTCGCCATGCGCTCGAAATCGACCTTTGGATTCTTGGTCTTGTAGACGCCGTGAGCGGTGCCGATGGCGGGGGCGAAGATATCCACGCCAGTGCGTTCCACAAATTCAACAGATTGTTTCGGGTTGGCAAGCTGCGCCTCATCCTCCGCGACCTTTACCTGGTCCTCCACACCGCCCACGGTCCCTAACTCGCCTTCGACGGAGATATTGCCGACTTTGTGGCAGTAATCCACCACTTCCTTGGTCTGGCGGATGTTCTCTTCATAATACTGCTTGGAAGCGTCGATCATGATATTGGTGTAACCTGCGTCCGCGCATTTCTTGCAGTAGGCAATATCCGTACTGTGGTCGAGGTGCAGGCAGACCGGCACCGGAGCGGATTCCGCCAGGGTGCGGTAGATCGCCACCATCATGTTCGTTCCGAGAAATTGCGAAGGCTTGACAGACGTCTGCACGATCACGGGCGCCTTTTTTTCGATCGCCGCGTCGATCACCGCCTCGAATTGCAGCAGGTCGGTGATGTTGAACGCGCCCACAGCCCAGCCTTCCTTCGCTGCGGGGATCATGATTTCTTTTGCGTTTACGATTGACATGGTTGTCTCCTGTTTTTCTTTCAAACTATGGATTTCATCAGGCTCAAGACGATTATGAGCCTAGTTCGACAATGCTTTCTGATGGCGGGAAGCCATCCGTTCGCTTATATATTTCTCGAGTCCGGCAAAACCTTTTGAAAAATTTTCTATCGTGCTGAGCGTGGATGGGTGAGTGTTGAACTGTTCCAGCGCCAACCCATCCGGGTCGTAGGCTTGTATGCAGAAGGGGATCTTTTTCATCTTCTCCAATACATCCTTCGGGACGCCTTTCTTGATCTCCGGCTCGAACTCCAGGTCATCGCCAATCTCGAAGAGCGGCTCCAGCACATAGGGCGGGCAGGTGTACACGATGTCACCGCCAGCGAGTTTTTGCACGTCCCAGAAGCGCGTCTTTCCTGCGACGTTGGGACCGACCCGCATCGAACAGGCAAGCATCTTACTGGCATAACCGCCCTCGGTCAGCATGCGGTATGCCCGGCGGAAAACCGCGATGCCGAACCAGTGCTTGTCCTGCCAGGAGAGTTCGATATTTTTTCGCTCTGCTTGAACATCCAGCACTTCATGTTCCGTCAGACGTCCGATCATCATGGTGATGACCGCCCGCCACCTGTCCAGTCTGGTACCGTTCTTCTCGGCGATCTTTATTCCGTCCATCGCTGCGTTTGCCGATGCTAGAATCTGCGGCAGTGTGAAGCACACCGTGGTATTGGTGCTGATGCCCCTGGATGTCAGGGTTTTGACAACCTCGATCCCCTGCATGCTGGCAGGGACTTTGATCATCACGTTCGGGCTGAGGGCGCTCAATTCCTCCGCATCCCGGACCATGCGTTCGGTCTCGGTGAAGAGGCGCGGATCCAACTGACCGGAGATCCAGCCGAAGCGTCCCTTCGAGGCTTCAAAGATCGGAAGGTACATTTGCGCGCCGCGCTTTACAACTTCCTTGTATGTCATCCAGACGGCCTCGTTCAAACTGAGACCCGGGCTTGACTTGATCAATTCATCCACCCATTGGTTCCAAAACTCAGGATCGCTTTGGACAGCCTGCCACGAAAGCGGGGGGTTGGTCGTGCATCCCCGAAACACACTTTCAGCGGGGTTTTCTTCGTTGAACAACCTTGCGAGTTGTTCTGTGAGGACCGGCTTTCGGGCGGGTTCTACCCTGTCAACCATTTTGCGCACCCACTGGCGGTACACCAGCGGCGATGAATCCCACCAAACCTCCAGGTCGGGATGCGTTTTCGCGAGGCGTTCGACGGGACTTTCGATCATGGCGCACACTCCTTTCTCAAAGCGCACAGGAAAGTCTACGTTAGGCTGGATGAATGGGCGAAGAAAATCTAAACGTAAACCTCCAAATTCATTTTACATCCCGCAGCCACTTTTCCCAACGATAATCCGTCACATGCATGCGGTAACGGCCGAACCACAGATCGGCATATCCCTGGAAATCCTCCTCCAGTTTCGATATAACGGTTTGAGTTGTGCCCCACATCGATTCGTGAAGCTCCGACATCGCCCACATGATCCTCAGCCTGGCATAATGCTTCGGTTTCATTTCGCCAAAATAAGCGGTGAGGAAGATGCGGATCTGGTCTTCGTTCAATCGATGATGGTGGGAGAAATTTCCGAGGTCGAAGAAGATATCACCCATGCCCGCGTATTCCCAATCCAACAGACGCAGTTCGCCGATATCTCCTGCAACTTCTTCATCCAGCCAATTGAGGTTGAGCAGATCGTTATGGCAGGGCGTCGGTTTGTAGGGATCTTTCAATAACGCCTTTTCCGCTTCGCGCATTTTCTTCATGATGAAATCCCAGTCGTTCGGGAACTTTGCCCCTTTGGTCTTTGCCCTCTTAGTCAGCATTTCGACGCGGCGGAAAACGTTGAACTCGCCTTTCAATTTCGGCGCATTGCGATGGAATAACCTCAACTTCTGCGCCACGCGGACGAGATAATCCGGCTTGATGATGTCCTCGGGCATGATGCGCCTGCCGTTGATAAAACGCGTGACAATGTAACCTTCCGGCTCGATGAAATACATCACCTCGGGTGCGATGCCCAACTCGCCGGCGGCCCTGTTCGCCGCACATTCCACATCGCGTTTGATTCCCAGTTGCTCTGTGCCTTCGCCTGCAAGGCGGATCACGTACGCCTTTCCATCTGCTTCGATCTTAAAATTCAGGTTGGTGATGCCGCCGCTCAACGGAATCTTCTTGACGTTCTTTGACTCCGCGAGAAACGGCACCCTGGCGATGGCTTTGTCGATGGCAAGCGTATTCATTGGATTCTGGTTCCTTCCTTTGGCAAAAATATTTTTGGCGGATGAACAACCGCTTCAAGCCTGACTCTTCGCCGCGCTTTGGTCGGCGCTTTGAACCTGCTTCGTGTTTGCGAGCCTCTTTTCCAGTTTTGCTTTCCTCCCCTCTCCCATTTTGGGAAAGGGGTTGGGGGGTGACGGTTATGCCTTGATCCTCTCGTTCTTCGGGTCAAACAGCACATTCTGGGTCACTTCCACGCCGACCTGTTCGCCGAAACACTCGATCTCGAGTTTTGTTCCAGGCTTGGAGTATTCCATTGGCAAATACGCATACGCAATCGACTTGGCGACCGAATAGCCGAATCCTCCCGAAGCCACCCAGCCGACCGTCTTGCCGTCGACGCGGACGGGTTCCTTGCTCATGACAATGGTACGGTCATCGGCGAGAGTCATCGTACAGAGTTTGTTCTTGATGCCTTCTGCTTTTTGTTTTACCAGCGCTTCTTTGCCGATGAAATCGCCTTTATCGAGTTTCACCGCGAAACCGAGGCCTGCTTCATACGGAGTGTAGTCCGGTGAAATTTCGCCGCTCCAATAGCGGTACCCTTTTTCCAAACGCAGCGAATCGATCGCTTTGTATCCACCCGCCACCATGCCTTCGGGTAGTCCGGCTTCCCAAAGCGTATCCCATAATCGCAAGCCATACTCCATCGGGCAGTAGAACTCCCAACCGAGTTCGCCCACGTAGGTCACGCGCGAGGCGAGAGCGGGCACATCACCCACATTGATCCGCTTGGAGGTCATATAGGGGAAGCCCGCGTTGGAAACATCGTCGGTCGTTGCCTTCTCGAGGATGGTACGGGCTTTGGGTCCCCATAACCCAATACAGGCGTAGTTCGAGCCGACGTCTTCGATGGTCACACTGCCGTCCTCCGGCATCTGCAGCGAGAGCCAGGACATATCGTGTTGACCGAACGCCGTACCCGTCACAATGAAGAAACGGTCATCAGCCAGGCGGGTGACCGTGAAGTCGCATTCGATACCGCCGCGCTTGTTGAGGCATTGAGTGTAGACCAGCGTCCCGATCGGGACATCGATCTGATTCGCGCAGACGTAGTTGAGGAATTTCAACGCGCCGGGTCCGCGCACCTCGAATTTATTGAACGAAGTCTCATCGAACAGACCTGCGTGTTCGCGCGTCATCAAATGTTCGTGACCGATGGCACGGCTCCAATTGTGACGCATCCATCCGCGCGGTTCGTGTCCGTGCGTGGCGCGTTCTTCATATTTTGTGAACCAGTTCGGGCGTTCCCATCCCATCTTTTCGCCGAAGGAACAGCCGAGGTCTCGCAGGCGGAAATAGGTGGGCGAGATGCGCACATTGCGTTTGGAGAGGCGTTCTTCAGCAGGGTAGTGAATGTCGTAATACTGGGTGTAGGTCTCGAATGCACGCGCACGCGTATATTCGAGGCTGTTGTAGTTCGGGCCAAACCTCCGCACGTCGAGGCGCCAAACGTCCCATTCGGGCGAACCGTCGATGATCCATTCCGCCATCACCTTTCCGATGCCGCCCGCACCGGCAAGGCCGTGAGCGCAGAAAGCGCAGGCAACCCAAAAGCCTTTAACCGATGTCGGTCCGAGCAAAAATTCTCCATCGGGGGTAAATCCTTCCGGACCATTGAGCAACCTAACAACCTCGGCATTTTCTATGGCTGGAACGCGGCGAATCGAGTTTTCCATCAAAGGCGTGAAGCGGTCCCAATCGGGCTCGAGCAGTTTAAATTTGAAATCGCGCGGAATCCCATTCATGCCAAAAGTGGCGGGCTGGCGTTCGTAGCCGCCGGTCACAAGTCCGCCCACTTCCTCTCGCCAATACACGAGCAGATCGGGATCGCGCAGGTTGGGGAATTTGGACGTCACACCTTCGATGGGTTTGGTCATGATGTAAAGATGCGCCATCGGAATGACGGGCAGATTCAAACCGACGAGTTTTCCGACTTCGCGTCCCCACATCCCGGCAGCATTGACCACAACCTCGGTCTTGATCGTACCTTTATCCGTGACCACTTCATGGACACGCCCATCCTTCAGGTTGATCTTCTCGACGTTCGTATTTGTGAGAATCTTTGCCCCGCGGTTTTTTGCGCCCACGGCGAGCGCATTCGTCAAGCCGGTGGGATCGATGCTCCCATCGTTGGGTGTGTACGCCGCACCTACAACGCCGGTTATGTCCATTAACGGGAACATGTCCTGTGCTTCTTTCGGTGAGATCAATTCCATGGGCACACCGAAAGACCGGGCGAGTCCGACGAGGCGCTTGGTCTCCTCCAATCGTTCGTGGGAAGAGGCGAGGCGGACTCCACCAACTTCGCGCCATGAGGTATCCTGTCCCGTTTCTGCTTTGAGGGTGCGATACAGGTCCGTGCTGTAATGCATCATACGGGTCAGGTTCGCATCCGAGCGCATTTGCCCGACGAGCCCCGCAGAGTGCCAAGTGGAACCCGCGGTCAATTCGTGGCGTTCGAGAAGGACGACATCCTTCCACCCTAGTTTTGTAAGATGATAGGCGATACTGGCTCCGCCCACGCCGCCACCGATGATGACAGCCTGCGCTTGTGTTGGAAATTCAGACATGAAGGTCTCCTGAGAGTGGTGTAGGTCACGCTTCAAGCGTGACCTACGAAATTATTTTTGCCAAACCGAATCAGGTTTTGCCATCTGTGCCACGATGTCGAATGATGAAATCACACCCAGTGGGAACGCGTCCGGGTTTTCCCGGTCGACCACGACAAGACGGTGGTGATGATTTTGGATCATCTTGTCCGCTGCTTCACGCAGACTGGCAGTAATGTCGATGGTCAAAGCCGGATGCATCACATCGCGAACGATCTTTCCCTCCGCGCCGCCGTTTTGGACGTAAGGTAACAGGTCCCTGCCGCTTACCACGCCGAGCACCTTGCCTTTCGCATCCACCACCAGGACCGAGCGCCATCCTGCGGATGTCATTGCGCGTGCGGCGGAAAGGATCGGTGTTTTTCCCCGGCAGACGAGGATCGCATCCGACATCACATCTCCTACACTTCCGCGTTTAATTGCGCTTGACTCAGCGAGATACGCCACGAAATCTGAAAGTGAAATGATGCCGACCGGTTTGCCGTCCTGGGTAACAACCAGGCGGTTGACATCTTTATCAATGAATTCGCGCACAGCTTCGGTAAGCGGAACACTCCCTTCAACGGTGGTGATCGGCGATGACATCAAGTCTGCGGCAGTAAGTTTGCGCATGGTGTTCAGGCTTTCCGGGTCAGAAGAGAGCCATTCGCCTGCCAGCAGGTCGAAGTCAGATATGACCCCTGCCGCGCGCCCATCCCGGTCATTGACCACCAGGGCATGGACATGATTGTTATGCAACAGAACAGCCACCTGGCCAAGCGTCGCATCGGATTTGCAGGTGATTAGATTGGCGTGCATGATATCTTTTACAAGTTTTGCCATAGCGACTCCTTAAACTTCATCCACATCCTTGTACCACTTCACCCGGTCGCCGACCCGGTCGCGGATGCGCCATGCCAGCGGCTTGGGCTCGTCGTTCAAACGCTTTAGAATCGCATCCACCTGCGATTCGACCTGTTTCTTTTGATCCGGGGTTAACTGGGTATAGTGATGTGCAAGTTGTTTGACCTTTTCCAGGTTCATTGTAGTCGTGCGCCAAAGCCCCCATTCGTTCGCGCATAATGCGGCGGCAAGTTTGATGTTTATGGTTTCCTTGTCGGTATCTCCCAACGGATGTTCGAGCAGTAACATGATGGTGTCGATGATGTCCTTCTCGTTGATCTGCACGATCTGCATTTTTTCCAGGAGCAGTTCCGTCAATGGAATGGTGGGCGAGTCGATTTCGAGCCGGTCCTTCCAATATATCGCGTGGCAAAAATCGAGCTTCTCGTAGAATACATCCACATGCAAGCCGGTGCCGGGTTTGTCGAAGATGGCACGTTCGCCCTCGCTGTTTATGAAAACTTCCCGGTTTTCGGCATATCCCATCCTGGCAAACATCCCACTGATTTCTTTGTTCTGCTGTTTGTAAGCCGCAAAATCGATGTCTGTGTACGCGCGCCCCAGCGCCGCCTGCAAGTAGCCGAATTGCGGGCAGTGCATTTGAAAAGCCAGCGACCCGATCACGCGCAAAAGGATGCCCGAATCGTCACTGGCTTTCAAAATCGCATATAACTCATTCTCGAACTTCTCCCGTTCTGATTGATCCTGCTGGCCCATCCCGATCGAACTGTTCGACATGAATATCTCCAGAGAATGAGGATCGTTTTCGTGCTCTAAGAACTGTTCCTTTCATCGACGTAAGGAACAATAAAATATTATACTGAAAAATTCAAAAACTTGCAAATTTCATCATATTCCTATATAATCCCCCGACAAAAGTGAGCAATTTCCATCATCGCTAATCTGAGATTATTTGATGAGCAAACCCCTGATCCCTGCTCAAAGGCGAGAGAAAATTCAGGAATATCTGGCAATCCATCAGATCGCGCGCACCGCAGATTTATGTGAATTGTTGGAAACGTCTGAAGCCACTGTGCGCCGGGACCTTGAATGGATGGAGCAGAAGGGGGTGTTGGAACGGACGCATGGGGGAGCCATTCTCAGCCAGCGCATGATCCTCGAACAGGAATACCAACAACGCGCCCAACATCACCCTGAAGAAAAGAAAAGGATCGGCGAACTTGCCGCCTCACTCATCGAGGACGGCGACATCGTTTTTATCAACAGCGGCACGACCGCCACCCAGGTGCTTCAACACATCCGCCGCGATTCGCGCATTACCGTCTTCACCAACAATGTCAGCGCAGTGATGGAACTCGGTGAGCCCGGCTTTCATTACCATATGATCGGAGGCGAATTCCAATCCCGTTCCAATTCCCTGGCAGGCCGCTTCGCTCTCGACAATCTTAACTTGATCTACGCCAACAAGGCCATCATCGGGGTGGACGGGATCTCCCTCAAACACGGTTGCACCGTGCCCAGCCTGCCCGAGTCCGAGGTCGTTCGCAAAATGATCGAACGCACCAAAGGCCAGGTCATCATCGCCACGGATTACAGTAAATGGGGCGTTGTTTCCAATTTCCAGATCGCAGCCCTTGATGAGATCGACAAACTGGTGACGGATGGAAAGTTTCCTTCTTCTGCGATGGAAGAACTCGCCTCACTCTCCATCGCCTGCCTGATTGCCGAGCCCGTGCCGAATCTTGCCTGACGCATTAACGCGCCAGGCATTTTCTTTTGGAGAATCGATGTCATTCCTGTTTTCAAAAAAAACGAAAAAAGAAGCAGCACGCCTTTTCTTTGCCACCGACCTGCATGGCTCCGAACGGACCTTCCGCAAGTTCATCAACGCAGGCAAGTTTTACGAGGTCAATACGCTGGTAATGGGCGGGGATATTCAGGGCAAATTGATGATTCCCATCATCAAAGAAGGGAATGGCCGCCACCGCGCCACCGTGCAGGGACGTACCGAACATTTGGCGTCTGAAGATGAATTGAAGGCTCTGATGGGCAGGTTGGATATCCTCGGCTTTTACTACAAGGTCATGGAGCAGGATGAGTTCCAATCCCTGCAGACCGATCCCGTCGCGGTGCATGCCTTGTTCAATGAACTGGCGCGGCAGAAATTGATCAACTGGGTGAACCTCGCGGAAGAGCGGCTGAAAGGGACCGGCATTAAATGCTTTGTAACCGGCGGCAACGATGACGAGTGGGAGGTGTTAAACGTCGTGAAGGAACAGGCGACTGAATCGTTCTTCGCATGCGAAAACGAATTGGTTCATGTGGACGATGCACACAGCATGATCTCGATCGGCATCAGCACGCCGACACCGTGGAACACCCCCCGCGAAGTCTCTGAAGAGGAACTCGGAAGGTTGATCGATGAAATGGCGGCAAAAGTTCCCGATATGCAAAAATCCATATTCAACTTTCACGATCCGCCAATCGACTCGACCCTTGATACCTGCCCGAAGTTGGACTGGTCGAAAGACCCGCCGGAGCAGATCACGGAGGGGGGACAGGTCGTTTTGCATGGCGCAGGCTCGAGGTCCGTTCGTGAGGCGATCGAAAAATATAGACCGATGCTCGGCCTGCACGGTCACATTCATGAATCGCAATCTGTGGCAAAACTCGGCAGGACGACTTGCATCAACCCCGGTAGTGAATATGCAGAGGGCGTTCTGCGCGGGTGCATCGTCACCTTCGCGGATGGAGAAGTGCAGGGATATCAGATGACCAGCGGTTGACCATTGCCATATCCTTAGAGTTATTATTGCGGCAAGGCAGCAGAAAAGGAGGCTGACTATTTCCAATATTTGCTCATCGTTCTGGAATAGGTTGATCTAATCGTTTTCTTAATCTCACAAAGGAGAAGAAATGGCTGCAACAGCAAAACCAGAAGTATTTACCCGCAAGGCATCGGGACTTGTGCGCGTGATGTCCCCGTTCTCCGCCTTCGTCTATAACATCCTGACGATGGGCTTGATCTTCCCGTGGACATATCTGTGGGCGCCCGGCGCGCTGCCCGGCGGCAAATTGGTGTGGGGCATATTGCTAGCGATGGCGATCGAAATACCGATCGCGCTTGTGTATGTCTGGCTTTCGACTGCGCTCCCGCGTTCGGGCGGCGATTATGTCTTCCAAAGCCGTGTGTTCGGCGGCGGCATTGCGTTTACGGTCGTGATGTCCGGCTATGTGATATGGATCCTTCAATGGGTTGCCTTATCCGGCTGGCTCTTATCGTATCTGGGATTTGCGCCGCTCTTTCTGGGTCTGGGCGCATTCACTGGCAATGCGGGCTTGACCAATCTCGGGTTGTGGTTCACCAGCTCGACGGGCATCATTATTACCAGCATCCTCAACGCATTTGTTGCCTTGATGATCCTCATCAGCGGTTTCAAGAATTACGTGCGTTTCCAATCCGTGATGATCGTCGGCACCCTGCTCGCCTTCGTTACCATGCTGGTGGTTTTGTTCACGGGCAATCCCGCTTCTTCCGTTGCGAAACTTGACTCGTTCGCTCTGGCGATCAGCGGCGTTTCCAATTTCGTACAGACCGCTAGGGATGCGACTGTCGCCGCAGGCATCGATCTCAATCCGCCTTTCAGCTTGATCGCGACCCTGCTCGTTGCGCCCATCGCGTGGACTTCTCTGCAGTGGGCGACCTATTCCGCCCAGCAAAATGGCGAGATCAAGAATGCCCGTTCGTTCCGCGATCAACTTTTCATCATTGTCGGCTCTTTGATCTTCACCGGCATTCTGCTTGCCATCCTTGCGGCAGCGCTTGAAAAGGCCGTGGGAACGGAATTCCTCTACATAGCCGGTGCGGGGTATTGGTCCTTGATAGGCGAAGCCACCATATCCGGCTTCTGGTTGTGGCCCAATATCATCGCTGTGGCGCTTTCCGCCAGCCCGATTGTGGTGATCATCATTGGATTGGGATACATCCTCAATTCGCATCAGATCGTGCACAACTGCTACATCGGCATGACGCGTGTGATGGTCGCCATGTCGCTCGACCGCCTGCTTCCTGAATGGGTCAGCAAAGTGGACGATAAGCGCCATACTCCTGCCAATGCACACTGGGCATATTTCATCGCTTCGATCCCCGTCATCCTGCTTTACAACCTGTATCCCGGCTGGGTCGGTTTGACTCTGGGTGTGACATTTGCCTGCGGTTATGTGTTCGTCCTTACCTGCCTGGCAGGGGCTTTGCTTCCATACCGCGCAAAGGATGTGTACGAATCCTCGCCTGGAGCGGCGTACAAACTTGGCGGAATACCCCTCGTGACGGTTTTAGGCGTGATCGGCTTCATCCTGGGCACGGTCTTCCTGTTGATGTTCATGTTCGATTCGCGTCTTGGTCTGACCAGCCCGCTGGCTTACCAGATCGTGTTCGGCGTGCTGGCGGTCTCGGCAATCTGGTATTTCTTTGCCAAGAATGCGCAGAAATCCAAGGGCATCAATGTGGATTACGCCTTCAAGGAGATCCCGCCCGAGTAATTTTGATTCATCGTAACGAACAATGCAGGTCACGCCTGAAGCGTGACCTGCATTGACAGCAGGAAGTATGCCGGTGAATCCGTGCACGGGTGACAGGAACCGATCCTTTCTTGGAGACCTGTTTGCGGATTTGCTTGTATACAATTGAGCGCGAAGGATACGCTCCGAAACGTGTCTTCGCATAAGAGAACGCCAACGAGATAATAACCGGAGATGAAATGAAAACACAGGCAGAGATCGTTGTCATTGGCGGGGGAATTTTTGGGGCACAGGCCGCATACCATCTTGCAAAGAACGGGCGCAGGGATGTCGTCATCATTGAAAAAGGGGAGATCGCCAGCGGCGAGTCGTCTCATGCTGCAGGTTTGGTGACCCAGTTCGCCACATCGCAAGCCATGTTGCGCTTCCGCATGTACAGTGTGGAATTGTATAAAGAGTTGGGATTGTTCACCACCGTCGGAAGTTTGCGCGTGGCCTCGAGCAGGGAGCAGCTGCTAGAAATGGAAAGAAGTGTCAGCCGCGCCAAGGCGTTGGGATTGGATTGTGAAGTGATCGGTCCCGACGAGACCGGAAAACACATGCCGCAGATATCCAAGAAGGATCTGTTCGGCGGGATTTACCTTCCCGGCGACGGCCAGCTTGACCCTTACACGACCACGACCTCGATTGTCAATTCCGCCAAACAGCTGGGCGTCGAGGTTTATACCAACACACGCGTGACTGGAATCAAATTGTCAGCCAAAGGTGAGGTCCAGGCGGTCCTGACAGACAAGGGCGAGATCCGATGCGAGATCATCCTCAACGCGGCAGGGCTATGGGCGCCTCGCATCGCCGCCATGGCTGGACTCAACGTCCCCACGACCCCGGTCGACCATCAACATATTGCTTTACATGCCGTACCGGGACATGAATTCGATTCGGGCACACCCTGTTTGCGCGATCCGGATAATCTGGTTTATATGCGTCAGGAACAGGGTGGGTTGGTGATCGGCGGTTATGAACCGAAGCCGCTTTCGCGCTGGATCGACGGTACGCCTTGGGAACATGGAAGCAAATCCTTCCCCGGCGACTTCGACCAGTTCGAAATGCTGCTTGAAGGAGCGATCCGCAGAATCCCATTTTTGGATCAGGCGGGCATCATTACCTTGGTGCGCCACCCCGGGGCATACACGCCGGATTGTCAGCCCCTGCTTGGACCGATGCCTGGCGTGAAGGGATTTTGGATGCTGGCGGGCATGTCGCTGAACGGTTATGGCGGTGCGGGCGGCATGGGTAAATTGATCGCTGAATGGATCATCGACGGCGAAGCGCCGATGGATATTTACAATTATCGCGCCACCCGCTTTGGAAATTATTATTCCGATGTCAAATACGCGGCGGACCGCACAGTGGAAAGCGTGAAGTATTACTATCGTTTGCGCTTCCCGCACGACGAGCACGAGACCGCGCGCCCGCATCGCACCAGCCCGGTGCATTACCGCTTGATGGAGAACGGCGCTGTCTTTGGCGAGAAATTCGGTTGGGAGCGCGTTAACTATTTTGACCCCGGCAGGGAGTGGAGGCGCATGGGCGAGGATCAACGCCAATGGGGTTGGACCAAGCCTCCGTTCTTTGAGAGACTGCGAAAGGAACACATCGCCACCCGCGAACGCGTTACCTTATACGATCTGACATCCTTCGGCAAGATCGAAGTTAAGGGACCCGGCGCGCTGCCACTGCTGCAAAGGTTGACATCGAGCAATGTCGATAAACCGGTTGGAAGCGCGGTCTACACCCAATTCCTCAACCGCAACGGCGGCATCGAATCGGACCTGACCTTCACACGGTTGGGCGAGGAATACTTCTGGGTCATCACGGGTTCGGGTTTTATCGCCAACGACCTGGCGCACATCCAGATGCATGTCGATGATAAGGATGGAGAGATCTCCGTCCGCGATATTACCCTGGAACATGCCTGCCTTGCCTTATGGGGTCCGAAAGCCCGCGAAGTATTAAGGAAGGTGACAAGTTCGGATGTATCCAACGAAGCGCATCCGTACCTGACCACAAAACCCATCATCATCAATGGAGCGAAGGTTTTGGCTCAGCGCGTGAGTTACGCGGGCGAATTGGGCTGGGAGTTGTATATCCCCAACAATCGGGCTGCCATGGTCTGGGACATGCTCATCGAAGCAGGCAGGGAATTTGACATGGAACTCGGTGGATACAAAGTACTCGATCCCCTGCGCCTCGAAAAAGGCTTCAAGTATTTCACGGTTGACATTACGCCGACGACAACGCCCTATGAAGCGGGGCTTGGCTTCTGCGTCGATTTGGATAAGGGTGATTTTATCGGGCGCGATGTGCTGGCCAAACAAAAGGCGGAGGGTGTGACTCGCAAACTCAGCACATTGGTGTTGACCGATACGGATGAATTCGTCCAGATCTACGGCGGGGAGGCTGTCTATCATGGTGATAAACTTGTGAGCCGCGTGAGAAGCGGCGGCTACGGTTTCACCGTGAAGAAAAACATCCTGTATGCGTATCTTCCCATCGAACTGGCTGTGAAGGGGAATCGCTTCACGATTGAACTGATCGAAGGCAATCGCGAGGCGGAAGTGACCGCCAGCGTGTTATACGATCCCAAGGGTGAGAAGTTGAGAGCGTAGTTGTGGTTCCGGCAGAGTACATCGCAAGCGCCGTCCATCGATCGCTGTAATTGTATGGTAAAAAAGAAACTTTCCCCCCCGGCTTACATCGGCTTTGGGATGTTGACCCCGGTCTACATCATGTCGCTCGACAGGCTGCCGAAATTGAACACCGGCGCGGTCGTGCATGAGGTCAGTGATTATGTATATGACGACGCGGCGATCATCGCCTGCAACCTAAGCCAGTGGGGGGTTCCATCGGGTATGATCGGCACGGCTGTTGGGGACGACATGCTCGGGCGTTATATCAGGGACAAACTGCGCGACTTCGGCGTGCAGGGCGAAGTGCGCTTTACAAAAAAATATAGCACGCCGCTCGAGGTGAACGTCTCAGATAAAAAAGGCGCGCGGACGTATTTCTGGCAGCGCTCGAAGGAGATCCTCGCTACGCTCGATACCGCGGACCTTTCGCTCATCAAAAAAGCCAGACTGCTCTATGTGGACTGGTATGATGGCGATAAACACATCCTGCGCGCCATGCACGAAGCCCGCAAACACCATGTGCCCGTCTTTTTGAATCTCGAACACGGGCATCAGGATCACGAATTATTGCGGAAGTATTCGGGATACACAACCATCTGCCAGGCGGTGACCGACGCCGCGCAGATCGGCAAAAAGCAAGCCATGTTGTCTGTGGCGAGAAAGTTGATCAAAGCCGGAATCCAGACCGCGGTTATCACCATGGCGAGTCAGGGATGCATGGTGGTTCAGGGAAACGAGGTAATTCGCGCCCATGCGCCAAAAGTAAAGGCCGTGGACGCCTCCGGCGCAGGCGCTACCTTTTCATCCGGATTCATCTACGGTCATCTTAATGGCTGGAGTTTGGAGGATACGGTCCGCTTTGCGATCGCGGCTGCGTCCTTGAAGGTGACCCGCTCAGGGTTGAAGATGTTTCCCGTGCGCGAGGTCAAGGGGTTGGCGCATTCGGTGCGGATCGAACGGATGCAGTACCGCCATAATCAGTTCGTGCGGATCTCCGAACTCTTCAAATTGCCCGAAGATAATGTCCTGATCGCAAACCCGCTGGTGAAGGAAACCCGCAAGTTTGCGGCGCGGATCCTGCCCAAACGAAAAACGGAAAGAAAGAAGATCAAAAAGTCGCTCGTCGAATAAGGATAATTGCCCATGTCATTCGCAAATTTACTTACCCAGGAACAGATTGAAAGGATCCACGACGCCTCACTGGAGGTATTGGAGGATACGGGCTTGAAAGTCCGCTTCGAGCCGGCGAGGGAATTGTTCAAGGCGCACGGCTGCAGTGTGGACGGTGAAAGGGTGAAGTTTCCGCGGTCGGTGGTCGAAAAATACCGCAGGTTGGTTCCGCCTTCATTTACTTTTCCTGCGCGCGATCCAAAATTCGACAGGACGATCCCGCAGGACAGCCCGGTCATTGTTACGGCGAGTTCCGCGCCTGATATCATCGACCCGGTTACAGGTCAGGAAAGACGCGCTGAGTCCAAGGATATCGCGCAGATCGCCCACCTGATCAATGAACTTCCCGGTTACGATATCTTCTCCATTTCCACACTTGCAGATGACGCGCCCGCGGATCAATTCACGCTCTCGCGCCTGTATCCTGCCATCAAGTATTGTCTTAAACCGATCCGTGTCACCACGACAAACATGAAGGATACGATAAGCGTCATGGAAATGGCGTACATCGTCGCGGGCGGTGAAGAGGAATATCGGAAACATCCCTTCCTCACACATCACTACTGCCCGGTTGTTTCCCCGTTGACGATGGATCATCTTTCGACCGAGAACGTGATGTTCTTTGCGGAACAGGGTTTGCCCGTTTATCCCACCATCGTCCCGAACGCAGGGCTTACTTCGCCCATGTCGATGGCGGGGACCCTGGTGCAGGGGAATGCGGAATTCTTATCCGCTTTGATGTTGATGCAAATGACAAAGGAAGGCACACCGACGATCTATGCCACCCTGGGCACGGTCGCCGATATGCGTTCAGGCGCATACACGTCCGGTGCCATCGAATGCGGCATGCTGCATATGGCGTTCGCGCAAATCGCGCGCTTTTATAACGTGCCGGCGGGCGGGTATGTGGGTCTCACCAATTCGAAATTGAACGATGCGCAAGCCGGGTATGAAACGGGCATGTCGGGAGTGGCGGGCGTGCTGGGCGGCATGGACATGTTCAACATCGGCGGTTTGATCGATGCGCTCAAGACATTCGATTTTGCCAAGGCTGTGATCGATGATGAAATGGCGCTCATGATGAAGCGCATCAAACGCGGCATTTCCTTTAACGAAGATGACCTTGGAATCGATCTTATTAAGGGGATCGGACCCGGCGGCTCGTTCATTACCGCCAAACACACCACCAGCCGCATGAAGACCGAGGCTGTGATGACCAAGATCGCCGACCGCGACGCGCGCACGATCTGGGAAAAGAAAGGCGCGACGGATACGCAAGCCAAGGCAATGGCGAAAGCCAGGGACATCATGACGAAGAATACCGCGCCTCTCATCCCGCCCGAGGTTGATTCAGCGCTGCGAGCCAGATTCCCCGGCCTGGTGGCGGGCGAACTGACCGCGATAATTTGAATTCTGCCATTTCGAAAGGAAATCCATGTTCGGCTTTTTTAAAAGAAAAGAAAACGTATTTCAAGCCCTGATCGAACAACAGGCTTCCCTGTCATATGAAGGCTTGCGCCTGCTCATGAAGTATTTCGAGACAAGCGACCCCCAGGTTGCGGAGGAACTGTCCATCAAGGAGAAGGAGGCCGACGAAGTGCGGCGCATCCTGATCGATGAATTGAACCGAAGTTTCATCACCCCCTTCGACCGCGAGGATATCTTTGCCCTGTCCCGCTCGATCGACGACGTCATCGATTACGCCGATACCACCGTGATTGAAATGGTGATTCTCAAGGTCGAGCCGACGCCTTATATGTCGCGTATCGCCTCCCTTTTGAAAGATGCGGCTTATGAGATCATGCACGGCGTGATGCGCCTGCCCAAAAATCCCAATGTGGCGCTCGATCATGCCCAGCGCGCCAAGGCATTGGAGAACCGGGTCGAAGCTGTCTATCGCGAGGCTGTTGCGGACCTGTTCAGCGGTCCCGAAGACCTGCATCACGTGGTCGAAATGTTGAAGTTACGAGAGGTGTACCGGCATTTATCCAACGCGGCGGACAGGGGTGATGAAGCCGCCAACATCATCGCGGACGTGGTGGTAAAGAAAGCATAACAAGACGTTAATGTCATCTTCCCTTATCCTTGTTATCATTTTGGCGCTCATCTTCGAGTTCATTAACGGTATGCGTGATGCCAGCAATATCGTTGCGACCATGATCTCATCAAGGGCATTCTCGCCCCGCTCCGCGCTTGGCATGACGGCGGTTGCCGAATTTTTGGGTCCGTTTCTTTTCGGCGTCACCGTCGCCAAGACCATCGGCAGCGACGTCGTCGACTCGCATATGTTGACCATCGAAGTCTTGATCGCGTGTTTGTGCGGCGCCATTATTTGGAACCTGATTACATGGTTTTTTGGTATTCCGAGCAGCTCTTCGCATGCGCTCATCGGCGGGTTGATCGGAGCCGTGATGGTATCGGCGGGATGGGATGCGGTCAAATTGGATGGGTTGAATAAGGTTTTGATCGCCTTGTTTACCTCGCCGGTGATCGGTTTTCTGATCGGTTTCATCGCTTTGCGGCTGATCTATTTCCTTGCGCAGAGGTCGTCGCCGAACATTAATAATTTTTTCAGACGCGGACAATTCCTTACTGCGGTAAGCCTGGCGTTCAGCCATGGCACGAACGACGCGCAAAAGACGATGGGCATGATCACACTGGGGCTGATCGTTGCTGGCGTCCAGGAATCGTTCGTTGTGCCGTTCTGGGTGATCTTGGCCAGCGCGGCGACAATGGCGTTGGGGACATCGCTGGGTGGTTGGAGGCTCATTCGCACATTGGGCGGCAAGTTCTATAAGATCCGCCCGGTGCATAGTTTCTCCACCCAGTTGACTTCGGCATTCGTCATCCTCGGCGCTTCGGCAATCGGGCTTCCCGTCAGTACCACGCAAGTCGTGAGTTCGGCGATCATCGGTGTCGGCGCATCGGAACGATTTGGCAAGGTCCGCTGGAGTGTGGCAGATGATATTCTGACAGCCTGGGTGCTTACCATCCCGGCAAGCGGATTGTTCGGCGCGGGTATTTATTGGCTGATTGTGAATTTCACTTGAAATCGAATATTCATGGTTTGACTTTGAATATTGATGATGTTAAAATGTTAACAGTTCGTTAATGAGACAGGAGGTATCGGGAAGCAATGTCGAGTTCGTGCAAGTGGTTTCGTTCGTTTGATCAATCTAACAATAAGGAGAAAGAGATGCGTACGAAGAAGTTTGCTTTTCATTTGCTCGCCCTGTTCGTGATCGCCGCAACCGTGCTTTCCGCATGCGGCGCCCCTGCCCCTGCTGCGACCGAAGCGCCCGCCGCAACCGAAGCTCCCGCGGAAGTCCCTGCTGCTACGGAAGCCCCCGCCGCTGATCCCATGGCGGAACTTGTGGCTGCCGCAGAAGCCGAAGGCATGCTGACCACCATTGCTTTGCCGCCGGATTGGTGCAATTATGGCGGTGTGATCGACGCCTTCAAAGCCAAATATCCCAATATCGAAGTCAACGAATTGAACCCTGATGCCGGATCCGCGGATGAGATCGAAGCCATCAAAGCCAACAAGGACAATAAGGGTCCCCAGGCTCCGGATGTGATCGACGTCGGTTTCTCCTTTGGCGAATCCTCCAAGGCGGAAGGCTTGATCCAACCCTACAAAGTCTCCACTTGGGATACCATCCCCGACGATGCCAAGGATCCTGAAGGCTATTGGTACGGCGACTACTACGGCGTGCTGTCCTTCCTCGTGAACACCGATGTTCAACCGGATGTCCCACAGGACTGGGCTGACCTGCTCGATCCGAAATACAACGGGCAGATCGCGCTTTCCGGCGATCCCCGCACCTCCAATCAGGCGATCCAGTCTGTGTTTGCGTCTGCCCTCGCCAATGGCGGTTCCCTCGATAATGCCCAGCCCGGTTTGGATTTCTTTGCCGAGTTGAACGCCGCTGGCAACCTCATCCCGTTGATCGCCAATAATGGCCTTGTTGCCACAGGCGAAATCCCCGTCCGCATCACCTGGGACTACAATGCTCTCGCCGCCATCGATTCCTTCGAAGGCAATCCGAACGCCACTGTTGTGGTGCCTGCGACCGGCCGTTTCGCTGGTGTGTACGTCCAGGCGATCAGCGCGTATGCTCCGCATCCCAATGCCGCCAAATTGTGGATGGAATTCCTCTACTCGGATGAAGGCCAGCTCTTGTGGATGGAAGGTTACTGCCACCCGATCCGCGAAGCCGACCTGCGCGCCCGCGGTGTGATTCCGCAGGAGTTGCTCGACAAACTCCCAGATGTTTCCGGTGCTGTATTCCCCAGCCTTGACCAGCTTAATGCTGCCAAGGATTTGATCACAACCAACTGGGATACGGCTGTTGGTGCCGACGTTCAAGCTGCTCCGTAACCTGTTTGTCAGATGTTGAAATGCGAGACCCTGCCGTCAGGCAGGGTCTCGCCGCAACTTCGCAGATCGTTAAGGATATGATCATGGCGCAGACCACAGTAAAACCGATCAAACAGCCGGCCGCCACTGCAAGTTGGAAGACCTGGCTCGGCGTTACCCCGTTCTTGATTTTTGCCGTACTGTTCTTATTTTTACCCTCATTGCGGTTGTTCACCGCGAGTTTTACCAACCCCGAAGGAAAGTTCACACTTGATAATGTGACTCAACTGGTATCGGAACCATTCATTGTGAATGCGTACAAGCTGAGCATACAGATCAGTGCTGTAACAGCGTTGGGCGGGGGTATCCTTGGTTTTCTTATGGCGTACTCCGTTACGGTGGGGGGGTTGCCTAAGTCCCTGCGCTCCGCGTTAATTACATTTTCAGGTGTTGCTTCCAATTTTGCCGGTGTGCCGCTTGCATTTGCCTTTGTTGCCACCTTGGGACGACAGGGCTTCATTACACACATCCTTCGGGATTATTTAGGACTGAATATATACGAAACCGGATTCAACCTCTATAGCTTTGCCGGTTTGAGCCTGGTCTATATGTATTTTCAATTTCCCTTGATGGTCTTGATCATGGCTCCCGCCCTTGATGGGTTGAAGCGCGAGTGGCGCGAAGCGGCTGAGAACCTTGGCGCAAATACGACCCAATATTGGTTGAAGGTTGCCCTGCCGGTCTTGCTGCCTTCCATTCTTGGCGCGATGATTCTTTTGTTCGGGAACGCCTTTGGAGCATATGCCACCGCTTATGCGTTAACGGGCGGCCGCATTGGAATTGTGACCATCCAGATCGGTGCGCAAATTCGTGGTGATGTGCTCTATAACCCGGGGCTTGGATATGCAATGGCGATCGGTATGGTGGTGGTTATGGCAATCTCGCTGGCGGGCTATTCCTGGCTTCAGGCGCGGACCGAAAGGTGGTTGAAATGAATTTCTTTTCCCGCTTGCGTCGTTTCCCATTCTGGAGTTGGGTTTGGTTCATTATCGGAGCGCTGTATTTCATCCTGCCCTTGTTCGCCACATTCGAATTCTCCTTAACATGGGATCCCGAAATCCCGCTAAAAGCTTATCAACGTGCTTTTGAAGATAACGATTTTTGGGAAACCTTCGGCTATTCGAATATGCTGGCGTTAGCCACCATTATTGCCAGCGTCATCCTGATCGTTCCCACCGCTTATTGGATCCGGCTTCGATTGCCCGAGGCGCGCCGCATTGTTGAGTTCATTACATTGATGCCGTTCGTTGTTCCTGCGATCATCCTGGTATTCGGAATGATCCGCATTTATAGTTCCCCAATCGATGTTCCATTTACTGAAATCCAACTGATGCAGCCCCTTACGAATTTCAAAACGGGCACAAACATCCTGATCGTGGCCGGGTACATGGTTCTTGCCATGCCGTATATGTACCGATCTGTGGATACCGGGATGCGTACCGTGGATATTCGCACGCTGACCGAGGCGGCTCAGAGCCTCGGCGCGAACTGGTTCGTCATAATCACCCGGATCATCCTGCCGAACATTCGCTCCGCTTTGCTGAGCGGTGCGTTGCTCACCTTCGCGATCGTTGTCGGCGAGGTGACCCTGGCCACTTTCCTCGGCGTGAATGCCTTCGGTCCATACCTCTTCCTGCTCGGTCAACATCGCGCTTATGAGCCGGCGGCGCTTTCGTTCATCAGTTTCCTGCTCACATGGGCGGCAATGGGTTTGCTTCAACTCGTGTCCGGCGGGCAGGGACAGGCCGCAGGCGCGCATTAAACCATTCGTGGAGAATCCGATGTCATATTTAACTCTCTCGGGAATTACAAAACAGTTCGGCGATACCGTGGTGGTGGACAATTTCGACCTGGAGATCGGCAAGGGAGAATTTGTCTCATTCCTCGGCCCGTCCGGATGCGGGAAAACCACAACCCTGCGAATGGTGGCCGGTTTTGAAATTCCCACCGTAGGCAGGATTACTTTGGACGGGGCAGACATCACAGACAGGGCTCCCAATCAACGCAATGTCGGAATGATCTTCCAGTCCTACGCCCTGTTTCCGAATATGACCGTCGCGCAAAACATCGGCTTTGGTCTGAGTGTCCGAAAAGAAACCAAAGAGATGGTCAAACAACGCGTTGATGAGATGATCAGCCTCATCAACCTCGAAGAACACGCGAACAAATTTCCATATCAACTTTCGGGTGGTCAGCAGCAGCGCGTTTCCCTGGCTCGCGCGCTTGCCATCCATCCACAGGTTTTGCTCCTTGATGAGCCGCTTTCCGCTTTGGATGCGAAGATTCGCGTCTCCCTCCGGGCTGAGATTCGCGCCATCCAAAGGAGACTCGGCATCACCGCCATATTCGTCACCCACGACCAGGAGGAAGCGCTTTCCATCTCCGACCGCATTGTTGTCATGAACGCCGGGTTGATCGAACAGGTCGGCACGCCGTTCGAGATCTATAATTTTCCGCAGACTCAATTCGTGGCGAATTTCGTCGGTTCGCTTAACAACGCGACCGCTGAAATTGCCGACCCTGCAAAAGGCCTCTTGCACTTGAACGGCATCCACTTGGTTACGGCATCGGACGTGAAATCGAAAAAGAAAGGCGACAAAGTCCGAATTTCCATCCGTCCGGAACGCCTTGGATTCGCCTCCGAACAGAAAAAGGATAACATCCTCGATTGCTCCATCGAAAACATCATTTTCCTCGGCTCGGTCGTTCGTATCCAGGTAAAGATCGGCGACGCCAAATTCAATATGGATACCTTCAATAACCCGTTCCTCGAACTGCCGAAGATCGGCGCGAAAGATCAGGTGACCTGTTCGAAAGAAGCGGTATTGGTCCTGGATGAATGAAAAAAAAGTAGGTCACGCTTCAAGCGTGACCTACAGCTTTTAATAGTTTGTTTGATGAACAAAGTGATTCTTGTCCTCTCAGATGCTCTGCGATACGATGCAGCCACAGCGAACATGGGCTACCTGATGCACCTGGTGGAATATAAAAAAGCGAGCCTGTACAAGATCGTCGGAGAACTTCCAAGCATGTCGCGCCCGATGTACGAGTCCATTCATACCGGGCTGCCCTCCAGCGAGACAGGCATCGTGGCGAATTCCGTGGTGCGCTTGTCGAACAAACCCAACGTTTTCAAGTTGGTAAGGGATGCGGGAAAGGTCACGGCTGCGGCGGCGTTTTACTGGTATTCCGAGTTGTATAACCGCGTTCCCTACGATCCCATCGACGATAAAGAAACCGACGATGAATCGCTGAATATTCAACACGGACGCTTTTATACGGAGGACGAGTTCCCGGACGTTGAATTGCTCAATTCGGCGGCTTTTCTCGTGCGCAAGTACGCGCCGGATTATCTCCTGTTCCACCCGATGGGACTGGATTATTACGGCGAGATATACGGTTCAGAATCCAAGGAATATCGCAATCACGCCACCTACCAGGACTCGAGATTTGCGCCGCGCATCATGGAATGGCTTGGAATGGGTTACACCGTTCTCGTAACGGGCGACCACGGCGTCAACAAGGATGGGAATCATGGCGGGGCGGAGTCGGGGCAGAGAGAGGTTCCCTTCTTTGCGATTCAGCCGTCCCTTAAAGGTAGAGGCGAGACGGGCGAGGTCATCTCGCATTTGCAGATCGCGCCCACGGCGCTGAGTCTGCTTGGCATCCCAATTCCATCGACGATGGAACGTGAGCCGTTAACCTTCGACTAAAGCCGAAACCAGTTCACGATTGAAGTCGGGAATATCCGCCACAACCCGCCCCCAAACCTGGTTGCCCTCGCGGAAGGCGGGCTCATCCACCCAAACCCCGCCGACGTTTTCAAGATCATCCTTGATACCGGTCGAACCGGTGACGCGCTGACCCTTCCTGACGATACCCGCAGAGACCGCAATCGATCCGCCGTGACAGATGATGCCGATGACCTTATTGGCATCGTTCATTTCACTGACAAGTTTCTTGACGACATCGTAACGCCGTAATTTATCAGGCGCCCAGCCGCCGGGTAGAATGATTGCAAAAAGTTCGCCGGCTTTGAGGTCTTCGATCTTCGCATCTGGTGTGATGACGAGACCATTCTTGCCGCGCACGGATTTGAGGTCCAGCCCTGCCGAAAGCACTTTTGCGCCTTCTTCCTGCAAACGCATCACAGGTACATAATACTCAAGGTCTTCCACGCCTTCGGCGATCAGGGTGGCAATCGTTTTATTTTTTAATCTCATATCATCCTCTCACTTGAATAAAGCTTCAAATTGTGCGCCACTTTTAATTAGATTTTCCTCTTCCTGTTTATTGAGCGGAGTAAAGTTTTCACAAGCCTGAATGACCATGGGAAGAATTCGAACGTCACCGGCTGTGCAAACTCCAGTGACATCGTGGGAAAGCACAAAATTAACTCCGCGTTGGATCTCATCCATTTTATCGAACGGCTTATACCAAGTAGTGGCGGTTTTGGGTTTTTCGCCCCACGGACCTTTGGTGATCGATTTGATGATCATGGTGCCAATATCTTTTGCTTTGCAAACGGAGATCAATTCTTCAGCGGCGCTGCGATATTCTGGCATAGCCATTTGGACGAAATTTAGCGGGAAGAGCACTGAGTCAAAATCGAAGCGGCGCAGCGCCTCAAGATAGATCTTGGGAGCATCCACTCCATGCCCGGTGATGCCAATGTAGTTTGTCAGACCTTGGTCGCGTGCTGCCGTCAACGCTTCCAAGGCTCCGCCTTTGGCGAAAAGGGAATCCAGTTCGTCGAAGCTGGTGACGGCATGACATTGATACAAGTCGAATGAATCGGTATGCAGGCGCTCAAGCGATTCATGAATTTCGCGCCATGCGCCTTCTTTTGTGCGTTCCATGGTCTTGCAACCGAGAAAGAAACGCCCACGCTCGGTCTTCATCCACGGACCGACGCGCAGTTCGGCTTGTCCGTAGGATGGGGCAATGTCAATATGATTGATGCCCGCATTGATGACCATTTCCATCACACGGTCAGCTTCTTTTTGTTCGATTTCCCAAAATGCCGCGGCGCCAAAGATGGCAACCGTGCTTTCATGTCCTGTGCGTCCGAACCGCCTTTTTTCCATGAGTTATTCTCCGATGATTTTTATCAAAACTCGTTTTCGTCGCCTGCCGTCGAATTCGCCGTAAAAGATCTGCTCCCATGTTCCAAAATCAAGCTGACCATTCGTAACAGCCACCACCACCTCGCGCCCCATCACCTGGCGCTTCATATGAGCGTCGGCGTTGTCTTCGCCGGTGTCGTTGTGCCGGTATCCGTTGACCGGCTCGTGCGGGGCGAGTTTCTCCAGCCATTTCTCGTAATCGTGATGCAGCCCGCTCTCGTCGTCGTTGATAAAGACGGACGATGTGATATGCATCGAATTGACCAGACACAACCCTTCCCTGATCCCGCTTTCCTGCAATGCCTGTTCCACATCGCGGGTGATGTTGACGAATTCCCGGCGGGAGGGGACGTTAAGCCAGAGTTCTTTGCGATAGGATTTCATGTTATTCCGTTTTTTCGACAACCACGGTCGCTTCGGTCAATAGCGCAGCGATGGCTCCCAGCGCAGCCAATTGCGGCGCGATCAAGGCTCCCATCACGCCGATGGTAACGGGGATTTCGACGACGGTCTTGCCGTCCTTATCCTTGATGATGATCCTGCGGATGTTGCCTTCGTGAAGCAATTCCTTGATCTTGGCGACGATCCTTTCGCCATCCACGCGGAATTCTTCAGTGTGAGTTTTTTCGTTCATGTGATTTCCTTTCAGGTATTGTTCCGATAGTACTCGAACCACTTCGCGTCAAGCGGTTTCCATTCGTCGCTCTGGTCGGCGACATCCGCCCAATTCTCCTTGCCGCTCCATTCCCCGATCTTGATGGCATATACGGATGTGGCGCGGAGTTCCTTTTCTGTGATCTCGCGATACTCCTCCCCGGCTTGTAGGGTGGGGAAGTATTTGCCGATCAATCCATACAACAATCTACGCGCTTCTGCAGGTTCGGTTACGACTCGCGCGGTGCCAAAAACGACCACGCTTCGAAATTGGAGCGAGAATTCCAGCGCGACGTTCGAGGGGAGCATTTTCCCCAACTCGCTCGCCTCGAGCGTGACTTTTGGGTTGTACTCGATGTTCGAGCGGATTCTCCCCGAGATATTGGAGTGAAAGGCGATCTGGTGATTTTCTTCATCGAACCAGAAAGTGGTTGGATTGATGAATGGCTGTCCATCCACTGAAGTGGCGATGTGACCGACTTTCGCTGTTTTTAGGAACTCCCGAATCCATGCATCGTCTTTTGTCAGGTGTGGCCTGCGTTGGAAAGCGGTGGGGTTTTGACCGATATATTCTCTGGCCATGATGTTTCCTATTGGGTGTCGACGAGCAGGTGCAGATACCATACCCATTGGGCGATGTAGCCGCCCACGATGCTCACGAACACGATCAACCAGCCTGCCCAGGTCACCTCTCCGAGGAAGGATAGTAAAAAATATGCGCCTGCGCCTGTCGTGAGCGAACTTAACAGGGCGACTTCGACCGCTATCAGATTTGCGATGCTGTAAGGTTTGTTCGTCGGAGGGATGCTGCGCAAGCGCCACTTGAACGCATCCTCGACCTCCGGATGGTGCTTGATGTAGAAATCCTTGATCTGGTTCATCGCCTCCACCGATTCGTGCCAGGCGGCGCGCAGGCGGGCAAGTTGGGCAATGGTCAAGGCGCCCATGAAGGTCAATACGAGGAATAGCGCAAAGAATGCAAAAGACACGATCCGCGATTGCGCCTCCAATTGTGTGCCGATGATGGCGGCAACGAAGGAGCCGACTGAAACAAAGTAGAACGAGGTGACTCGTGAGCGGTCTTCATTAGCCTGGAAGGCGGTCTGGGCGATGTATTTATATTCCCCCTGAAGCAGCTCGTCTGGATTGAGATCGGGTTTGCGTGCCATGCGAAATCTCCTTGGTCTGATGTGCTTCAATTATGACATGACTTTGTCTTCGGCGCAAAAAAGCGGACGATCATTCATCGTCCGCCTTCCAAACCGGCACTTTCGGATTATTCTCCGGCTAGACCTTGATTGCCCATTCACCCTTGCGCATCACCGGTTCGCGGGCGCCGTCTTTTGTGATGCCGTCGATGTCCATTTGCGGCGAGCCGATCATGAAGTCCACATGGTTAAGGCTGACGTTGCCTCCGGCGGCGATGAATTCTTCGTCGTTCAACTCGGTTCCACCGGCGAGGGTGAAGCGGTAGGCGCGTCCGATCGCGATATGGCAGGAGGCGTTCTCGTCAAACAGTGTGTTGTAGAAGAGATGTCCGCGCCTGCCGATGGGAGAAGAGGCGGGGACGAGCGCAACTTCGCCGAGGCGGTGGGAGCCTTCGTCTGTATCCACCAGTTTTTTCAGCGCAGCCTCGCCTTTTTTCGCCGTTACCCTGGTAATGCGTCCGTTCTCGAATGTGACCTGGAAATCCTCGATCAATGTTCCACCGTAACTGAGCGGGAATGTTGCGCTAATGACACCATCCGCGCGGTTGCGGTCCGGCAGGGTGAAGACTTCTTCGGTCGGCATGTTGGCGGTAAAAGCGATGCCGTTCTGCGCAAGGGATTGGGCGCTGATCCATAAATGACCGCTGGGAAGCCCGAGTGTGAAGTCGGTGCCGGGACCTTTATAGTGAAGTGCTGTGTATTGCTTGGCTTGAAGATATAAGGCTCGCTCACGCAGGGATGCGATGTGTTTATTCCAGGCTTCGATGGGGTCCGGCTGGTCGATGCGGGTGGTTTCGAAGATCGCCCGCCATAATTTTTCCTGCGCTTCCACCACCGAGAGATCGGGGAAGATCTTTTGTGCCCAGGCTTCCCCGGCGGCGGCAACCACGCACCAGTTAATGGCATTCTTCGTCACTTTTTCACTGATGGCGTTCCAGTGCTCGATGTGGGTTTTTTGCAATTGTCCGACGATGTCTGCGTCCAAACCGCCCAGCAGGTCGGGATTCGAACCGGCGATGGACAGCAAAGCGCCGTCGTGCTCGATCATGTCCAATGCGGCCTGGATTTGCCATTTGGGGTAAATATCGAAGGAGTCTTTGGGTGCATGCTGGGCGCGGAGGCGCAGCATTTCCTCATCCGCAAAGATGGCTTCCACATATTTCGCGCCGACGCCATAGGCGGCTTTGGCGATCTCGCGGACAAGTGGGGCGAATTGATGCGGGACGCCGCGGGTTGCGCCAAGCATGATGATCAGGCGCTGCCCGGCGCGGATGTTCAATCCGACTTTGACGATGGCCTCCGCGTATTTTGCCAGCATTTCCTGATGGTTTTTACCGGTCATATAACCTCGCTGAAGTGAAAAATGAATGCCTCAAGTATAGCATGGGCGGCATTTCGCGGGCGGCGTTATTCCGGTTGGACAGGGAATCTCTCGCTGGAACCGATTTCGACTGGGAGTGTTTTATACTTGGGCAATTATATATCTTACAGCAGGAGAGTCTCTCATGCTCACGGTCGAAAAAGTGGATACTGGAAATAAAAAACAGGTTAAGCGCTTTGTTGATTTGCCTTTCCGCATCTATGCGGACTGTTCCCAGTGGGTGCCGCCGTTGTTTGTGGATGCCTATAATCAGTTAAACCGCAGGAAACATCCCTTTCACGAGCATTCGGATGTGGAGTTCTTTCTTGCCGTACGCGACGGACGGGATGTGGGGCGGATCGCCGTCATCGAGAACAAGTTGTACAACGGTTATCACAAAAAACAGACCGCGAATTTTTATTTGTTCGAGTGCGATAACGACTCTGAGGCTGCGAAATTATTGTTCGATACCGCCGCGAATTGGGCGAAAGCGCGGAACTTGAATATCTTGATCGGTCCGAAAGGCATGGGTCCGTTGGATGGATACGGCGTTTTGGTTTTTGGGCACGAGCACCGCCAGACGATGACCATGCTCAATTACAACCACGCCTACTACCAGTCCCTGGTCGAGGCGCAGGGTTTCGTCAAGGAAGTGGATTTTGTTTCATGCTTCCTGCCCGCGGATAAATTCCAAATGCCGGAGCGTGTCCAGCGCATCGCCGAACGTGTGATGCAAAGGGGGCATCTGGAGATCAAGGCATTTAAGAACAAAAAAGAACTGGTCAGTTGGGCGGATCGCATCGGTAAGGCATATAACGACGCCTTCGTAAACAATTGGGAATATTACCCATTAACCCCGCGTGAGATCGTTTTCGTCGTCGAAAACATCATGACGATCGCGGATCACCGCTTGATAAAGATCATCACCCACGACGAGGATGTGGTGGGATTCCTGTTCGCCTTCCACGATGTCTCCGCCGCGATGCAGAGGGCAAAGGGAAAACTATTCCCGTTCGGGCTGCTCGACATTTTGATGGAGATCAAACGAACGAACACCGTCGCTGTCAACGGCATGGGCATCCTGCCAGAGTATCAGGGACACGGCGGCAACGCGCTGTTGTATTACGCGATGGGGAATACATTGTTGGACTTTAAACAGTTCATCCACGTGGAGATGACGCAGGTCGCCGAGACCACCGAACAGATGCGCGCAGACTTGAAGAATTTGAACGGGGTGGAATATAAGAACCATCGGGTGTATCGAAAAGGATTGTGATCTTATCTTATGGTAGTCATCCGGCTTCTCGGTGTTACCAGTCTGTCCGATGAGAAGGGTGGATTCATCCCCCTGCCCACCAAGAAATGCGGACTCTTGATGGGTTATCTTGCGTGTAATAAAAACATTCTGCTGGATCGCTCTTCGGTGGCATCCATGCTTTGGCCCGACCAAAACGAATCCCGCGCCCGCCGGAATCTCAACAATGAAATCTGGAGACTGCGAAAATATCTGGACAACGCTCTTGTGACGGATTCCCAAACCCTAAAGTTTGCCCCCGATGGAAAAATTGAGATCGATGTGGAAATCTTCGAGCGAATCAACGCGGGGTCTTCCGTACCCGAATTCGAAGAAGCAATCTCCCTATATAGGGGTCAGTTCATGAGCGGTTTTTTCGAAGATTGGGTCCTGGTCAAGCGCGAATACTTTGCAGACCGGCTTGTTCACTACCTCGATCATTGCGCCGTCCATTATCAGGAAAACAATGATGTCAGAAAAGCGGTTGCCTGCGTGCGCAGAATTCTGCTTTTGGACCCGGTCAATGAGGCGAGTCATCGGCGACTGATGCGTTTGTATGTCATGATCGACGATTATTATTCAGCTCTCTGGCAATACCGCGAATGCGAAGAGATCCTCGAACGCGAACTGAACGTGCCTCCGATGCCTGAGACGCAAGCCTTGTATGAGCAAATTCAAAAGCAACTGGCGGCGCGGAAAGGCGGGAATTGAAAGTTTCGGGTAGAACGCAGGTTTATTGAGATAGTTTTGAGATAGGCGTTTGCTATTCTGCTGTCAGTTGACAGCAGAATTTTTTGCCATGAAGAAACCTGTCCTTACCGTTCATCCAGTAAACAGAGTTGTTATTTTCAGGTTTGTCGTTCATCTGTGGCGGGAGAAAGTTCGCGCGGGGCGGTTTGTCTGGCGCGGTTCGGTGACAGACGCGCGAAGCGGCGCGACAAAATATTTCCAATCCCTGCCCGCATTGGCCCGGCTGATGGCGAAGGCTGTCAAAACCAAACCAAAGGAGTAGAAACCATGATAAAGAAAACTCTGTTCTTCACGCTTGCATTGTTCCTCGCTCTCGCCGCCTGCGGTCCCTCGCCTGAGGAAATTGCAACCATGACCGCCTCAGCGTGGACTGCGACGCCGACGATTACGCCTTCGCCCACGCCCACGCCAATCCCGTACGATATGACCGTCAAAGTGACCGATGCGGATGGAATTCCGATTGCGGAGGCAAGCGTCACAGTCGGCGATGGAGACCCGAATTTGACCGATGCAAATGGAGCGACTTCGTGGATAAATCTCGATCCCCCTGATGGATCTGTAAACGTTTCTGCCCAGGGGTATTTCGCCTCAGAGCAGACTTTCAGCCTGAATCGCGGACCCAATGAAGTCGTCGTCGCATTGGAGCGCGACCCATTTGGATTGCTCCCTTCGCAAGCATGCGCGCCGGGAGAGACCCTTCTCTATCTTGAAGACTTTCAAGACGGTGAAGCGGAAGGATGGCCCGACATCGATTTCCGCGCGAACGGTTGGAACCTCGAAGAGTATACGGATGAACCGGGAAACACGGTGGTAAGTAATAATCTGATGGAACATTTAGGCGCCAATCTTCAGGATCAAACCTTTGCGGAAGCTGTCTGGCGGGTTCGATTCCTCGTTCAGGGGCGGCGAGCCATCTCGTTGAACTGGCTTCAAAATAACGGTGTCGAAGTTGACAGCCAGTTTGTGGACGACGCTCGCTATCAGATCGTTGTGGATAAGGGCAATACCGAAATCCGGCGTCTGACTATTCCCGTTCTCAATATCCCTGTAGGGAGGGGTAGAGGAGCCGCTACGGGCGTCTGGCATAACATCGAAATCAGCACATTTCAAGGCGAGACGCTTATTTACCTGGATGGCGCGCGCGTTTCAGGATATCGCGATCCGAAGCCATTGCCCGGCGGCGGCATCGGGTTGGAACTCATCCCCTTCGACAACGCCATCGAGGGAACCGTTAACTATTTCGACAATATCTCCGTCTGCGGTTTAAGTGCGCCTTTCACGTCCATGTTTGTTGCGCCGTGAGTTGTCATCCCTGAATAAAAAAACAGAAGCCGGAGATTCGTTCTCCGGCTTCTGAAAGGGAGCAGTGTTGCTCGATTACTTTGCGATTGCCGGGGTTACATCAAGAATCGCAGGTTCCCCGGTCTTATGGATTTCTCCATCCTCGAGTTTGGTGAGCGGAAAGATGACATGGAACTGACTGCCCGGGAAGTTGACCTCGTCATAGCCGGGGCTTTCCACCCAGATTCTCCCTCCGTGCGCCTCGACGATGCCTTTGGATAATGCCAGACCCAAGCCAGCGCCTCCGCCTTTGAAACGCGACTTGCTCGTGGAGTGTTTGCCCAACTCGCCGGGTTGATAGAACTTTGTAAAAATGACCTCGCGGAGATTTGGGTCCACGCCCACGCCGGTGTCGCTGACGATGATCTCGACGCCGCCATTCGGCAGGTTGACGATGGCGGGAATCTGCCTGCCTGTCAACGAGATCCTGCCTCGATCCGGTGTGAACTTGACGGCGTTTTGCACCAAATGGTTGATCATCTTCTCCAGCAAATGGGAATCAGCTTTGACAAGGGGCAGGGAGGGAATTTTGATGGTCAGGCTTTGCTCGCGCTCGCGGATCGTCTTAATATGGTCTGAACAAACCTTTTCGATCAAACGGGCGAGGTCCACAGGCTGAAGGTGGGGGATCAGGGAGCGCGCGTCGAGCTGGGCGATGTCGAACATCGAATCCATCACTTCATGCAGGCGCATCGTCCCGTCGTGGATGCCCTTCATCATGCCCTTTTGGCCATTTTCAAGTTTTGGGTCTTCCATCAGCATCTCGGTATAGCCCTTGATGACGGTGAGCGGCGTGCGAAGTTCGTGCGAGGCAATGCTGATGAAATCGGATTTCGCCTGGTCGATGCGTTGCAGTTCCTGATTGTTCTTTTCCAAAGTGCGGCGCGCCTGTCTCAACTCATTGTTCAGGCGCATGAGGTTATCCACCAGGCGGGCATTTTCGAGCGCGACGGCGGTCTGGTTGGCATGCGCGCTCAGCACGGAAAGGTCTTCGCGGGTATATCGATTGCCGCTTAATTTCGAGCCGAACGCGAGCATGCCGATCCATTGTTTCTTTGCGAAGATCGGAATGTAGACCTCGCAGCGCAGGTCGTTGAACCAGGTCCGCTCGAGGGGGGAGGCGGCTCGAAACGCCGGATGCAAATCCAGGTCATATTGAAGAAGCGGTTTCTGCTCGCGGATAAAGTTGGAGGCGATGACCCCGTCCTCTTCCAATTCGACAGCCACATGCTGGCGTTCCTCCGGGCTTTGGGCATTGCGGATCTTATACGTCCTGCGGCCGTCAGCCTGGCGTTCGGCATCGACAAGAAATAGAAACCCGCGTTCGATCTGCATCGCTTCGAGCATGATTCCAATCGCGATGCTGGAAAGCCGGTCCATA
The DNA here is from genome assembly GCA_015075725.1 of Anaerolineales bacterium. Taxonomy (NCBI): domain Bacteria; kingdom Bacillati; phylum Chloroflexota; class Anaerolineae; order Anaerolineales; species Anaerolineales bacterium. The sequence goes on along the minus strand of JABTTV010000001.1, from coordinate 4,426,313 downwards.
TCGAGGATGTTGCTGATGCTCTCGCTGTACTGGTGAATGGTCATGCTGGCGTCGTACTGGTCGCCCTTCATCCATTTTGTGATGGCACGCGAGACGAGGGCATTGAGCGGGGTGAAGAGCATGGCGATGAACAGCGCCGCCACCGTGCCGGCGATCAACGGATTGTAGTTTTCGTTATTTCCGAACAACGCCTGAATGACCAGAAAACCGCCGGCATAGAAACCGACCAGGGCAATGATGCTGGCAAGATAGATCAGTATGCGCCGCGTGATGTTTTTCAAATCCGGGACATAATGCGTGCCGACCACGTATGCGATCCCGACCGCGACGAGCAGCCTGAGCGGCTGACCCGTGATCAATATGCCGGAAAAGAGCAGGATATCGCTGATAAGGGTAAAGAAAACGGGCGCCCACCAATATGCGAGTCTGCCGCGTAGAAGCGGCTGGCGGCTTTGTCTTTGGGAATACGAGAGGTTGAGGATCAGGGCGATGCTCAGGATGATCCAGCCCAAAATTACCCATGCGGGACCGAGCCGGGAACGGTAAAGGATCAACTCGCCGTTCGTCCAAAGCGTCTCCGGCAGGTTCAAAGCGTTGGTGAGGATCAACGCGAGACCCAGAGCCCATGCGCCAAAATAACCGATCCAGGCCCACCAGAATTCGCGCTTCAGGAATACCTGGAGCGTGAGCATCATAATGACGCCCAGCGTGAACGCGATATAGGTCTGTAGTTCCTGGAAAAGGAGGGTGCCCTCACTGGCCTGCCAGACGGCTTCCGCGATGTTGATGACCATCGCGAGCAGGGCATACAAAACCACCAGCCAGGTGGCTCCACCCTGGCCTTCCTCCCGCCGTTGGACGGCAAAGAAAATGACCGGCAGATAGAACCCGCCGAGCAGCAATAAAATGATGACTTGCGCCAATGATGAGTTCATAATGTTGGCGGAAATTTTACTCGAATTCACAGATAATCGGTTATCATTGTTATCATGCTTACTTCGCGGTCTGCCCGGCTTAAATATAATTTTTCACGTGAATTTTTCCGCCCCGATGGGCGCGTTGTTTTTACCGATCTTGCCACAGCAAGGGCGTTTGCCGGACAGATGTCGGCGCATCGCTCCAGCCCCGTTTCGGTCTCGGATGTTTACGTGATCTTTCTGCTCGATGAGGCATATCACATCCTGCTTCGTCATTACTACAGCCGTTACACCGGCGTGATGGCACGCGCCATGGGGTCGCTCCAATCGACGCTTGGCTCGAAGTACGACCTGACCCTGACGAAGTTCACCGAGGAATTTCCGCCCATGGTTGTGTTCCGCGGCGAGATGTCGGCGGGGATGTACCTGGCGACGAAGATCGCAAACGTAGGCGAGATGGGTTACGGGGTCCGCGCGGCGGCAATCGATGAGATGCTGTTGGTGAATAACGCCAATAAGAATCCCGCCATCGCTTCGTACAGGGATTTATTCGACGCTTCCGTCATGGACGGCTCGGCATTTGGAGAATTTACCAGCCGTCTTCTCGAATTTTTCTCCCGGCAGCCGGGTTTGGGCGATGACGACTCGGGGCGGGCGGAAACATTGGTGGATATTCTTAATGGACCCATTCAAGCCTCTCCCGATTCTCTCGAAGGACAGTTGAAATTCATCCTCGAACGCTGGGGGCATGTGCTCGGCAAAGAGTTTTCCACCCGCCTTCTGCGCGCCCTCGATTACCTCCGCGAAGAAATCATCCGCAAGCAGGGACCGACGGACACCTTCGGCGCGGAGATCCGATTGCCGGATTATTTGTCGGGGGAATATTCCGAATACGAACGCTACAGTCCCGACCAGGATTGGATGCCGCGACTCGTTTTGATCGCCAAGAACACATACGTGTGGCTCGACCAGTTATCGAAAAGATACAAACGCGCGATAAGCACCCTTGACCAAATCCCCAATGAAGAATTGGACCTGCTCGCCTCGCGCGGATTCACCGGCTTGTGGTTGATAGGCCTGTGGGAGCGAAGCCGCGCCTCGCAGCGCATCAAACAGCGCATGGGTCAGGCGGATGCGGTTGCATCGGCGTATTCCCTCAACTCCTACGACATCGCCGGGGATTTGGGAGGGTGGTCTGCCCTGGAAGATTTGCGCGCGCGGGCATGGTCGCGCGGGATTCGCCTCTCGGCGGATATGGTCCCGAACCACATGGGCATCGACTCGAAGTGGGTGATCGAACATCCCGATTGGTTCCTGGCCATGTCTCATTCGCCCTACCCGTCTTATTCGTTTCGGTCTGAAAACCTGTCCGATGATTTGCGCGTGGGCATTTATCTCGAAGACCATTACTATGACAAAACCGATGCCGCAGTTGTGTTTCAACGCCGTGACTTGCAGACCGGCGACCTGCGATTTATCTATCACGGCAACGACGGCACATCCTTCCCATGGAACGACACCGCCCAACTCGATTACACCAAAGCCGAGGTCCGCGAGGCGGTCATTCAAGTCATCCTGCACGTGGCGCGCAATTTTCCGGTCATCCGCTTCGATGCGGCGATGACACTCGCCAAGAAGCACATCCAGCGTCTGTGGTTCCCCGAGCCGGGCGCGGGTGGGGCGATTCCCTCACGTTCGCAGTTCGGCTTGACCAAGGCGGAGTTCGACGACAAAATCCCCGTCGAGTTCTGGCGCGAAGTTGTCGATCGGGTCGCGGCGGAAGTTCCCGATACGCTCTTGCTTGCCGAAGCCTTCTGGCTCATGGAGGGATATTTCGTACGCACGCTCGGGATGCATCGCGTGTACAACTCCGCGTTCATGCACATGCTGCGCGACGAAGATAATGCCAAGTATCGCATGGCGATCAAGAACACGCTCGAATTCGACCCGCAGATCCTCAAGCGCTACGTCAACTTCATGAACAATCCCGACGAGAAGACTGCCGTTGAGCAGTTCGAGAAGGGCGATAAATATTTTGGTGTATGCACACTGCTTGCCACCCTGCCGGGCTTGCCAATGTTCGGTCATGGACAGATCGAGGGATTTGCCGAGAAATACGGGATGGAATTCCGCAGCCCGAAATGGGATGAGACCCCGGATGATGGTTTGATCCAGGCTCACGATTGGAGGATCTTCCCGCTTCTTCACCGCCGATTCCTGTTCGCTGACGTGGAGAATTTCCTGCTCTTCGACCTGCAAAAACCCTACGGCGGACTCGATGAAAATGTTTTTGCCTATAGCAATCGTTTCCAGGACGAACGCGGGCTGGTCATTTATCACAACAAATATTCAGACACAAAAGGCTGGATCAAAACCTCGGCTCCCGCCTTGGATAAAACATCGGGCAAACTTGTCCGCCGCAACCTTGCCGAAGGACTTGGCTTGCCGCGAGATGGATTCGCCATCTTCAAGGATTACGCCTCGCAATTGGAATACATCCGCTCGTGCGAGGAGATTTGGAAAAGCGGCATGTATGTGGAACTCGGCGCGTATCAATGCCACGCCTTCATGGACTTCCGCTTTGTCTACGATAAGGAGTGGGGGGATATTTGCGATCAATTGAACGGCGCGGGCGTCCCGTCCATGCAGGGGGAGTGGGGGAAGATGTATGCAAAACCCGATGAGGTTATGGAAGAGAAACCTGTAGAGAAGAAGAAGCGCGCCGTCCGCAAGGCTGCGGTCAAGAAGACGGCTGCCAAGGCAAAGAAAGCCGCAGTTAAGACTAGATCTGTGAAGAAGACCCCTGCTGTGAAGAAGGTTGTTGCTACCAAAGCGAAAAAAGTGAAAAAATCGAAGAAAGATTCTGCAAAGAAGGCACAAATTACACAAGCAGTTACGGCGAAGGCATCTGCTAAACCCGTTGCAAAGAAAAAGACGGTCAGTAAGAAGAGCAAGTAAACCCATCTACTCGGTTGGAGAGAAATTTTCCAACCGAGTATTTTTACGACAATCCATGAAACCCAAACTCTATCTCATCACCCTGCTCGCCTTCCTCGCCATCGACTCGATCTGGCTGGGATTGGTTGCGCCGTCGTTTTACCAGTCGCAGATCGGTTATATCCTGGCGGAGAATCCCAACTTCCTCGCGGCGGGATTTTTTTATCTGCTGTTCGTCCTTGGCATGGTGGTGTTTGTCGTCGAGCCAGGTGTGCGCGAAGGGACGCTAATCAAGGCGGTGCGGCGAGGCGCGGTGTTCGGGCTGGTGACCTATGCCACCTACGATTTGACCAATCTTGCCACGCTCGAAGGCTGGCCAGTTCTGGTCACAGTTGTTGACCTTGCATGGGGAACGATCTTAAGTGCGGCGGTAACACTGGTCAGCGTCTGGGCGGGCAGGCGATTCGTCAAATAAAATAAAAATCGCCAAGCCCGGCAAAGATTTTCTTGACAACCTTGGCGATTCAAAGATTTTATTCTCTCGACCTGCCGCTTACTCCTTGTCCGTCAAATAATGGAGAAGGACCAGGCCCAAACCGAGGAAAAGCGGGATGAAGCCTCCCAGCATCCACGGTCCGAGATGAAGCGGATACCCATCGCCGTTGGTAAAGCCGATGGGGTAGAGTCCGATGGTGAAGGCAAGTCCCAGCGCGGCAATTACAATTCCCCAGCGCAGAAAGCCTTTTCCTCCTTTCGTTTCCGGGCGGGTCAGGCCTTTTTCAGCCAGTCCCATGTTTTCCTTGTAATTGATGTACCTCATAATGGCGATGAAGCCAAAGGTGATCAACAGAATTGCGGAAACGCCGATGACGGGGACAAAATCGCTGTTCATTTTTTTCTCCTTTTGTTTTGAAAAATCTATTCTTCCAGGGCGTTGATCGTGATGTTGCCGCTGTTCGTCGAAACGGTGAGTTGAGCGCCGCCGCCGTTGACCGTCCCGGTGATCTGACTCTTATCGGAACCGGTGCTTCCCGTCGTGACAACTGTGATGGGCAGGTCGGAGTCGATGTTTCCAAAATCGGTTTTGAGATAGACGTTCAATTTCGAGTCTGCGGGCAGGGTCAGGGCGATCTCGCCGAAATCGGATTTGATCCTGTGCGGACCTGCGCCGAGCGAACCTTCGAACCTGATCGTGCCGCTGTTCGAACTGAGATCGAGGGTGGCTTCCTGCGCATTCGACACGGTGATATTGCCGAAATCGGTATGCGCTTTGATTCTTTTCTTCGCGCCGTCGATGACGATCCCGCCGCTGTTTGAATCGAGATCATAGGATCCCGCCAGCGTTTGATTCAGTTCGATATCGCCGAAGTCGCAAGTGACCGCCAGCGCGCCGCGGATGTTCGCATTGACAATCCTTACCTTGCCGCTGCTCGATTCGACGGTGAGGGATGAGGCGGAACCGTTCTCGAACGATGTATCGCCGAAATCCGATTTGGCAAACAGCTCGCCCGAGGCGCGGACTTCGATAAGCGCTAGTGTGCCGCTGTTCGAGCGGATGGAAATATCCCTGCCTTTGACGTTCTCGAGTGTGATCCTGCCGAAGTCGGCGTCGACGGATATATCCTGCGACTTCGCGTCCAAATTTTGAATCTCGATCTCGCCGCCGGAATTTTCCAGAGTCAGCGCTCCTGCGACGTCTTTTACCGTCACATCGCCGAAATCGCTGGCGATTTCCACGCTGCCGTTTACGTTCGCAACATCCACCCTGCCGAAGTTGGTCTCGATACCGACAGTCGTATCGGCGGGAACGGTCACGACGAAATCAACGGTATCGATGTGATTTGTCTGCATCCCGTCCAATTTATACAGCAGGGTGACGGCATTGCCGTCCTGCCTGATCTCATAGCGGATGTCGCCAAGATCTTCCTCCGCTCGGGATCGGGTGGGCGCGTTGCCGGTCTTGATGACTTTGACCTCCACCGCCTCAACATACGCGCCGATAACGGATATATCCCCGGCATCGTTGTCCAAGTTGAGTGTGACCGGTTTCTTTGCATCCACCTTCAGGGTTTTGGTCTCCTCTGCTGTCGCGGATGCGAGGTTTGAATCGAATCCGAATCCGCCTTCGCGGGCGGAGAAATATACTACTGCGCTGATCCCCGCCATCACAAGCAACAAGGCGATGCTTAATAAAACGATCACCAGGGGTCTTTTCATTACTTTGCTCCTTGATTTATCATGGTCTCACTTCATTGGACAGAAGTCGTGAGAAAAAGTTTCAAGGGCTAACAGCAGATCTTGGACCACAGACGGTGGACGAGCAAACCGTCTGTCCATGGTCAATCGTCCATCGTTTTCCAGCCAAATGTGAAACTTTACCCGCCTTTCACTGTCTAATTCGTCAGAGACTTCATGCCCGCTTCCGAGCAAACTCTCGTGCTAAAAGCCCAAAAAGGCGACCCTGATGCCTTCGCCGCTCTTGTGCGCGAACATCAACAATATGTCTACAACCTTGCCCTGCGTGTCGTCAAAGATGAGAACGAGGCGCTCGATCTGGCGCAGGAGGCCTTTGTGCGCGCCTGGACGGCCCTGCCCAACTTCAAAGGGCAGTCCCAATTCCGCACCTGGCTGTATCGCATCGTCACGAACCTTTGCTACAACAGGCTTCCCAACCTGCGGCGGTCGCTTAACGACCTTGGCGACGACGTGATGGAGGATATCCCCGAACCGCACTTCAATACACCCGCATCTGTTTTTGAATCAAACGAGACCAGGCAGCATCTCGACGAAGCGATTCAAAACCTGGATGCCAAATATCAATTGCTCATTACCCTCAGATACCAAAATGAACTTTCTTATGAAGAGATCGCCTCGACCCTCAACCTGCCGCTCGGCACCGTCAAAACGGGTATTTTCCGCGCAAAGGAACAACTCCGCAAGTCGCTTGCCCAATTGGAGGAATCATGGATAACCGCCTAGAAAATGACGCGCTCATCGAAGACGCGCTCTCGTCCCAGCCGCTTGCGCCCATGCCGCGCGACATTGCCCCCGAATTAATGGCGCGCATCCGCGTCGAAAAGCGCCCAGCCCTGGTTACATGGAAAGACCTGGCTGTCGCAAGCGCCATCGTCCTTTCGGTGATCGCGTTATTCGTTTCCGCGCAGAGCCTTCCGCCCGTTGTGCTGGCAAAACTTCGCCTTCAAGGCATTCTTCTTTATCATGGGTTTATTTCCAACGCCCGCCTGCTCATTCCCGCGCAGTTCGCAGGTTTGGCATGGCTTTTGGCTGGCATTGGCATCCCCGCTTTGATCCGCCTTGCAATGGATGATAAGCCTTAATTTTGATCCAGCCGTTGCAGGATGTGACTCACGGATGTGGATGCGGGTCCGCCCAGGGATTGGATCAACCCGAAGCGCGCATCCCTGACTTGATTCGCCTCAGCCTGACCTCGTAACTGGATCGTTGCTTCCACAGCTTGATACACGCCCGCGGCTCCACCTGTGAATCCGCGCGCCTTCATTCCGCCCATCGTCGCGCAGGGGATGCTGCCTTTAAGACCGATCGACCCGTCCGCGGCGAGTTTCCAGCCGCTCCCCTTGATCGCAAACCCGACCGCTTCCAATTGCAGGGCGGCAAAAATGCTGAACATGTCGTGATACTCGAAGAAGTCAATGCCGTCGAGAGTCAACCCGACCTGCTTCATGGCTTTGCCCGCCGAGATTTGCGCCGTATCAAAGAACAACATATCTTTTCGGTCGTGCAATGCCAGCGTATCCGAAGATGCTCCTGAGCCAGCCACTTTCACTAACGGATTTTTGTAATTCGACGGCAGCAACTCCCGCCGGGTGAGCAGAACAGCCGCCGCGCCATCCGCATTGGGCGCCATGTCGAACATGTTAAGCGGGTCGCTGACCATCTCCGCTTTGGCGTAGACTTCCGCTTTGATGGCTTTGCGAAACATGGCATTTTTATTCGCGACGCCATTGGCATGTGCGGTGAGTGCGAATCCTGCAAATCCACCGGCTGGGACCTCATATTCGTGCATATAACGCTTCATCAAGAGTGCGGCTTGTGCGGCAGGAGTCACGCCCTGCACGGCTTCGAAATCCGCATCGCCGGTGGTGGCGAGGGCTTCATCCACGCCCGCGCCGACCTTGTCTGTAAATTTCTCTACACCCACAACCAGAGCGACATCCACGAAACCGCTTGCGACGGCGAGATAGCCCTGACGCAGTGCCGCTCCGCCCGAAGCGCCCGCCGCTTCGACGGTCACAGCTTCGATGCCGTTCAGCCCGGCAAAATCCGCAACCAGCACAGCGACGTGCGCCTGCCGAGAAAGGTTCGGCGCGAGCATATTGCCCACGAACAGCGACTGAGGCTTGAGTCCGCCCGCATCTTGAATGGCGTCATGGATGGCGGCGTAGGCGAGGTCGCGCAGACCAATATCCCAATGCTCGCCGACTTCGGTTTGTCCTATTCCTGCAATAACGACGTCTGTCATGTATAGTTTCCTGATTGTGTCATAGGGAATAGTGAATGGTGAATAGTTGGTTTTACTATTCTCTATGACCTATTCACTGAATTTTCTACTTCATCGCCAATTTACCGCGGAAGCGCACATACGTTGCATAATCGATCTCCGTGCGACGCTTGATATATTCCTGAGTCTTCGTGGCGAGGTTTTGTCTGGCAGAGACTTTATCAGTGACGGTAATGTCGAAGGCGTCGGACCCGGCTCCGGAGCCGAAAGAGACGACAAGAATCCGCTCACCGGGCTGGGCGATGTCGAGAGTCGCAGTCAAACCGATCATTGCTGCGCCTGCGTATGTGTTTCCAATGATCGGCACGAGCAGACCGGGTTCGATCTGATCCATCGAGAAACCGAGTTGACCCGCAACACGCTGCGGAAACTTTGTATTCGGCTGGTGGAAGACCGCCCACTTGTAATGTTTGGCGGTGGTGCCAGCCGCTTCCATGAGATGCGTTGCGGCTTCGGTGATGTGCTTGAAGTAGGCGGGTTCGCCGGTGAAGCGCATGCCGTGTTCTGGATATTTCTGATATTCGCGCCGCCAGAAGTCGGGCGTATCGGTGACGTAGGAATACGAAGCATTGATGACCGCCAGCGACTCTTCGGCGGGACCGACAATATACGCGCCACCGCCCGCGCCAGCGGTATATTCGAGCGCGTCGCCGGGTTTGCCTTGCGCCGTATCCATGCCGATTGCCATGGCGTAGTGACCCATGCCCGAGCCGACCAAACCCATCGCAGCGACGAGCGCCTCTGTGCCAGCCTTGCAGGCGAATTCCCAGTCTGCGGCTTGGGTGTTCGGGACGGCTCCAATGGCTTCAGCCACGAGCGTGGAGGTTGGCTTGACCGCATACGGATGCGACTCCGAGCCGACCCACACGGCACGAAGTTCGGTCGGGTCGATTTGAGCGCGCATCATTGCATTCCGCGCCGCCTCAATAGACATCGTGATCACGTCTTCATCCAGCCCGGGGACGGCTTTCTCCTTGATGGGGAGTCCGCCCGTCTTGCCCGTCCATACGCGGGCGACTTCTTTTGCGGGCAGACGGTAACGCGGCACATACGCGCCATAACCGACAATGCCAACCGGCTTGACGGGTTTAAGTAAAGTAGGGGAAGGTTGAGGAGTTGTCATTTTTTTTCCTGAGTAAGTAAGAGGATTGTAGCGGGTGAGGGCTTGCAAAAGCTATCTTGTTATTTTAACTTGAATCACGGATAGAAAACCCTGTACACGGATTACACGGAATGCACGGCTTCTCACGGATTTTTTAAAATTTTTTCCGTGATAATCTGTGAAATCCGTTTTTTCCGTGTCCTGAACTTCCTTTTTTTATTCATTACTAATGTTGTTGAATAGTTCAATTGTTTGAATTAACTCATGCGGAAGATTCACCACATAATCCGGCTCTCCCATTTGTAACATCTCCAAACTCTGATGTCCCCAAGTGACGGCAACGCTGACTACTCCCACTTCTTTCGCGGCGCGGACGTCGCTCAGCGAGTCGCCGATCATGAAAACGGATTCCTCCATAAACCGCTTCCGCGCCAGTGATATTTTCTGCGCCTTCGAGCCGGGCGTGTCCACACCGTAAACGGCATGGACGAGACTGTCCAATCCGTGGTGGGTGAGAAAGGCGCGGACGTTCTGTGCTGTATTTGTCGTCACGATGGCGAGTTTATGGCTGGTTGAAAGATGACGGATTACATCATTCAATCCGTCAAAGATAGCGGGCGGAGATTCTATTTCTGCGAACAGGTTCAGGCTGATTTTAACGAATTCGTCCAGAAGATGCTCAGGTACATCACAAGCCCGTCCGAAGGTATCAAATGACATCACTTCGAGATGGCTCAGGTCATCTTTGGTGACAAAATGATTTACACCCAATTGATTGCAAGCCTCCTGCCCGAATCGTATCAGGTCGTCAAGTGTGTCCGCAAGAACACCGTCAAAATCAAAAATAACAAGCGCCATGAAGATTCAAAAACTTTGAGGTTAAGATGTGTATTGCCCCATCGCTTCATTTGCGAACGGTCTGTCACTCATTTGGTAAATGTCAGCCATCTTTTCCATATCCAAATTGACCCGGATGAACTCAAGCTGGGTAATCGATTTTTCAAAGGTAAGAATGGCATATTCTGCCCAGGGATCGAGCAATTTTTGCTCACTGATCTGTTCGTGATTGTATGCCACGCCGACACTGCCCGGGTTGAAGTAAAAGTTCCGGCTGTCCCGCAGGCGGCGGGTATATTGGAGATGGACATGTCCGCCGGTGAGAATATGGTCAGCGTGCGGTTTGAGAGTTTCCTGGAACTCATCCTCAGGAGTGGATGGCAGGAGGATCTGGTCGAACGATGCAGGTGAGCCGTGGAAAGCGAGCAGGCTCTTGCCGTTTTCCAAATCGGCAGTGACCGTTGGTTGAAATGCGTCGATGAATGCATAGTCCTCCTTGCTCAGTTTGCTCAACGACCACTCGCGGACGATGTTCAATTTCTTCCGGCGTTCTTCTGAGATCAAATGCGCATCTGTCTCGACCCCGGTCAGCAGCCATGCATCAGAATTCCCCATCACGATGGGGCATTTCAGTTCGCGCAAAAGTTGGACGGTTTCATGTGGCTGCGCTCCGCCTTGAACCATATCGCCATTGCAGACGATATGATCAAAGTCTTTCCTTTTTGCATCCGCCAATACGGTTTCGAGCGCCAGGCAGTTTCCATGAACATCGGATAAGACAAGGATTCTCATTTTATTTTCCTTTATGTATACCAAAATTTTGACATCAACCCAGCCTGCCTGAAAACCTCCGCGACCTGCTCCATGCTGCGCCCGTGATATTCGGGCGACATGCGGTTGCCGTACCAAAGTTTGGAAAGCTCCCATACTTGTTGGATATTGAGCATCTCGCCGCGTTCGAGATCGTTTCGTTTACACCACTTATCAACCCATTCTTCCGACCGGAAGAGAAGCATGGTTGCTCAGGTGAAGACAAGGTCATCGTACCAGCGGGCGAAAGGCAGGGGGAAGTGGATTAGTAATTGGGAATTGGTAAATTGGTGATTGGTAATTTGCCCATCTTTGATTTCGATGCGGACGGTATCGTTGCTCCCTGTGCAAACTGCGTCAATGAGGGCGTCACAATGCAAAGCGGCAGGGATGCCGAACATGTCCCAGGCGCAGTTGGCGAAGTAGGTCTTGTCATTGGCAAGGACTTTGAAATCGGTGGGAATGCCTGAGAACGGATTTGCCATGCGGATAGCCATCTTGTCTAAATCGAGGAACACAGCGTGGCGGTTATGAAGTTCTTTATAAAATTCTGTGGCTTCTTCAATTGAGGTTCCAAAATGCGCGGCGGCTTCATCCACGCGAGGTGGGCGGGTGGCTTCTGCAATGTGTGAGTAAACAAAATAGCGGATTTGCCAGAGAAGATTATCCTCTTTCATCTTTCCGCTTTCTATCTTCCCAACACCGCTTCAATAATCCCAACATACCCCCGCGCCGTCTTTTCCAATTCAAGCAAACTAAGCTGTTCATCCACCACGTGCGCGTCCCCTTCCGCGCCGGGACCAAAGCCAATGGTTGGGACGCCCGCTGTGCCAATGCTGTAAGCGGCGTTGGTGCAGAATCGGTAGGCACCCAGTTTCGGGTCCAGCCCTGAGGCGCGAAGTCCTTTTAATGCCATTTGCACAAACTCGTTATCTTCATCCAACTCCCAAGCCGGGAAGAATTTATGCGCGGTTAGCGTTTCGCCTGTGTAGGTGATGTGGTCGCTTTGCGCGATTCTTGCCGTGAAGTTGACATCCTTCAGTGCAGACAATGAAGTAATTTCATTCAACACACCTTCAGGTGTTTCACCTGGCAGAAGGCGGCGATCATAGGTCGCTTTGCATTTGGCGGGGATTACAGAGTAAGCGGGGTAGGGCTCCGAAATGATGTCGGTGAGCGCGTAAATTCCCGGACCCATCAACGGATATTCCTTGACCTGGAGTTTTTCGATCTCTGCGATGACCTTCGTCATCAAATGAATAGCGTTGATGCCCAATTGCGGCGACGATGAATGCGCAGGCTTGCCAATTGCTTCAAGATGAATCTCTGCCCGTCCGCGCCCGCCGCGTGCCAGGTTGAGTTGGGTCGCTTCGCCGATCACGACATAATCCGGCTTGACCTCGTCCATCACAGCTTTGAGCGCGCCGCCTTCGTAAACCTCTTCCATCACTGAAGCCGAAATTACCACTGTGCCCCCGAGTTTGTTTCTGTCCGCGCTCGCCGCCGCGTGGATCATCGCCGCAAGTGAACCTTTCATGTCCATCACGCCGCGCCCGTACATGTGTGTGTCGGTCACTTCGGCGCCGAAAGGGGCGCGAGTCCAGACGGACCCGGGAGCGATTCCCACCGTATCAGTGTGCGCATCAAAAAGCAGAGTCTTACCCGCCTGCGCCCCGCGGATCATTCCCACGGCGGAACCGTATTTGTCAACCCAAACCTTATCAAAGCCGAGAGCGTTCATCTCGTCCACGACGAGTCTCGTGACCGCGCCTTCCTCACCAGACAAACTGGGCTGGCGGACGAGCTTTTGTGTAAATTCAATTAAGGCTTCGGTATCCATGAGTCACCATTTACCAATCTACTAATCTACCAACTTACCACTTTCTACTTTCCACTCATCGTCTTCAAAATCTCTTCCGCCCTGTCAATTCTCACAACCTTCTCTGCCACCATTTGCGCCGCAACCTTTTCGATCAAATCACCTTCCGCACCTGCGGCGATCGCAACTTGACGCGCATGCAGTGACATGTGTCCGCGTTGGATGCCTTCAGTGGCGAGAGCGCGGAGAGCTGCCATATTCTGAGCCAGTCCCACTGAAACGATGATCTCAGCTAATTCATTGGCAGTTTTTACACCCATGAGTTTGACTGCGGCTTGCGCCGCCGGGTGGACTTTGGTCGCTCCGCCGACGATGCCAACCGCCATGGGTATTTCGAGCGTGCCGACGAGGTTGCCTTCACTGTCTTTTCCCCAGGTGGAGAGGGAGGTGTAATGTCCGTTTTTGACGGCATAGGCATGAGCGCCCGCTTCAATGGCGCGCCAATCGTTGCCTGTGGCAATGACCACCGAGTCCACGCCGTTCATAATGCCCTTGTTGTGGGTAGCGGCGCGGTACGGGTCCACGGCGGCGAAGGCGTAGGCGGCGATGATTCCATCGCGGACAGATTCACCGGAGAAGGTATCGAAAGCTAATTCTTTTACGGGGATTGTACAACGTGCGCGGGCAATGCGCCTATCTGCGAGGTTGGAGAGAATGCGCAGGTGAACTTTCCCGCCGGTGATGGCTTCGATCTTTGGCGCGAGTCTTTCGCAAGCTGTATTGACCGCATTCGCGCCCATCGCATCACGGACGTCATAGATTAGATGAACAACCAGGAATCCGCCAATTGGCGAATCTTCGAATACTCGAACATCGAGGTCTCTTGCACCGCCGCCGAACTTTTTGAGGATCGGGTCAATCGAGTCCGCTTCGGCGAGCAGTTCGGCTTTCTTCTCGTATATCTTTAGTTTTGCTTCATTGAGATTGGGCACATTAATGACCTGCATCTGCCCGATCATGAGCGGGTCGGTGGTGGTGGCTTGGTATCCGCCGCCTGCGCGGGCAAGTTTTGCCATAAACGAAGCGCCTGCCACAACAGACGGTTCTTCAAGCGTCATCGGCACGAGCACATCACGTCCGTTGACCATGAAGTTCAGCGCAATGCCCAATGGCAGGCTATGGAGACCGATCACATTTTCGATCATGTGGTCGGCGGCTTCAGCGGAGAGCCCGCCTGAGGTCCACGCGCCAAGATCGGGCGGAGTCTGAAGCGAGAGCGCTTCCTCAATTTTCGCGCGACGCTCTTCGAGCGTCATGTTATAAAAACCAGAGATTCGGGATGTTGTCATATTGTGTCCTATGCTAACAATTTCCTGCTGGCAAATTCTATCAAATAACAGGTCTTGGTATAATTTGCAGGAGGAGTTTGGATGCTTCTAACCCGCGAGCAATTACAGGAACGCCTCTTTGCGCTTCATCGGGCGAGCCTTGAATTGGTTAAGGATGTTTCGCTGGATACCTTGCTGGAAAGGATCGCATCCACTGCCTGCGAACAGGCGGGGGCAAAATATGCCGCATTGGGCGTTCTGGATGAAAAAGGGAAACTCGAAAAGTTCATTTCCGTAGGCATGACCCGCGACGCGGTCAAGCGTATCGCGCATCCGCCGGTGGGACGCGGCTTGATCGGGGAATTGATGGACACCGAATCCCCCCTGCGTGTTCCCGTAATTCAAAATCATCCCAAGTCTGTGGGTTTTCCCGATCACCACCCAAGGATGGTCTCCTTCCTGGGTATGCCAATTCGGACGAGTGACCGCCAATTGGGACAGATCTACCTGACCGAGAAAAAGGACGCCGATGATTTCTCGTCGGACGACGAGATGATCATACAAATGCTCGCCACATATGCGGCGACCGCCATCACCAACGCGCGGTTGATCGAGAACATGATGGAACGTGACGCCGCGCTGACCCGTCGCAATGTGGACATGAACCTTTTGAACGATATCGCCTCTGCGTTGACCTCCAGCCTCGATCTCAACGAAATCCTGAACAAAGCCCTCGGGTTGGTGATGAACTATTTGAAAATGGAAGCGGGGGAGATCTTCCTGCTGGAAGAGGATAAGACCACATTACGCATGATGCTCCACCGCGGGGAAGCCGCCGAGGCGTTTTGGACGAGAAACTTGTTCCAGGTGGGTGAGGGGTATCCGGGAATCGTTGCGAAAATTGGGCGTCCAATGATCAGCACAGACCTCGCCAAGGATGAAAGTTTCCTGCGCAAGGCGGTGGTGAAGGCCGGTTTTCGGCAAATATTGAGTATTCCTCTTATTTCAAGTGAAAGCGTGATGGGTGTGATGAGCGTCGCCACGCGTTCGAAGGCTCCGTTCGAAGATCGAAGCGTTCAGATGCTTTCCGCGGTCGGAGCATGGGCTGGACTTGCCATCGAAAATGCCCGATTACACGCCAATGCGCGTCGGTTGGCGGTCTTGGAGGAACGCAATCGCATCGGTATGGACCTTCATGACGGCATCATTCAATCGATTTACGGGGTTGGGCTGGGTTTGGAAGGCGCAAAACACCTTGTCATTGAAGATTCGGACGAAGCGAAGGCAAAAATCGACCATGCCATCGAGGGTTTGAACCAGGCAATACGCGATTTACGAGCGTATATTCTCGATTTAAGACCCCGCCAGCTCGGAAACGACGGCTTAATGAACGGAATCAAGCGCCTGATCACTGAATATCGCGCAAATACATTCTCTGAAGTGTTATTTACATCGCCCGAATCCGAGATGAAGGAGTTGACTCAGGCTCAATCTCTCGCATTATTTCACATATGCCAGGAGGCGTTGGCGAATTCCGCCAAGCATGCGAAGGCAAAAAACGTCCGAATTTCGCTTTGGACGACGGAAGATCGCGCCTTATTGGAGATCAACGATGATGGAAAGGGCTTTGATGTTGAAAAAATGTCCACATTCATCGGTCACGGACTTGCCAATATGCAGACTCGCGCGCGTTCATCGGGTGGTGATGTCGATATTACATCGATTCAAGGCGAAGGAACGACGGTGTTGGCATGGGTTCCGCGCGGAATCAAACAATGAAACGCGCAAAACATTCATGATCACAAATTGAATCGCAGGATTTTGAGTCTCATCCGATTTGAATCGTGAATGTTGTTCATGAACATTTATTAACATAGAAATATCATGCTTATGTCGATTCCGCCTCCAATACCCATATATGGGGGTAGGCGTGCGGTAATTGGGCGCTCATGGCTGAAACGCTTGTTCTAGTAAAAAATCAGGTTTAACTTGAAATCATAAAGATTCTTTAAGATGGGATAATCTTAAAAAAACAAAAATTTTTAACTTCACGTAGGTCTAACGACTATTATTCATTGGGATATTCTGCTAGAATAAGCGCACGCTGAAATAACGGATGTTTGCTTGATAGAGTTCATCCGCTGATCCCAGAAAGAAGAAGTACAACAGATTCAAACGAAAACTCGAAAAAGCCGCCCAGAAAGGCGGGTTAGTTTCATCTACGTCAAAATTTCGGAAATCTTGAACATCGAGGAACAACTATGAACGCTGAACAGGCATGGCAAACCGTCCTTGCGCAACTCCAAATGGATATGCCGCGCGCATCCTTCGATACCTGGGTGCGCGATACCCGCCCCGTTGGCTACGATAACGGGATGCTGACGGTAGGAGTCCGTAACGCCTACGCGCGCGACTGGCTCGATACGCGCCTTGCCGCCACTGTCAATAAGCTTTTGATCGATACGTTGAACTCGAAAGTGTCGGTGAAGTTCATAGTTTCCCAATCGGAAGATATCGCTTCCACTTTGGACCCCGATCCGGCACCCGCTTCGATTCAAATTACTCCGCCTGAGCCAAAACCCCGCCATGTGACCTTAAATCCGCGCTACACTTTTGACACCTATGTGGTCGGTTCGGGCAACAGGCTTGCACATGCGGCTTGTCAGGCGGTCGCAGACAAGCCTGCGAGGGCGTACAACCCCCTCTTCCTTTATGGAGGCGTCGGACTCGGCAAGACCCATCTCCTTCACGCCATCGGCAATGCCTGTCACGCCAGCGGGTTGAACGTCCTGTACGTTTCATCAGAGGAATTCACCAACGACCTGATCGCCGCCATCCGCACGCACACCACGCAGGCTTTCCGCGAAAAATACCGTTCTGCCGACGTGCTTTTGATCGACGACATCCAGTTCATCGCCGGGAAGGAATCCACGCAGGAGGAATTCTTCCACACCTTCAATACATTGCATGGGCAGGACAAGCAGATCATCGTTTCGTCCGACCGGCCGCCAAAATCACTCATCACGCTCGAAGAACGGCTGCGCTCCCGCTTCGAGTGGGGGCTGACTGCCGATATCCAGGCTCCAGACCTCGAAACCCGGCTTGCCATCCTCCGCTCCAAAGCCGAACGGACCGGCAGGCAAATTTCGGATGAGATCCTCGAAAGCATTGCCCAGCGCGTGCAGTCGAACATCCGCGAGCTAGAAGGCGCTCTTAACCGCATCATCGCCTACGCGGATTTGAGCGGGGCATCTCTCACCCCAGACCTTGTGGAAGTGGCGCTGGCGGATCTGATGCCGTCAAAAAACGACATTCAACCTAATCACGTTGTCGACCTTGTTGCACGAAAATTCGGTTTAACTGCTGAAAAACTGCTCGGGCGCGACCGCACCAAGGAAATAGCCTTGCCGCGGCAGATCGCCATGTATCTCCTGCGCGAAGAGGCGAAAATCTCCTTTCCCCAGATCGGTGAAGTCCTCGGCGGGCGGGACCACTCCACGGTGATGTCTGCCTACGAAAAGATCAAGGAACAGATTCATGCAGATAGGCGGCTGGAACAAGATATCGCCTCGATCAAGCAGCAACTATACAATCAGTCTGTGGTCGTATAAATTGGCCGGAATCCAAACAGGCGCATCTCAATCGGATGCGCCTGTTATTTTTTCATGAAATTGATTGTTCGAAAATTGTGTGAAATTAATTTCGCTCCGTCCATGAAGGATGGGCGTATTTCTCGTTCACCAACTCCTCCGCGCGTCGAAGTTCGGAATGGGCCAGCTCCCCGTTCTCGAAACGGATTCCCAACTCCGCTTCGAATCCATAGACGAAAGCCTGGGCGGCCTGTTCCCAACTTGAATCCACGCCGTGAGCGGATCTGACCGTGGTTGCCCGCGCCAGCAATCTTTCCTTCGCGTTTTGCCTTTTTGACTCGTTTTCGAAAACCAGGACGTCGCAGATACGGGATAGGTCGCCGGTCAAGGGAAGCGAGCCGTGCTGGAGTACGCCTTCCTTCCTGCGCGCCTGAGCCGAACCGATCAATTTCCTTCCATTCACAGTGATCTCATACGTTGACGGCACTTCGAAGCAGACGGGGTTCAAATTTTGCTGGGAATGTCCGTCTTCAGATTCTTTTACCTCGACAGGCACGTTTAATGATCGCACAGCATAAGACAACGCTTTTGCCAGCCGGTTGTAGGATTCAAGCACTCCGCCTGAAAGGACGGGTTCATCCGCGGGACCGGCCACAGAGTAGGTCAACTCGTCGGTGTGCAGGATCGCCCGTCCCCCGGTCACGCGGCGGACGACATCCCAGCCCCGGGCGCGCAGTCGCTCCACATCCACATCCCTGAAGGGTTGGGCGTGACCAAGGGAAAGACACGGCGGATTCCATGAATACAAGCGCAGTGTCGGCTTCGACTCGCCGCGAAAAATAGATTCGAGGATGGACTCGTCCACAGCCATGTTCCATGCGCCGGTGGCTGGGGAAGTGTAAAGGAGACGCCAGATTGACATGGTTTTATATTCTTAGAAATTTCTCCGCCGCATCTTCGAGGGTTCTTTCATCAAGGTGTTCCAATGGCGGGCGAACCGCCCACAGCGGCAATCCATGAATTTTGTGAAGTAATCCTTTGAGGATCGGCGCGATGGGGGAGAATTGCTCCAGAAAATGTCTCTGGTCTGTCACCTTTGCCTGAACCTTCGACGGGTCCCGGCCTTCTTGGAACATGTCCCAGATCTTTCGTAAATTATCGGAGATCAAATTTGCCGGGGCGGTAATCGCGCCTTGCGCGTGATTCTTCAGCGCGTGATGAAAATAGGAATCTGTCCCGTTCAGGACAAGCAGGTCTTTTCCAAAACGCTCCCCGAGGGCGGTTGCGAACGACTCATCATGCGAAGAGTCTTTGACACCTGCAAATCGATCCGGGAATTTTGTTTTAAGCCGTTCCAACAAATCCAGTGAAAAGCCGAGACCCGTCATCGGCGGGATGTGATACCCAAGCAGATATTTTCCCTGCGGTACGGCTTGCTCGATCAATTCGCTGAACCACTGGAACAAGCCGTCCTCCGTTGCCTTGCGGTAATAATAGGGCGGGAGGACAACTGTCCCGTCATAGCCTAGGTCGTAAGCGAGTTTTGTCAACTCGATGGTCTCTGAAAGGCTGGATGTCCCTGTCCCCACCAATAATTTAAAATCCCGTATTTGATGACGGATCACCCGGATGGATCGAAGAACCGCTTCGCGTTCGCGGGGCGAGAAGGATGGACCCTCCCCCGTCGTTCCAAATAACAATGCCCCATGACATCCCCGTTCGGCAAGGAAGTGGAGAAAACCGGCGAGCAGTTCGAAATCGAAGGCGGTATCGGGTCTGCCTGGCGTTTTGGGGATGCCGAGATAGGGAGTAACCGCGGCGGCGTATACACCGGAAAGGGGGTGGAGGTCGGTCATGATATTCTCTTTTGAGTATAGGGAATGACGTATCGCCTTAACGTGTTTACCTTGCAAAAGGCTTGAATGCAATAAGTATCATTGGAGATGGATTTACTCGTTTTCTTCGATGAATTGTTTTGCGGCGGTCTCCGGTGGCTGGAGCGGTTGGCCTTCCTCTTGATACAAATAGTGTTGATGGTCGAGCGTCCAAAGATAAAGATCGCCTTCGGTTTTGCCGGGGAAATCCTCCAATAATCCGCTTTGACGGATGATGTTCACAATGGGCAGGTAGACCTTGTCGTACCAGTGCTCGACCGCTTCACGCTCTGAGATATTGCGTTTGAAATCCAAACCCATGAAATAGCGGTGCACGGCGATGTGCTCCAGCATGCGGGTGAAACCGTCAGGGACGTTAAGCTTGATGTCCGCATCCGGGCGGAGTTTATCCAAGCCTGTCCGCTCGAGAAAATCCACTTTAGCGCCTAGGATTTCCAGGTCTTCCGGCTTGATCTCGGGGGTGATATTGACCCGTGTGGCGCATTCGCGGACCTCGGCTTCGATGAATTCCTGTTTTTGCTCACGCGCGACAGATACGCGGTGATGTCCATCCACAACGAAATAAACCTGCCCCGCCTTGTAGAGCACCACGGGAGGGAGGTGGATATCCTGGTAAAAGGCGCGGTCCACTTTTTGCCACCTTCCGGCAAGCTGATCTTCCTTGGGGAGGAATGCGTTATCGAACTCATGATACCGGTTCAGACTCCCCGCAATCTGGTCCACCCGGACAGTTTTGACACCCCTGTAAATGGGACCTCCGATCTTCAACTTCTCCTTGACGGCATCGTACGAAAGAAGGGTGGTGCGCTGGCCGGAAAGCACCGAAAAAACCTGGTTGATGAATGACTTGAAACGCGCGCGGCTGAAATCGGCGCGAACCAGGGAATCGAGTTCATTGGGCATGGTCTGCTCGCTTTTCTTTATTGATTGGGTCTAAAGTCGAAAATTCGATCACTTTGTAAGGATAGACATTGATTATGGTCGTGCATCCGAACCCTGTCTCCTTTTTGGCGATGTTACTGCGATAAAAGTGAGTGTGTCCATGCAGGTGGATGCGGGGACGGGCGAATCGGATCAGCCAATTGATGGCGCTCAGCCCATGATGGGGTTGATCGGTATCGTCATGGATGCCTGAGGGCGGTGAATGACTGATAAGAATATCAAGGGCGCGCCCGTATCGGAGCCGGTTGGAAAGGAGTCGGGGTATCATTCCGAATGCCCTCAGGTACGCTTCCCATTGGGTGTATTGGTTGGTCCCATCGGGCCGGTAGCGCACGGAACCGCCGAAGCCGCCGATCAATATATTTTTATGACAGAATGTCTTGAGGTCCAGATTTGAGCCGCCTTCTGCTTTCGAATTCGAATCTCGAGGATTGAAATCAGGGTCGTGATTCCCTGGCACATAAAACAATGGCGCATTCAGCACCGTCACTAGAAATTCGAGATAGGTATAAGGCAGGTCACCGCAACCGAGAATCAGCCCGACGTCGCTGAAATGACCGTTCGACGCAAGGGAATAGACGCGTTCGACTACCTGATCGCTGACTGCGAGGATTTTCACAGACCTTGATTGTGCCGTAGTTTATGCGCCATTGCAAGGCAGAAATCCCTGTTTTTTTCAAAATTGCAATACCCAGCCGGAGCAAATACCCTTATAATTCACAAATTCGGATTTATTGATATGGAAACTAGAAACATCACATCTCCCATCGGTCCTTATGGTTCGGGTTCGGGTGATCAGCCGGGGCGCAAGCAATTGCTGGCCGGTGTGACGCTGGTCAACCGATATTCCATTCAGGAGGTGATCGGGATTGGCGGCATGGGCTCGGTTTATCGCGCCCGGGATATGCACTTCCCGAATGTGGTGAAACTGGTGGCGGTGAAGGAGATGATCAATATGGCGCCGGATCTGCTCGTGCGCCAGACGATCGTGCAGAATTTCGAACGCGAGGCGAATCTGCTTGCCACTCTCCACCATCCTTCCATACCGCGGATCTACGATTATTTCTCCCACGACGATCGTTCCTATCTCGTGCTTGAATTCATTCAAGGCAGGGATCTGGAGGCGGTCATCAACGATGCGGACGGCTTCCTGCTGGAGGACCAGGTCATTAATTGGGCGATCCAGCTGTGTGACGTGCTTGCTTATCTGCACAACCACAAACCGGAACCGATCATTTTCAGGGATATGAAACCGTCCAATGTGATCATCAACCACAACGGGGACGTGGTCCTTGTGGATTTCGGCATCGCTAAAACTTTTCAGACGGGCATAAAAGGCACAATGATAGGCACCGAGGGTTATTCTCCGCCCGAGCAGTATCGCGGCGATGCCACTCCTCTCGCGGATATCTACGCCCTTGGCGCGACCCTGCACCACGTCCTTACCCGCCGCGATCCGCGTTTGGAGCCTCCCTTCACATTCGCCGAGCGGCCTGTACGCAGGATCAACCCGAATACTTCCATCGAACTTGAAGCGGTTGTGAACACAGCCTTGCAATACAATCCCACAGAACGATTTCAAACCGCCGATGCGATGAAGGACGCGCTGATGGGTGTCGCGCGAAAAACCGGCGTTCTTGAAAAACTGACTTCCACCGCGCTGCCCACGCCTGTCAGCAGTGGGGTAAAACCCGTATGGGATTTCAAATGCGAGGATGAGATCCGCGGAACACCGACCCTGCACCAGGGCATATTGTACGTTGGTTGTTATGATAACAACCTCTACGCCTTGAACGCTGCTGACGGCAAGTTCCAGTGGAAGTATCCGACGGATGGCGGGATTGTCTCCCGCCCGTTAGTCTATGAGAACAACGTCTTTTTCTGTTCGGAAGATCAACGGCTGCACGTCATTGGAGCGCGCTCGGGCAAACTCTTGTGGACGTATTACACTGATGGCAGGATCTACTCCTCACCGCGCATCTCGGACGGACATGTCTTCTTCGGATCCGACGATAATGACCTGCATGCGGTCAATGTCAATAGCGGCAGGCCGGTCTGGAAATTCTCCACCGACAGCCCGATCCATTCCACACCTTTGATCGCAAACGAGATGATCTACTTTGGGACGGAAAGCGGCTCATTCTACAGCCTCGATTTTCGCGGCGCGATGAAATGGCGATTCCAGGCGAAACGCGCCTTGACCTCCTCCCCGGTCAATAAAGGACAGGCGATTTATGCCGCCTCACTCGATGGTACCCTCTATGCCCTGGATGCCAAGAGCGGTTGGGCGATTTGGAAGTTCCGCCTTGGAAAGGGGACGATTTCTTCGCCTGCGATCGCTGACGAGTTCATCTTCATCGGCGCAGCAGACGGCTTTGTCTATTGCGTCGATGTGCGCACGGCGAAGGAAGTCTGGCGCTATAAAACAGACAACCAGATAAGCAGCTCCCCGGCGATTTACAAGGATTCCCTCTATATTGGTTCTGTAGACGGAAATATGTACTGCCTTGAGTACCGCACGGGCCGCCTTCGCTGGAAATTCGAGACCAACGGCCCGATCACCGGCTCGCCCGTCGTTTTTGACGATATTGTGTATTTCGGTTCGACGGACCATCATGTTTACGCGTTATTTGCTTGAATGGTTACGTGCTTTTCGCCTAAAAGGAGAACTTGTGGCTGATTTATTCCGAAAGTTATTTGGCTCAAAAGAGGATACAAAACCCCGGCAAGCAGATGCCGTCACCACGGCCCCGTTGACCGACCAGCAGATTCAGTCGATCATCTCCAGCCAGGCTCCCCGCTATGAGATTCGGCAGTTGGTGGCAAGCGTCGGACAATCCGTCGGTAAACAACGCGATCACAATGAAGACAGCCTGCTTGCGCTCACCACCACGATCTCCGGGAGCCCCGAGAGCATACCATTTGGTCTGTATATCGTTGCCGATGGAATGGGCGGGCATCAGTTTGGCGAAGTGGCAAGCAACGCGGCTGTCCGAATCGTCGGCGGCAATATTGTCAATAAGTTTCACTCGTATTTGTATAAACTTCCTGCGCAATCGCTTCAGGAATCCCTGCAAGAGGTCATGGAATCCTCCATCATGGAGGCGCATCAATACATCCAGAGAGAAGCGCCGGGTTCCGGGACGACAGTTACAGCCGCGCTCGTGCTTGGCCATCAAATTACCCTGGGGCACGTGGGCGATAGCCGCGCGTATGCGATATATCCTGATGGCAGGTTGGATTCGCTCACCCGTGATCATTCGCTCGTCAAGCGGCTCGAGGAACTTGGGCATCTCAGCAAGGATGAGGTGGATAGCTTCCCTCATCGCAATGTCTTGATCCGCGCGCTGGGCCAGGGTGAGACTCTTGAAGCGGATATCTTCACCATCCCGTTCCCGCAGCCGGGCTACCTCATGATATGCAGCGATGGGTTGTGGGGTGTGGTTAACGAAAAGGATGTCGTTCGCATCGTCAACGAGTCGCCCAACTTGCACCGCGCCTGCCAGAGCATGGTCGAGGCTGCGAATGCCGCGGGGGGGCCGGATAATATTACGGTGATTCTTGCTCAAATCGTAGGATAACTTCCGACATGTCCGCCAGCCAGCCCGATCATTACGTCACGCTTGGGGTCTTGCGTGATGCCACACAGGAGGAGATTCGACGCGCCTATCTCGAGGCGGCTCAGCGATTGCATCCGGATAAGAACGTGGCGGCCGGCGAAACCGAAATATTCCTCAGCGTCCAACAGGCGTATGAGGTGCTTTCCAATCCAAAACGGCGGGCGCAATACGATGCCACCCTCCCGCCTGAAGTCCCTGTCGCGAATAAATTCATCCGTCACGAGGTTTACTACAGCCGCCCAAGTCTTGTGCAGATCAAGGAGGACCAGCTTCTTTACATCCTGCTGGAGATCGAACCTTCGGAAAAACAATCCGGGAGCCTTCCCGCTCCACCTCTGAATCTTTGCCTTGTGTTGGATCGCTCGACATCGATGCAGGGCGACAAGATGGATGTCCTCAAGGCGACAGCAGTTCAGTTGATGCGGACTCTGCGTCCGCAGGATGTACTCAGCATCGTCTCCTTCAGTGACCGTGCAGAAGTGGTTGTGCCTGCTTCGATCAATCTGGATCGGAGGAAACAGGAAAACAGCATCCAGATGATGCAAACGTCCGGGGGCACGGAGATTTTCCAGGGGTTGGAGGCGGGTATGAAGGAGATCCGCCGCACACTTGACCCGTCGAGAGTCAATCACATCATCCTTCTTACCGATGGGGAAACCTACGGGGATGAGCAGGCCTGCCTGAACCTTGCGGAAGAGGCTGCTCAACAAAATGTTGGTATTACCGGCATGGGGATCGGTTCTGAATGGAACGACATCTTTTTGGACGCATTGGCAGGCAAGACCGGCGGTTCCTCTGTATACATTTCGGAACCAAGGGATATCGAAAGATTCCTGGTCGAGAAATTCAAAGCGCTCACCAGCACATATGCAGATGAAGTGCTGCTTGAATTCAGCGAACAGGAGCACATAAAGCTCAATTTTGCCTTTCGCCTTCAGCCGGAGGGCAGCCAAATCGAGGTAAGATCGCCTATGCACCTGGGTCCGATCCTGCGGGATACGCCCCTGCATATCCTCCTCGAACTTGTGGTCAGGCCAACTGCGCTTGAGAATCACGATGTCCTGCTTTTGGATGGACTCTTGAAGGCGTCTGTTGTCTCCCAGCCTTTGCCGGTTCCTCCAATTCGGTTCCGGCTGATCCGGAATGTCTATCCAGAACCCAAAGCCGAACCTCCGCCGACAAAAGTACTCAAGGCGCTTTCCCGCCTGACTCTTTACCGAATGCAGGAACGGGCGCAGGTGGCGGCCAGTCAGGGGCGCCATGATGAGGCGGCGCGCCACCTGCAAAATCTTGCCACCCACCTGCTTTCGCAGGGTGAGACGGGCATTGCAAAAACCGCCTTGCTAGAAGCGCAAAACCTGGAAAACCAACGTGCCTGGAGCGAATCGGGCAGCAAGGATATAAAATACAAAACCCGGGCGCTGTTATTGGGCAGTGGCAAGGAGAAACCAACATGATCATCTGTTCCAATTGCAAGCATGCCAATATGACCGGCGCATTGTTTTGCGCTGAATGCGGCGCACAACTCATCGGAAGGGATACATTGACGACCCAGACGATCGCGACAGAAAACCTCAAATACACCAGCCAACGCACCACTGGGGAGATGAGCGGGCCCGTGGAGGGAGAGGATGCATGGGCGAACCTCTATCTTCTCGATACCGGTCAGGTCCTGCCGCTTTCCTCCCGGAATGAATTCACCATGGGTAGAATCAGCGAGGGGCAGCCCATCATGCCGGATATCGACCTTTCGCCCTATCAGGCGTATGCGGCGGGGGTTTCGCGCCTGCATGCGGTCATCCGGCGCAACGGGGAAAAAGTTGCCTTCATGGATCTCGGATCTGCGAACGGGACCTACATCAACGGAAACCGAATGACTCCAAATACCGAGCAGATGCTCAAGCATGGCGATATTCTTGCGCTCGGCAAAATGAGGATTCAGGTCCTGATCGAAAAAGAGTAATTACAAGGAGAACGAATTGACATGGCATTCACCGTGATCCTGCATATACCCAATGAGGTATCCGTCGCCGGGGAAGTGGAAGACCTTCCCAAACCCACTGACAATATCATTGTCCTTACCAACCCGCGCCAAAAGGACGGGAAGGACCTGCACTATATCGACCCCGGTACCGACAAGGTCATCTGGCCTCTTGCCAAGGTGAGTTTCATCGAGATCCTCGGAGACGCCCAGGACGAAAAGATCATCGGCTTTGTGAGGGAATAAATGGCAGATTTAGACAGGAGGCGCATTCTCGTTGTGGATGACGAGGAGCGCATGGTTCGCTTCATCCGCATGAACCTGGAGCACGATGGCTTCCAGGTGGGGGAGGCGTTCAATGGAAAGCAGGCAATCCAAAAGATCCGTGATTTCACCCCCGACCTCATCCTTCTCGATGTGATGATGCCGGATATCGACGGCTTCGATGTCCTCGAAACCATTCGTGATTTTAGCAATGTGCCCGTCATCATGCTCACCGCCAAAGGCGAGGAGGATGACCGCGTCCGCGGGCTGGAGCAGGGAGCGGATGATTACATCACTAAACCGTTTAGTCCGCGCGAACTGGTCAGCCGCATCAAAGCCGTTCTGCGCCGCACCGAAGGCGCCACTGGCTCCATGCACGGATTGATCGAGATCGATAAGCGCCTCAAGATCGACTTCGAACGCCGCGAGATCTGGCTGGAGGGCAAGCTCGTCAAACTCCGTCCGACGGAATATCGCCTGCTTTATCACCTGGTTCAAAACGCTGGCTGGGTCGTCTCTCATGACCAGTTGCTCCAAAAAGTATGGGGCTATGAATATCGGGACGAACCGCACTACGTCCGCCTGTATATCAACTACCTCCGCCAGAAACTGGAGAAAGACCCGGCAAACCCGGTCTACATCCTCACCGAGCGCGGAGTGGGCTATCGCTTCGTCGATTTCAAAAGAAACAAAGAATAGCCGGCACAGGCATGTTGACCTGTCTTCTCTAACAAAATGAATACAAAACGCTTGTGTTCTTCTAACGCAGGCGTTTTAAATTAGGGGCATGAAACAAACCAAAACTCAAAAGGAGGTACCTATGTCTAATTTAATTCGTTGGGAGCCCGCTCGCGAGATGATGACCCTGCGTGAAGCCATGGATCGCCTCTTCGACGACGCGTTCACCCGCCCGCTCAGCCTCACCGGCAACAACTGGTCCATTCCCGCCGTGGATATGTACCAGACCGATAATGAGGTCGTTGTGAAAGCCGCCCTCCCCGGCATCAAGGCGGATGAGGTCCAGATCAACGTCACCGGCGAAGTCCTCACCATCAAGGGCGAAGCCAGGCAGGATAGTGAGACGAAGGAAAAAGCGTATCACATCCGCGAACAGCGCTGGGGCGCCTTCGAACGCTCGATCGTCCTGCCCACCGAGGTCGTGGCCGACAAGTCCAAAGCGGATTTCGAGAACGGCGTATTGACCATCACGCTTCCCAAAGCGGATGAAGTCAAACCCAAGACCATCAACATCAAGACCAAATAAAACCTCTTCCCATCCATGTCATTCTGGGCGAAGCGATGAATCTCCCGCTCCATTTCAGGATGACGCCGATTATGAAACAGGAGTCGAACATCGACTCCTGTTTTGTTATGATATACGGGATACTGGAGACTTTAACACATGACCCAAGCCTTTTCCTCCCTTCGCATCAACCCGGACCGGATGCTGGATTCCTTCAACCAGTTAGCCTCCATCGGCGCCACGGCTGATTCGGGCGTGGACCGGCCCACCTTCAGCGAGGCGCACCTTGCCGCCCGGAAGTGGTTCCGTGATCACATCGAACAAAGCGGATTCGAATTCCGCACCGATGGGGCGGGGAACCATTTTGCTGTATTACCATGCGACGATCCCTCCGCGCCAACGCTGATTCTCGGTTCGCATTTGGATTCTGTCCCAAACGGCGGGCGGTTCGACGGCGCTCTCGGTGTAATGGCCGCACTCGAAGTGTTGAAAACGGTCCGAGAAAACAGGATCAGGCTAAAAGTCCATTTGGAGGCGATGGATTTCACCGATGAAGAAGGCACGCTTGTCGGTCTACTTGGCAGCGCGGCGCTTGCCGGCCACCTTCATCCCGATGATTTGCAAAAACCGCGCGGCGGACGGGGGAAATTGCTAGAAGGGATGCAACGGGCAGGGTTGAATGAATCCGGCATGTTGAATGCGGCACGAAGGAAGGAAGACTTGGCAGGTTATTTGGAACTGCACATCGAGCAGGGAAAAAGATTGGAACGCGCGAATATGGATATTGGCATCGTTAATGCCATTGTCGGCATCTGGTCATATCGTTTAACATTCATCGGCAAGGCGGATCATGCCGGTTCGACGACAATGGAAGACCGGCGTGATGCGTCATTGGGCTCGAGCGCGTTCACATTGGCGGCGCGGGAAATGGTCATGCGCAAATTTCCGAATTGTGTGGTGAACGTGGGTCGAATGGAGTTCGCGCCGGGTGCCTTCAACATTGTCCCTGCGCAGGTGGATGTGTCTCTCGAATTTCGCTCGCCGGATGAAGAACAATTCGACCGGTTGAATCAAGCCTTGCTCGAATTGGCGGAACGCGAAGCCGGACGCTTCGGTTTGAGTCTGAAGACTGAATATCTTGGCAGGCACTCGCCAAGCCTGATGGATGAAACCATCCGCAACAACTTTGCCGAGGCTTGCAATGACCTTGGATTGTCGCATACGCCTCTTCCCTCCGGCGCCGGTCATGATGCTCAATCGCTTGC
This sequence comes from Anaerolineales bacterium, assembly GCA_015075725.1. Classification (NCBI taxonomy): domain Bacteria; kingdom Bacillati; phylum Chloroflexota; class Anaerolineae; order Anaerolineales; species Anaerolineales bacterium. The sequence goes on along the minus strand of JABTTV010000001.1, from coordinate 4,397,223 downwards.
GGATGTGTGCCCCGTGGGGATGATCTTCGTCCCATCGGTGGATGGAGCGAGCCACTCTCCGCGCGAGTTTACCGAGTGGAAAGATTGTGTCAACGGCGCGAACGTACTTTTGCAGGCGGCGCTGCGTTTGGGAAGCGGGTAAAATAAGCCAGTCCATTCATCTGTGGTGAAAACACCAGGATTCCCCATGAAAATCTTCGACCCAAAATACAATTCCATTCCCAAGACCGAAATCCACTGCCACCTTGAGGGCGCGATTCGCACCCAGACCATCATCGACGTGGCGAAGGAATTCGACATTTCCCTGCCTTCCTATGAGGTGGAGGAATTGGACAAGCACGTCAAGGTCCTCGACCAGATGGAAGACCTGCAGGCGGTGCTGGAGGCGTTCGATATTTTCCAGCGAAGCATCACATCGCCCGCGGTTGTCGAAAGGATCGCCTGGGAGCTCTTCGAAGACTGCGCAAAACAGAATATCAAACTCTTCGAAGTGCGCTTTTCGCCCGATTGGGCGTTCCATGGTCATAATCTGGACTGGGATGCCTGTCTCGAAGGTTTGCTCCGCGCGCAGGCACGTGCGGAAAAAGAATTCGACATGGCGATCGGCATGGTCGCCATCACATCCCGAAGCATGGGCGCTGAATCCTGCGTCAAAACCGTGGATTGGGCGATCAGGCATAGGAAATACATCCAGGCGGTTGATCTTGCGGATGGCGAAAAGATCTACCCGGCAAGGGATTTCATCAGACCGATTCTCAAGGCAAAAGACGCCGGGCTGAAAGTCACCATCCATTCGGGCGAAGATACGCCCGCCTCTTATGTGGCTGAGACCATCAGGAATTTCCAACCGGACCGTATCGGCCACGGAATCCACAGTATCGAAGACATGAAGGTTGTCGAACTGATCGTCGAGCGCGGAATCACCCTCGAGGTGAATCCCTGGTCGAATTACCTGACCAACTCCGTCCCGACGATCGAGGCGCATCCGCTCAAAAGATTGTTCGATCTTGGCGTGCGGGTCACGATCAACTCGGACGATCCGGAAGTGCTGGAAACCAATGTCAACAACGAATATCGAATCGCGCACGAAATCCTTGGCATGAGCATGGAGGACATCCACACCTGCAATCGCCTTGCTTTCGAGTCGTCGTTTATCGACCCCGCCAAAACCAAACCCCTTTGGGAAAAGTATTTTGCATGAGGAGAAAGGGAGTTGAAAGTCTCCAGACTTTCGACCTTCAAACGACGGGAGTCGTTGGAGTCCGGTTTAAAATCAAATTGACCGATTCCCTCCCTCTGCGGTAAAATAATGCGCTTATCCGACTCAGAACACCCATCCCATCGGGGATTGTGTAATCATCTCAAGGAATAGGAAGATCGTAGAATGACAAAACGAACGTATCAGCCCAAGATCCGCCGCCGCGTGCGCGTGCATGGTTTCCGTTCGCGCATGGCGACTGCCGATGGGCGCGCCGTCCTCAAGCGCCGCCGCCTGAAGGGACGCCATAAACTTACTGTTTCAGCAAACAATCACGTCAAACGGACTCGCTGGTAATTCTCCAGCGTTCGTCGCGGAGATATCATGAGGCGCGGGTGCAGAGACGATTTCGACTGTCCCGGTCTGAAGATTTCAAGCGGGTGCGGCGGACCGGCAAGTCTTATGCCCATCCGCTTGTTGTATTGGTGGCGCAGGCTAATGAATCAAGCGGTCATTTAAAGGTCGGCATAGCGGCGGGTAAGATGACGGGAACCGCTGTCCATCGCAACCGTGCGAAGCGTCTCCTGCGCGAAGCGATGCGGACTCTCATCCCTTCCATCGCCCTTCGACAAGCCCAGGACAACGCCTCCGGCTGGGACCTGATCCTGATCGCCAGACCCGCGCTTGCTTCTGCAACCCTGGCAGACTGCCGCTCCGCTTTGATGAGCCTCCTCAAACGCGCCGGACTTCTTCTCCCAATAGATGAATCCTGAATTCGACGAGCAATTCCACCTGCACGATTATTCCCATGAACCGCAGCTGCGCGATATGCCCCGGACGATTGGGAATCTTCCGCGCATCTTCCTGCTGGCTTTGATTCGTCTGTATCAAAAACTCATTTCACCAGGTCTGCCCGCCAATACCTGCCGCTTTTATCCGTCCTGTTCGCACTACGGTTACCAGGCGGTTTATAAATACGGCGCATTGAAAGGTTCTTTCATGGCGGCCTGGCGGGTCTTGCGTTGTAACCCTTTCAATCCCGGCGGGTATGACCCCGTTCCATAGGAGTACGAATTTTCGATGCCAAAAAAGATTTCCTTTATTGCGTTTGCGCTGTTCGCAGCCGTTTTCCTGGCTGGCTGTACCGGCCCAAGCGCATGGCCAGGTCTGGCTGCCAGCGATAAAGTGGCGTACCTGGCGCACACAAATGCGGTTTTTGCAGTGGATGTCAACACCGGGGCGGAATTGTGGCAATTTAGCGTAAGCGGCGGTTTCCTGGGATCGAATCCCAGCCTTTTCGTCACGACCCCTGTGCTCACAGAAGATGAATTATTGATCGTTCCCGACTCGGGTAACAAACACACCCTTTACGCCCTTGATACCAACGACATAACCTCCGACAAGGCTCCGAATATCGCCTGGACCTTCTCAGACGTGAAGGGACATTGGGTTGCGCCTCCCCTTGTCGTGGATGACCGCCTGTTTGCCCCGAACTCAGACGGCAACGTCTATGTCCTCGATTTGACGGATGGGAGATCCGAGAAGAGCGCGATCGAAAAGATCGAACTTTCCGGCGGGTCGGAGACCAACCGGCTTTGGGCACAACCCGTCAGCGATGGCACGCGCATCTTCGTGACCTCGCTCGATCACCGCATCTTTGCGATCAACCTGGAATCGTATGCAATCGAATGGCAGCACCAGCTCGACGCTGCCGTACCAGGCGCCCCCGTCCTCGGCGCAGACGGCATGTTATATGTCGGCTCGCTTGCCAGCAAACTGGAACGCTTCGACCCTGCCACCGGCGACCATGAATCAGTCAAGGATACGAACGACTGGGTGTGGGGGACCCCGGTGACCGACGGCGATAATTTGTATTTCGGCGACGTGGCGGGATATTTTTATTCGTACAATACCAAAACAGGCGATTGGAATTTTGACCCGATTCAACTCGATGGCGCGATTACCGCCAGTCCGCTGATCGTGGACGATCGGATCATCGTAGCCACCGAGTCTGGCGACGTCTATTCCGTGCTTAAAGATGGATCCGATTTCGAGGTGTGGTACCGTCCCGACCAGGAAGGGAATGTCTATTCCACTCCGGTGGTTTCTGGCGAATACATCCTTGTGGCATACCTGCAATCAGACTACTACTTCGTTACGCTCGATCGCGACGGCGATGTGAAGCGGACCTTTCCCGAAAAATAAAGAGATTGACAACTTATGAAGAATCCAGGCAATCAAACCCAGCAAGCGCAATTACCGGAAAATCCAGCCGAACTTCTCAAGGGTTCGTGGAAAACGTTCCTGGTCATCGGTGTTTTGTTCGTGGCGTTCACCAACTTCAACTTCATCATCGACCTGATGATCAACATCATGATCTTCATCTACGGGCTGGTCGGGCGGAATTTCGGGCTGGCGCTCATTCTGTTTACCGTGTTGATCCGTGTCCTGACATGGCCCCTCAACGCTCAACAGATGAAGGGTCAGCAAGCCATGCAGGAACTCCAGAACGACAAGGAATGGATCGCCGTCCAGAAAAAATACGCCAAGGATAAGGAAAAACTGGCGCAGGAACAGTTCCGCATCCAGCGCGAGCGCGGGGTCAATGTCTTCGGCTCCTGTCTCCCGATGCTCATCCAGTTTCCCATCCTGTTTGCGCTCATTCCCGCCATCAATTATGCCATCGGTTCCGGACCGCTCAGTATCTTGAACCTCTCGCGCCGGTTGTATGATTTTCAGAATGCCGCAGAGCTTGTGCCGCTCAACAGCAAGTTCCTGTGGATGGACATGGGACTGCCTGAGCGAACGGAGATATTCGGTTTTGCCATCCCCGTGCTTGCGTTGATCGTGGCGCTGACCACCTACCTGCAGAGCAAACTCACCATGCCCCCGTCGGCGAATCCCAACGACCAATCCGCGCAGACCGCCAAAATCATGAGCATCCAAATGCCCATCATGCTCTTCCTCTTCTCGGTCAATTATGCCTCCGGATTGTCGATCTATTTCATAGCAAGCAACCTGCTCGGCATCATCCAATATGCCGCTACCGGGCGCGTCAACTGGCGCAGCCTGCTGCCTGGCGGCGATAAAAATCCCCCGGCAAAAAAATAGGGAGGCTCTATGAATGAGCGCACTACACTCGAAGTTATCGCTCCGTCCGTTGAGGAAGCCATCCGTCAGGGTCTCGACCAACTTGGTCTGACCGCCGATGCGGTTTCAGTGGAAGTGTTGGATTCCGGCTCGAAGGGATTGTTCGGACTTGGCGGCCGCCAGGTGCGGGTGAGACTTTCGGTAAATCCCCCGCCCCAACCCGATCGTCCCGCATCAAAACCGGAACCGAAACCTGTTCCGCCTAAAAAGGCGGAGTCCAAGCCGAAAGCGGCTGAACCCAAACCCAGGGTCGAGAAGAAGACTGTGGAACAAAAACCGGCACCGCAAAAACCTGAAACAAGGAACGGGGTAATCGAGCACGACCCGGTTATAAACATTGCGGAGGATGTGGTCTCCAAACTAATTCATCACATGGGCTTGACGGCCCAGGTCTCGGCTCATTACGATGAAATGGACAACGGCGAGCACCGCACCATTTTGGTGGATGTGCGCGGCGACGATCTTACGGCTCTCATTGGACGCCGCGCTGAAACGCTTACGGCATTCCAGCATGTGGCTTCCTTGATCGTCGGTAAGCAGTCCCAGCAGTGGGTTCAATTGATCGTGGATGTGGAGGGGTATCGCGCCCGCCGCGAAAAACAAATTCGCCAGCTCGCAAACCGCATGGCAGACCAGGTCACAAAGACCGGGCGCAAAGTGACGATGGAGCCCATGCCTTCGGGCGAACGGCGTGTCGTTCACATCGAACTGCGCGGGCATCCCGCCGTCAAGACCGAAAGCACCGGAGAGGAACCGTATCGTAAAGTGGTTATTCTGCCAAAAGAATAATCAGATCGTGTACGAAAGGCTATGGACCGTGGATGTATGTCTGCGGTCTTTTTTATCGCCTGTTGTCCATCGTCTACCGTCCGCCCTCACGGTATAATTCGACCATGCCTGAACTTTACCCTGTGGATTATCTTCTTGTCGGTCATGCGGCACTGGATGTTACGCCTGCAGGACATCAGCTCGGCGGAACGGTAAGTTACGCCGCATTGACGGCAAAGGCAATGGGCATGCGCGTGGGTGTTGTGACTTCGGCAGGGAAGGATGCCCCGCTCGATCTGCTTGATGGGATTCAGATTTTAAACATCCCAACCGAAACAAGCACGGTGTTTGAAAATTTGAAAACCGGGAATGGAAGAAAACAGACGCTTCATCATCGCGCGGCATCGATCTCCTTTGAGGATATCCCCCAGGTTTGGCGGACTGCTCCGATCGTCCATCTCGCCCCCATCGCTCAGGAAGTGGATGCGAACATGGCGGGGAAATTCCCGAATTCGTGGGTGGGAGTCACTCCGCAAGGATGGATGCGGGGATGGGATGAAAAAGGTTCGGTGGATGCAAAAGCCTGGGAAAACAGCGATCAGGTCCTCGGTCGGGTGGGAGGCGTGGTGTTGAGTCTCGAAGACATCAACCGCGATCTCGAACTTGTCGAATGGATGGCGCATCACACAAATCTGCTTTGTGTTACCGAAGGGGACCAGGGCGCGGTGATGCACTGGCATGGCGACCGCAGGCGGTTTCGTCCGCCGCAGGTCGATGAATTGGACGCGACAGGCGCGGGAGATATTTTTGCGGCGGCGTTCTTCGCCCGCTTCCACCAAACGCGCGATCCGTGGGAGGCGGCTCGATTTGCCGTGCATCTCGCCGCGCATTCGGTCACGCGCACCGGGCTGGGTGGGATCCCGACAAGGGCAGAGATCGAACATTGCAAGATGGAGGTTTTATCTTGACGAAGGTTTATACGCTCGTGAATCAAAAGGGCGGCGTGGGCAAGACCACGACCACCATCAACCTTGCGGCATATCTTGCCAGGATGGGACTGCGCGTGCTTGTGGTCGATCTCGACCCGCAGGCAAACGCGACATCCTGCCTCGGCGTGGATAAACTCGCTGTGGAGAACAGCACGTACGAAGCCTTGCTCGGCGATGAAGATATATTCCCCTACATTTTATTGAACGAGCGTTTGAAATTATCCCTTTTGCCTTCGTCACCGGCGCTGGCTGGCGCAGAGGTGGAACTCGTCGATGAACTTGCTCGCGAGTCGCGTTTGCGCAGAGCGGTATTGAAAGTGGCAAGACGCTTTGATTATGTTTTGATCGATTGTCCGCCTTCGCTCGGATTGCTGACCGTCAACGGATTGATGGCGGCGATGGACGGCGTGATCGTGCCGGTGCAATGCGAGTATCTTGCGCTGGAGGGATTGGGGCAGTTGACGGAAACGCTCGAGCGCGTCCGTTCGGCTCTTTTCCCTGAACTGAAAGTGCGCGGCGTGGTGCTGACGATGTTCGACAATCGGACAAACCTATCGACCGACGTGGTGCGCGAGGTGAACAAGCACTTCCCGAACCAGGTCTTCAAAAGCATCGTTCCGCGCAGTGTCCGTTTGGCGGAGGCGCCATCGTATGGGCTTCCCATTTCTGAATACGCGCCGCATTCTCCCGGAGCACAGGCATACGAGGCACTGGCGAAGGAATTATTGAAAGGCGATAAGAATTAAACGCAAATCGTCACGAGGGACCCAAAGGAATACCTTAGCGACGCATTTTGACCCTTCGTGTTTGAAAAGGTAGAAAACATGGCTCAACGAAAAGGTCTCGGCAAAGGTTTGGATGCGCTCATCCCCGGCGGGAAGTCTTCCATCCCGCTCGCCAAAGGCGGGCATGGCGGCATTCAGCAGGTGGCGGTGGAAGCCATCAAACGCAACCCGCGCCAGCCGCGCGTGCATTTCAAGGAGGAAGAATTGGACGAGTTGGCATCGTCCATTCGGGAACATGGGGTCATCCAGCCGTTGATCGTCTCGCCGAAGAACGACGGCACGTTTATCCTGATCGCGGGAGAACGCCGCTGGCAGGCTGCGCAGCGCGCCGGGTTGAAAACCGTCCCTGTGGTGACGCGGCAGGCGAGCAACCAGGAATTCCTCGAACTGGCGTTGATCGAGAACGTTCAGCGGGCAGATTTGAACCCGATGGAGGAAGCCGAAGCTTATCATCAACTGGCGGATGACTTCGGTCTCTCACACGAGATGATCGCCCGCCGCGTCGGCAAGAGCCGCGTGGCGGTGACCAATACCATGCGCCTGACAAACCTTGCGGATCCGGTCAAACAGGCATTGGTGGACAACAGAATCACAGAAGGTCACGCCCGCGCCCTACTCGGGCTTTCAACACAAAAAGCGCAGACGTCCGCGTTGCAAACCATCATCAATCTCTCTCTGAGCGTGCGCCAGGCGGAAGAACTCGTCCGCAAGTTGACGGGGCAGAGGCCGGTGAAGGTCAGGAAGTTCATTCGCAATGCTGATGTATCGGATGTGGAAAAACGCCTCCAGCGCAGTCTTGGGACGAAGGTCACGCTCAAGCACGGCAAGAAGGGCGGGACCGTGACGATCTATTATTATTCAGACGAAGAGTTGAATGCGCTGTTGAAGAAGATGACGTAAAATATGAAACTCCTCTATAACGCGGACATCCACACGCTCGATTCAACCGCTCCACGCGCCTCGGCGATCCTCATCGCCCGCGGGCGGGTCATCGCCGTGGGGGATAGGGATAACCTCGAAAGCCTCGCTCACGGCAAGGTCGAAAAACATGATATGAAAGGAGCGACCATCCTGCCGGGATTAACCGACGCGCATCTCCACATGCAGCATTATGCGCTGGGATTGTCCAAAGTGGATTGCGAGACAAAGACGAAAGATGAATGTCTGAACCGCATTGCGGAACGGGCGAGATCGTCAAAGCCCGGCGAGTGGGTGTTGGGACATGGCTGGCAGCAAAATGATTGGGATGGCAATTTCCCGACAGCCGCCGATCTCGATGTCGTCTCGCCGAATAACCCTGTGTATCTCACCGCAAAATCGCTCCATGCGGCATGGGTGAACACAGTTGCGCTGAAACTTGCGAACATCACCGATGAGACGCCAAACCCGAAGGATGGTGCCGTTCAACGCGACTCGAAGGGTAAAGCCACCGGAATTCTGCTCGAAACGGCCATGGCGTTGGTCAGCTCCATCGTCCCGCAGCCAAGCCCCGGCGGGATCGAGGCGGCCATGGAATATGCCCAATCCGTTTTATGGAGAATGGGCATCACGGGCATCCACGATTTCGACCGGCGGGATTCTTTCATGGCATTGCAATCATTGAATGCGAAGGGCAAACTAAAAATACGCGTATGCAAGAACATTCCGGTGGAAAGCGTCGAGCAGGCGAACGACCTCGGTTTGAAAAGCGGCTTTGGCGATGACATGCTTTGGATCGGCTCGGTCAAAGCCTTCATGGACGGCGCGCTCGGTCCGCGCACGGCGGCGATGTTCCAACCGTATGAGGGCGAGCCGGACAATAAAGGAATTCTTAACATGGACGGCGAAGAACTTTTCGAACACGCCCGCAAAGCGGCTGATGTGGGTCTGAGCATGACCGTCCATGCGATCGGCGATAAAGCGAATCATGAAGTGCTTAATGCCTTCGAGCAATTGAGAAGATATGAAACACAAAACGGTCTGCCGCATTTACGCCATCGCATCGAGCATGTGCAGGTCATTCATCCCGACGATGCGCCGCGTCTTGCGAATCTCGATGTCGTTGCATCCATGCAGCCCATCCATGCCACATCCGATATGCACGCCGCGGATCGTTACTGGGGCGAACGCTCCAGGCTCTCTTATGCCTGGCGGACTCAATTGAATTACGGCGCGCTGCTGGCTTTTGGATCGGATGCGCCGGTGGAGTCTCCCAATCCATTTTGGGGATTGCACGCCGCGATTACCCGGCAGCGTGCCGACGGCTCTCCCTCCTCCGCTGGCTGGTACCCCGAACAAAAATTGACACTCGCCGAAGCCTTGTCGGCATATACCTCCGGCGCCGCCTATGCCGCCTATGCGGAAGACCGGCTTGGCAAACTTGCCGAAAATTATCACGCCGACCTGATCGTCCTCGAAGAGGACCCGTTTGAAATCGACCCGGCGAACCTGTTGACAATCAAGCCTTCTGCTGTCATGATTGATGGAAAATGGGTCGTCGGCTGACCTATCTGGATGATGCAGTATGGAATCGAACTTGCCAAAATTATCCCCTGAGATGCTCGTTCCCCGGTTGGGCGAATACCTCGTCCAGAAAGGGTTGATCAATGAGATCGACCTTTTGCGCGCTCTTGCATATCAGCAGGATGCGGCAGAGAAGGGCGGACAGGCTTTGTTGGGGCAGGCGTTGATAGAGATGAAGCTGCTCAACCGGGAAACCCTGGACCAGATCATCACCGAGCAGATCATCCAACTGCGCACCGCTTTGCAATCTGCCAATAGAAATCTCGAGCAGCGCGTTCGCGAACGGACGGCCGACCTGAACGAAGCCATGAACCGGCTCTCCGAACTCAATCAGATGAAGGCGAACTTCGTGTCGAACATCTCCCACGAATTACGCACACCGCTCACGCACATCAAGGGATATATTGAATTACTGGTTTCGGAATCGCTCGGCAAGATCACGGACGAACAGAGGCACGCCCTCACGGTCAGCCAGCGCGCGACAGGGAAACTGGAGGATATGATCGAAGATCTGATCATGTTCTCGCTTTCCTCCCGCGGGGAAATGAGCATGAAACTCGATAGAGTGGATATCCGCCGCATAGTGTCGTTGGTGGCTGTAAGCGCGGCGCGCAAGGCGGAAGATCGCGGCGTAAAATTGATCGTGGAAGCGCCGGATGGGATTCCCTTCGTTCAGGCAGACGGGGAGAAGATCGGCTGGGTTGTGGGGCAATTGCTCGATAACGGGATCAAGTTCACCCCGTCGGGCGGAAGCGTTACCGTCTCTCTTGAAGGGGAGGGGAAGAACTTAATCCTTGTGGTTGTCCGGGACACGGGGATCGGGATCCCGCAGGGACGGATGAACGAGATCTTCGAGCCCTTCCATCAATTGGATGGATCTCCGACACGCCGCCAGGGCGGGACCGGTCTGGGATTATCGTTGGTGAGGCAGATCATCGAAGCGCACGGCTCCCTGCTCGATGTTAAATCCACAGAAGGCAAAGGCACTTCTTTCAAATTCCCGCTGTTGGCTATTCGCGATTGAGCCATGGACAAGGGCACGCTTTCAGAATTACACCGCATTTTCCAGGAGGTGCAATCGAAGCCGGATATAAAATCCGCGTTGGATGTCCTGTTCCTTTCCATGCGGAGTTTCTTTGTTTTCGACAATGTCGCCATCTACCTGAGCGACCGAAAGACGCGCGGCTTGGATATCCTCTATGCCCGCGCCATGGGACGGGGAAAGACCGCAGAAGCAGATGCGGCCTGGGGGGAGGTCGCGGCGAACGATGTCATCATGAACGAACACATGGTGATTCACGGTCCCAAAAAAGGCTCGAGGAATGATGATCGCATTTCGCAGACCTACTTGTTGGGAGTACCTCTTTATATCGGTTCGAAGCTGCGAGGCGCTTTGTTATTTGTCCGCTTTGGAGGACCGGAATATTCGGATGTCCACATCCATATCGCGTCGCTTCAGGCGGTTTGGACCTCAGCCCTGATCGAGCACAAGGAACTTCAGGAGGCGCGCAATGAATTGGATTCCGTCCAGAGGCAGATGCGCCTGCAGGATGATTTCGTTTCGACCATTTCGCATGAATTGCGGACCCCCCTTGGTTTTATCAAAGGTTACAGCACAAGCCTCCTGCGCCAGGATACGAAATGGGATGAAGCCACCCAGCGTGAATTTTTGACGATCATTGATGAAGAGACAGACCGTCTTGCGAAATTGATCGAAGACATGCTTGAGTCTGCCCGCCTGCAAAGCAAGACCATCCAATTCAAATTCTCTCCCATTCGGCTCGATGCTCTCGTGCGCGATGTTGCCTCCCGGGTGCAGATGCATCACCCGCGCCTTGTTGTCGATCTGCAGCTAGAACCTGTCCCGTCTGTTCTGGGGGATGGGGTGCGCCTCTCGCAGGTGTTCGAAAATCTTTTCAGCAATGCCATTAAATATGCTCCCGGCACGAAGATCACGATAGGCGCGAAGGCTGTGAATGGAAAAGTCAGGGTGTCCTTCACCGACGGGGGCGAGGGCATCCCGGAGGAATTCATTCCTTTCCTGTTCGAACGTTTCTACCGCGTTCCGGGCGAGCGCACGGTGACCGGCACGGGGTTGGGGCTTTATATTTGCAAGCAAATTGTTATGGCGCATCATGGTAATATTTGGGTAGAGTCAGTGTTGGATCGCGGGACGACCTTCTATATCGAACTGCCTGCCAATCCGGCGCTTTGACCCAAGCAATCAACCTTCAAGGAGTCACCCTATGGCAAAGCGTATATTGATCGTCGACGATGAACCTCGATACCTGCGTCTCCTGGAAGCAAACCTGCGTACCGAAGGTTACGAGGTGGTCACCGCCCAGGATGGGATGCAGGCGCTGGATGTGTTTTCTGCAAATCCGATCGACCTGGTGTTGATGGATGTCATGATGCCGCGGCTCGATGGGTTTGGCGCCACCCAGCGTCTGCGTGAATTCACCAACGTGCCTATCGTGATCCTCACCGCGCGCGGCGAGGAACAGGACAGGGTGCGGGGTCTCGACCTCGGCGCGGATGATTATCTTGTCAAGCCGTTCTCTGCCACCGAGCTGTTGGCGAGGGTGAGGGCGGTTCTGCGACGGGCAACTACTACAAGCGATGCGGGCCAGGTGCGGTTCTTTACGCATGACGATCTTAAGATCGATTTTGCCCGCGCAGAGGTCTGGCGCGGTGAGGAGCCTGTCTCCCTCTCCGCCACAGAATACAAGCTCCTGCTGCACTTTGCGCATAACGTCGGCAAGATTCTCACATCGGAGGAACTGCTGACGAATGTATGGGGGGTCGAGTACAAGAACGACAAGGAAATATTATGGGTGAGCATCGCACGCCTGCGCCAGAAACTCGAGAAGGATGCTCACACCCCCCGGCATATTGTCACGCGTTCCGGTCTGGGATACCTGATGCCCCCCACGGAAACGTGATACCCGCGCATGACGACGGGCATGCGCACGGAAAAGGCCATGCCTCAAAAGAAAATTTTAATCGTCGATTCAGACGCAGCAAGCAGTAACTTCATAGCAAGAAAATTACATGATCTGGGATTTGAAATCCTTCAGGCCGGGTCGGGCAAGGAGGGATTGATCTCCGCGTGGCGCGACCATCCGGATATGGCGGTCATCGATCCGGCATTGTCCGATCTGAGAGGGGAGGATCTGGCATCCAAACTTCATAACGATCCGCGTACCAGCCATTTACATTTGGTGGCGCTCAGCAGCGACCATAATCCTGCCCGAATCAAATCCTGCCAGGATGCGGGGTTTAGTGATTACATCACCAAATCCGGGCAGGCAGTCGCCCTGCTGGGAGATGCTGTCCGGCGGATATTTGGGATTTCAGGGGAGTCAATGAAAAAGGGCGGCTTGATGATCGTCTTTCTCAGCGCAAAGGGCGGTACAGGTACATCCTCCATTTGTGCGAATATGGGCGTGGAGATCTCCAAACTCAATCCGGATGCGCGTGTTGCCGTTGCGGATCTGGTATTCCCCATCGGTTCGATTGCCCCGATCGTGGGATACGATGGGGATGAAAATATCGTCACCCTGGCGGAGCGATCCGCGCTCGAAACTTCCCCCGATTTTCTCAAACATGCCCTGCCTGTGATCGAGCAATGGCGCTTCCACCTCATGGCAGGTTCGCCTGACCCCGAACAGAGCAATCAACTGAATGTGGAACGCATATGGGATATGATCTCCGGGCTGAAAGCCGCCTATGACTTCGTTCTTGTGGATATCGGGCGTTCACTGTCGAAGATCACTCTTCCGCTGATTCAGAATGCCGACCTTGTCGCGCTGCTCATCAGCACCGATGTAAGCACGATCTCGCTCACCGGAACCATGCTGAATTATTTGAAAACAAAGGGAGTGAAAGGGGATTCGGTTTATACGATTCTCAACCGACACGCCGGTTTGGAAGGATTGAGTAAACGGGAAGCGGAAAACATCCTTGGTGTAACGGTCAATGCCGCGGTCCCCTATCTCGATACCAACCTCGCGTTTGCGAGTAGCCAGCACCGACCTTATACGTTAAAATTCCCGAATGATACCGCGTCCATTATTTTTCACGACACCGCCGGTGAAATGGCTGCCCTTGCCCGCAAGATACGCGGGGGATAAGCCCGCCCCGGCGGCGGGAGAATGCCATGACAATCGAATATGACGAAAAAGGGAAATACTTTACCAATGTCATTCATAAGATCCCCATACCGTCGGTCATACAAACCACTTCAAATCTTGTGCGCGGGTTTGTCCACGTTCGGCAAAACGAACGATATAAGGATGAACTCGAGAATGGCGAGCAATTTCTTGCAGTCACCGATGCGAAGGTGACAGACCCGGCCGGGAACACGATCTTTTCGAGCTCCTTTCTGGCGGTACAGAAGAACCAGATCGTTTGGATCATGCCCCTTTCCGAAGAGCACACACGGGATTCGAACTCATGAATGCTGAGCGAGGGAATGCCCCGCAGCGACTGACCGGGCAGGACCTCATCCGCCTGAAAAAATATCTGGCGGATACCCTCCTGCGCGCGCTGGAAATCGAGGGTGTGGAAGCGTCCATGAGAGGCAACTTTATTACACAAAATATAGGACGCGCATTCGAGTCAACCCAGTTGAGTTTGCCTGAAGACCTGAAAAAGGATATTTTCCGCCAGGTACTGAATGACCTGCTCGGGTACGGTCCTTTACAACCGTTATTGGACGATCCGGATATCTCAGAGATCATGGTCAACGGACCGAAAAAAGTCTTCATTGAGAAAAAGGGTCGATTGATAAAAAGCGAAATTGCATTCGATGACGACGATCACGTCTTGCGGATCATCGAACGGATCATCCTGCCGTTGGGACGCCATATCGATTTCGACTCGCCGACCGTCGATGCCCGCCTGCCCGACGGTTCGCGCGTCAATGCCGTTGTGCGCCCCGTTTCGATCGACGGGCCCTCCATCACCATTCGAAAATTCCACAAGGATAAACTGGGTGTCGAAGACCTGATCAATTTCGGCTCGATCACCGCCCATATGGCAGAGTTCCTGGGAGCCTGTGTCAAAGCTCGATTTAATATCCTGATTTCAGGCGGGACAGGCTCCGGTAAAACCACGCTCTTGAACGTCGTCTCCGGTTTTATTCCCGAGAACGAACGAATCATCACCATCGAAGACGCCGCTGAATTGCAGCTTCAACAAGACCATGTCATGCGCATGGAGACGAAACCCCCCAATGCAGACGGATTGAATGCTGTGACCATCCGCGACCTTGTAAGGAATTCCCTGAGAATGCGTCCCGACCGGATCGTAGTGGGTGAGGTGCGCGGCGGCGAAGCGCTCGATATGCTTCAGGCAATGAATACCGGTCACGACGGATCGTTGACGACCGTCCACGCCAATAGCCCGAGGGATGCCATCTCCCGGTTGGAAACACTGGTCTTGATGGCGGGGATGGAACTGCCCCTCAAGGTTGTGCGGCAGCAAATCTCCTCTGCAGTCGATTTGATCATTCAACAAACGCGCCTCAAAGACGGGAATCGCAAAGTAACTGCCATCACTGAGGTGGCGGGAATGGAAGGCGATGTCGTTGTTCTGACCGACATATTCAAATTCAACCAGACAGGCGTGACCGAGGACGGAACTGTCCTGGGCGAGTTGAAGCCTACGGGTATCCGCCCCCTCTTCACCCCGAGGCTCGAGGCGGCGGGATACAAGCTCGGTCCCGAGATTTTCATGAAAGGCAAGTCCCCAGACCCGCCGACAAGACGTTGAACCACTCTGCTATAATAGGATTCATTCTGACGAGGTATCATGACGAATGCTCAAATCACCCTTCGGGAAAAAAAATTAGGCTTGCTGATACGGGATGCCCGCATGGCAGAGCGGCGCAGTATCAAGGAATGCGCCGATGCCATCGGCGTAAAACCCGGTTTGTTTCGTGCGTATGAAGAGGGGCGCCGCGCACCCTCCCTGCCCGAATTGGAGGCGCTGGTCTTCTTTCTGAAAATTCCAATTTCGCAATTCTGGGGCAACGAAACGGTTTCAGACTCGCCCGCACCCCTTGCACATGAAGACGTTACCCGCTTGATCGCCCTGCGGCATCGCATGATCGGCGCGTTGATCCGCCAGGAGCGTACCAACGCGAACATGTCCATCCGGCATTTATCCACCGAAACGGGCATCTCACAGTCCCGCTTGAAGGCATACGAACTGGGAGAGAAAACCGTCTCGGTTCCGGAACTGGAAAGCATTCTTCTCGTGATGGGCAGCCGCATCGAAAACTTCTTCGACCAGAGCGGCCCGGTGGGCGAGTGGATGACAAGTCAGCAAGCCATGCAGAAATTCATGGAACTCCCCAAAGAACTGCAGGAATTCGTCTGTCAACCCGTCAACCGGCCATATCTCGATCTCGCTGTGAAACTATCCAGCATGTCCAGAGATAAACTTCGCTCGGTTGCGGAAGGGTTGCTGGACATTACCCTTTAATCACCATGACCCTTGATCCCGCGCAATTCGATGCCAGGGGCAAGAAAGCCTTTGCAGAAAAAAGATTTCTCGACGCCGTGGAATATTTTCGCCAGGCAGCGGAGGGATATACGCTTGGGCGGGCTGGCTTGCTTGCCGCCGAAATGCGCAATAACATGAGCGTGGCTCTATTGCAGGCGGGCAAGCCTCAAGAGGCGCTTGACGCAGCGCTCGACACGGATAAAATTTTTGCTAGCGGGAACGATGTAAAACGTCAGGCAATGGCATTGGGGAATCAAGCCTCCGCGCTCGAAGGGCTACACCGCTACGACGAAGCCATCGCCTTATACGAACGATCTGCTGAGCTGTTCTCAAGCGTGAATGAAGGCGACTTGCGCGCCATGGTATTGAAGTCCGCTGCGGGATTAAAGCTCAAGGCAGGCCGGATCACCGAATCTGCATTCAAAATAATGGGCTCAGTGGATGCGAAGCAAAACCCGACTTTCTTCGAACGCATCATGAAGTTCTTTCTGCGAATCATCAAATGATCGGTGTCAGCCTGCAGATTCGCCGCGCGGTCTCTAGGGATCACCGCCAGATATCCAGCCTGATCTTTCACGAATCGAATACGCATCGCCACCTCGATTGGCGCACCGCCCTCGAATGGATTGGAGAGCGTAATTTTTGGGTCCTCGAGGATCGCGATACCCTCCTTGCCGCTTTTGCATGTCCCGAAGAACCGCCAAATGTGGCCTGGATTCGGCTCTTCGCTTATGATTCGCTTCTTTCCGGAACCGAAGCCTGGTCTGCCCTGTGGGAATTTGCCTGCACCGAAATCTTCACTGCCAATCCTGAAGTGCAGGTCGCATCTATTGTCACCAAGCAGTGGTTTCAAACGCTTCTGGTCGCCAGCGGTTTTGTTCCAAACTTGGACATCGTCATGCTCGAGCTGAAATTGGAAGATTACCTGCCTCCCAGCAGTACGGGGAAATATCGCATCAGACCCATGCGGGAGGTTGACCTGGATGAAGTGGCAGAGATCGATCTCGAGGCGTTCGGGCCTTTTTGGCATAATCCTGTAGACTCTCTGTATCGTGCCCGGAGCCAGTCCATTTGGGCGACCGTCGCTGAAGACGAGTTCGGGTTGATAGGGTATCAGATCAGCACGGGTAACCCGTTTGGGGTTCACCTTGCAAGGCTCGGCGTCCGGCCTGATGCGCAGGGCAGGGGAGTGGGATCTGCTTTGGTGAGCGACCTTGTCCAAAATTCCGGGGTGATCGGATCCGGGCGATTATCGGTCAATACGCAGGAGGATAATATCGCCTCTTTGAAGTTGTACAAGAAATTGGGGTTCAAGCGTACAGGCGAGCATTATCCGGTTCTTGTTCATTCCATGAGGAGCGGGGCATGACTGCGATCTTGACGTACGGATTTGCAGTCCATTGGAGCGCCTCAATGCGAAATTATGATCACCATTGGAGCATGATATGAAACATCAGGAATCATTCAGGAAAACCCTCGACGGTCTGGATTTATTCATCCAAGTGTGGGAACCACAGGTGGTTTCAACGCGTGCTGTGGTGTTGCTCGTGCATGGACTTGGAGAACATACTTCGCGGTATGCCCATGTTGCTGAAGCGCTGGGAAGGGAGGGATTTGTTCTCTTCGGCTTTGACCTGCGAGGTCATGGCCGTTCCGGCGGCGAGCGCGGACATATTTCATCCAGCGAAGAATACTTGACTGATATTGATCAAATATTGGTAGAAGCGCGGTTACGTTATCCGGGTAAGCCAATATTACTTTACGGACACAGCCTCGGGGGCATCATGGCGTTATATTTTGTCTTGAAACGCAAACCGGACATGAAAGGCGTGATCGTCACAAGCCCCGGCTTGCGGACGGCGCTTGAAAAACAACCGAGCAAGATACTGCTGGCAAAAGTGCTGGGTTCGCTTTTCCCGAAAATCGCCATTCCAAGCGGACTGGACCCAAAGATGCTCTCCCGCGACCCGTCGGTTGTGCAGGCTTACATCAACGACCCTCTTGTGCATGATAGGACCACGCTTGGTTTTGGGAAGGTCATGCTTTCTGTGATTGCATGGACGCTGGCTCATGCCGGGGAATTCTCCCTGCCGCTTTTGCTGATGCATGGCAAGAGTGACCAACTTGCGTACCCATCCGGGAGCATGGATGTTGCCTCTTCTTTGAAGGACCGCGCCACCCTGGTGCTTTGGGAGGACCATTATCATGAGATCCATAACGAACCGGATAAGGCCGAGGTCTTCAAGACCATGACGATGTGGATGGACGCCCGCTTGCGTGAGGAATAAGATAAGAGCGGTTTAACCCATTTCTGGACAAAATCATTTGGGCGTGGGAAAATCCTGCGACAACTCATTATTCGCTTTTAACAGCGCGTTTTCCCAGGCGCAGATCAGGGTTGTATATTCAAAACATTAATCATCGACAGGAGTGATATGAACAACAAAGAAATGAGCAAGCGGCAAGCCCGTAAGGATCAGATGAGGCGCAAGGAAAGGCGATCCCGGCTGTTGGCAGTTGGCTTGATTACGCTGGGCGCATTATTTCTCGCCTTCTTGATCATCTATCCGAACTTGAAGCCGATCGAAGCGGTAATACCGGCACCTGAGGTCAGCCGCCCGAACACGGAGTTCAATGCGGCGGGCGATCCGGAAGCGCCGATTACCATCACGGAGTATTCCGACTATCAGTGCCCGTATTGCAGGCTGTTCTATGAAAATACCGAACCTTCGCTGATGGATCAATACGTGGCAGACGGAACGGTTTATTTTGTTTATAAATCAGTTGGAGCTTTCATCGGACCCGAATCCAAAGCGGCCGCCGAAGCTTCTTACTGTGCCGCCGATCAGGGTAAATTCTGGGAGATGCATGACATCCTGTTTGCGAACCAGACCGGTGAAAATGTCGGTGCGTATAGCGAGCGGCGCCTGGAAGCCATGGCGGACGAGCTTGATCTCGACCGCTCCCTATTCGATGACTGTATGTCTTCGGGGAAATACGATGAGTTGGCAGATCAGGATGCGGCAGACGCTACCGCGGCGGGCATTCAGGCAACCCCGTCGTTCATTCTTACCTATGAAGTGAACGGAGAGACAAAAACGCGGGTCATCCAGGGTGCTCAATCCATAGATGTATTTGCCCAGGAGATCGAGGCCGCCCTTGCGGAAATGGGACAGTAAAGTTTTTCTGATGAAAAGCATGACTCACCCGGAAATTTAGGTTTCTTGGGTGAGTTCGTTTTTAAGAGGAAATGGGACACGGATTAACGCTGAAAACGCGGATTTTTTATTCCCTTTCCGAGTTCACCTGCGTCGTCCGCATCCCAAATTAAATTCTGGTTTAATTATGTTTTGTTTATCAACTTTCCTGTAATGCAAAATAATCTGTAAGAGAGCGTTTGGAAATTGTAATTTCGAGTGGCACTTTGCGCCACGAGAAATCTTATTTGCGCAAATCCAAGATTTCTCCTCGCTATCGCTCGTCGAAATGACAAAAATAACGTGTTATAAGGCACAAAACAGGATTTATAAAACACTCTCTAAGGATACGCTGGCGAAATTTTTACTTCGCGGCGCTCTGCCTGTTGACAATACCCTGCTGCCAGGCATAGACCGCGGCTTGCGTTCGGTCGGCGAGATGCAGTTTGCTCAATATGTTACTGACATGCCCTTTGACCGTATTCTCGCTTATGACGAGTTTTTCAGCGATCTGGCTGTTCGTGAGTCCGTTTGCGATCAATTTCAACACATCGGTCTCACGGTCGGTCAACTCGGTAAAAAGCGGCTGCTCCTCGCCGTTTTCGCCGCGGATATTCTGGAGCACGCGCGAAGCCACAACCGGATGCAAGGTCACTTCACCCTGCACAGCTCTATGGAGGACTTCCACGAGTTTGTCCATTTTCATGTCTTTGAGAATATAGGAGATCGCGCCCGCCTTTAATGCGGGGAAGATATGCACATCCTCATGATAGGATGTCAAGACCACCACCTTGGTGCGCGGGCTGATCTGCCGGATGCGCCGGGTGGTCTCGATCCCGTCCATGCCGGGCATGATCAGGTCGAGAAGGACGATATCAGGGATCAATTCCGAGACCATGCTCAACGTTTCCTCACCGGAAGACGCTTCGCCGACCACTTGAAAATCGGATATCTTTTCCAGGTACGAACGAATCCCGCTTCGCACCACTTCGTGGTCGTCTGCGATCAATATACTCACACGATGATGTTTCATTTCAAAACTCCTGTCGGTGTGGCTTTTAGTGAAATCTGAATGAAGATTCGGGTTCCCTGCCCCGGCGCGCTTTGTACCTGGAATGTGCCGCGTATGCTGCTGATCCGCTCGCGCATGGACCGGAAGCCGAGCCCGGTTGCCTTCTTGTTGACGTCGAAACCGCACCCGTCGTCTGCCATGATGACCTGAAGCAGGTCGTTATTATAAACCAGTGAAAGATCCACCCGTTTCGCGCGGCTGTGACGCGAGACATTCGCAAGCGCTTCCTGGATGACGCGGTATACTGCCTGCTCCAACTCGAGCGGAAGTTCGCGTTCGTTCTGAATCGTCAGGTTGATCACGGCATCGTTTCTGTTTTCCCACTCGAAGACATATTCCCGCAAGACAGCAGGCAGGCCCTTTTCCTGCAGGGCGATCGGATAGATTTCCTGAATAAGGAAGTTCAATTCCTGGATCACCTCATAAACGAGGTTTTCCGCCTCGTTCAAGTGAGGAGAGGTGCCAAGTGGGGTGGCTTTTGCCATGACATTGATCGTACCCAACTGCGCAAGAGCGGCAAAGGCTTTCTGTTTGGCGCTATCATGTAGGTCACGGGCGAGGCGATTCCGTTCCTCCATGACGGCCAATTCGCGGGTCTGGTCGAATAGCTCCATGTTGGCGATTGCCATCGAAGCCCGGTTCACCAGCGCTGTGAACAGGCGGATGGAGTCTTTGGTCAGGGCGTTGGGGCGGGTGTAGGCCACATTGAAAATGGCAACGACCCGCTCGTCCACAATGATCGGGAAATGCGCAAAAGATTGGATCCCTTCCCGCTCGACAACCGCACGAATATCCTCCCGAAGGTTTGCGGGATCGATATCCGCGATGACCACTGCATCGCCCGTGTTCATTGCCTGTCCTATCATGCCTTCGTTCCGATCGAAGACCAACGCATCGAGAGATTCCGGTTGAAAACCCTGACTGACGCGCGGCACGACCTTGTGCCTGGCTTCATTCCATGTAAAGACCACGCTTCGGTCCGCCTGAAGCATGGAGACGGAAACGTTCACCAGAGTTTGAAAGATGTGGTTCAGCGTCACGCTGCGGATGATTTTTTCATCGGCAAGATAAAGCGCTTCGATCTCGCTGTTGCGTTTTTCAAGGTCGGCGGTGCGGAGTCTTACCAGGCGCTCCAATTCCCGGTTGCGGCTCTCCACCCGCTTCACCCGCCAGCGAAGTCCGCCCGCCACCATTGCTCCGAATGCCATGATTAACAATCCGCCGAACCACCACGTCTCCCAGAACGGCGGCACAACGACCACCTCGATGGGCTTTTCTATCTCGCTCCAGGTGCCGTCGCTGTTCGTTCCGCGCAGTCTCAGGGTGTATGTTCCGCCGGGAAGGTTTGTATACCGGCCGTTGCGTTGACCGCCGATCTCGATCCAGTTGGGGTCGAACCCTTCGAGCATGTAGGAGTATTTATTCTTACCCGGTTGTTCGAATGCGAAAGCGGCAAACTCGAATTCGAAGGAGTCGCGCGGCCATTGCAGGACGATGCGCTCCATGTATTCTGGCGTTTGCTCTCCGGCAAACGGTTCGCCGTCGACTGTGACGGCGGTGAGAGCGACGTTCGGCTGGTAGGGATTGTCCTTGATCTCACGCGGCTGGAAAACGTTCAACCCATTGATCCCGCCGAAATACATCTTTCCCTCGCTGTCCCTTGCAAACGCGTCCTGGTTGAACTCGTTGCTTTGCAAACCGTCGGACGCGGTGAAGTTGCGGAAGGTCAGTGAGCGCGAGTCGAATCTCGATAGCCCGAAATTGGTGCTGAGCCAGAGGTTTCCTGAATCGTCCTCCAGAATGCCGTAGATCACATTGTTGGGCAGCCCTTCGTTCTCTGTGAAATGCGTAAATGTCTCACTGGCGATGTCCAGACGGTTAAGCCCTCCGCCATGAGTGCCGATCCATAATGCGCCGCCTGCATCCTTGTAAAGACAAAGGATGGCGTTATTGCTCAGGGAGTTCCGATTGTTGGGATCGCTTCGGAAGTGAGTGACGATCCCCTCGTCCAGGTCGATGCGTTTTAATCCGTCGTCGAAGGTTCCCACCCAGAGATTTCGGTTCCCATCCTCGATGAGGTATGTAATGTTAAATGGGGCGGTGTTTTCGGATCCGCCCTCGCCGAGGATGAATTCCGTAAAGGTATGTGTATTGCGGTTGAAGAGCATCAAGCCCAGGTTCGTTCCCACCCAAAGTTGTTTGCTCGAGTCTTCAAAAATTGCGGAGACGGAGATGTTTGCGCTTTCAGACTCGCTGGTCGGTTCGGGCTGATAATGGGTAAATCTGCTTGTGACCGGGTCGAACTGGTCTAGCGCAACGCCTGTCCCGACCCAAAGGGTCCCGCTTGAATCCATGTAGAGTGCATTGATCGAATTATCGCTTAACGACGCGGGGATACCCGGGTTGCTGACGAAGTGGGTGAATTTTTCCGTGGCAGGCTCGAAGCGATTCAAGCCATTATCCAACGTGCCGATCCAGACCCTGTCCTTTTCTTCTGCGAGAATGGCAAGGATAAAGTTGCTGTTAAGGCTGTTATCGTCGTTGGGATTGTGTCGAAAATATGCAAACCGGTCCTGTTGGCGGTTGTATTTGTTCAATCCGCCGCCAAAGGTCCCGATCCATAACACTCCGCTCCTATCCTCGTAGATCGATAAAACCTGATTATTGCTCAGGCTGTTCGAAATCCCGGGCTGGCTTTGGTGATGAATGAATTTGCTGCCATTCTGGTCGAAACGGTCGAGTCCCTTGTTTGTGCCGATCCATAAACCACCTGTTTGGTCAATGTGCAGGGAGTAGACGATATTCCCTGCCAGACTGAATTCCTTGTACCGCGAGTTCTCGAAACGCCTGAACGCGTTTCGAGATGGATTGAATTGATTCAAACCGTTCGCTGTGCCGATCCAAATGCTGCCATCGCGCCCCTCGGTTATGCTCAGAATCCTGTTACTGCTGATGGTCTGGGAATCGTTCCTGTTGTGACTATATACTTTGAAGGTGCCGTTTTGCGGGTCATACACGTTCAAGCCGCTTGTGCCGGTGCCGATCCAGAGCAAGCCCTTCGAGTCTTTGTAGAGCACACGGATGTTGTTGCTGCTCAGACTGCGGTCATCTGGCGGAGTGTCTTCGGAGACATGGAAATGGGTTAACTCCCCGGTTTCGAATTCCAGAAAATCTAGGCCGTTATCCGTGCCGATCCACAAACCGGTCTCATCGAGACACAGGCTATGAATGGAATCACTGGCGATGGTTCCGTCATCGGAGTCTTCATGGAGATAGTACTCGAACTTCCCGCTGACGGGATCGTAGCGATTTAATCCGCCCTGGCGCGTTCCGATCCATAAATATCCCCGTTGATCCTCCACCAGGGCAGAGATGGAACGGTCGTTCAGGCTGGCTGGATTGTTCGTATCAGGTTTGAAAACGGTAAACGAATAACCGTCGTAGCGGTTCAATCCGTCATCGGTGCCGATCCATAGGAACCCCTTGCGGTCTTGCATGATCACATTGACCACACTTTGAGAGAGTCCCTCCTCGAGGCTGATCTGATCGAAGCGGATATTCTTCCCGTAAGGAATGAACGTATCCTCTGGATCAGGATCAGGAACCGGGTCCGGAATAGAGGCGGTGGCTTCAGCCTCCTGCGTTGGCGCAGGGATGACCGTCCCGCAGGCCTGCAACACAAGCAGAAGGGGAATAACAAACCAGAGAATCCGGAACTTTTTCATATCACCATTATTATAAGCAATTTATTTGCGGCCAATCGTTGTCGGCTCCCACTCCGGGAGGTCTGATGCCCCCTTCCCCGGGGTGGTTTTTCGCTGATGATTTGGTTGGATTTGATTCCCCGCGAGGTTGAAACAGACCCATCCGAATTCAGGGGCGAATACGATTGCATAGATGCATGACATTTCCATCATCGTTCTGTAAGATGGATGCATGCGGAAGGTTTTCCTCCAAGAAGAAAAAACCGCAGTCGAGAAGGAGGCGGAACGCGGGTCGATGACCGGCTTCCGCCTCCTGTCCAACCGAAGCAAGGAGGTGCGTGCTGACCTATCGAAACATTCCGAACGACCGTTTTCAAAATCCAATAAGGAGTATAAGAGAATGAAAGTAAAAAACGCTTTTAAAGCCCTCAGCCTGCTCGTCATCCTCGGCTTGTTGCTGGCTGCCTGTGCACCCGCAACGGAGATGCCGCAGGAACCTGCCACTACAGGCGAACCCGCAGCAACCGATGCACCCGCGGCGGAACCCACGGAAGAAGTTCCTACCACCGAACGCCAGGGTGGCTGGCTGGATGAGATCGTATTTTCGGTCGTTTCATCTGATTCGGCCGTCTCACAATTGCAGGCTGGCGCGATCGATTTTTATTCCTTTAACTTGTCGTCGAATTCCCTTCAAGAGATCAAGGATGCCGGATTGAATTACACCCAGTCCTACGGCGGGAATTACGGCATGAGTCTCAATCCGGCCGTCTTCGACGATGCCACCCGCCTGAATCCCTTCTCGAACAGCAAGATCCGCGAAGCGATGAACTGGTTGATCGACCGCAATTACGTCAACCAGGAAATTTATGGAGGCGGCTCACTTCCCAAACTCCTGCCGATCACTACGCAGTTGGTGGAATACACCAACCTGGTGGAGACGGCTCGCGCCCTCGAGACAAAGTATGCGTATGATCTCGAAAAAGCCCGCACGCAGATCGCGGCAGAAATGGAAGCCATGGGCGCTGCCCTCGGCGATGATGGCAAGTGGCAGTTCAACGGAGAGCCCGTAACCTTGATCTTCCTCATCCGTTCCGACGGCGACGGTACACGTCAACCGATGGGTGATTATGTGTCGAACCAATTGGAGGAAGTCGGTTTTACGGTAGACCGCCAGTACAAGACATCCTCTGAGGCTTTCCCGATCTGGCTTGGCTCTGTCGCTTCAGAGGGTCAATGGAATTTGTACACCGCCGGTTATCTTCCTTCCGGTTTGACCCGCGATGAGCGCGGCAACATCCAGCAGTATTACCTGCCCACCAGCGTGCAAGCGAGCGAGCCTTTTATCTCCAATGTGGCTGACCCGGAACTCCAGGATCTCGGCGACGACCTTGCCCAGGGTAATTTCAACACCAAGGAAGAACGGGATGAGATGATGGCGCGCGCGCTCGAACTCGCGCTGGAAGATTCCCTGTTCGTATGGGTGGTGGATCAGCTCGTATATGCTCCGTACAACACGAATGTCTCGGTAACCTATGATCTGGGCGCGGGATACGAAGCGGCATTCCTCGGCAACTACAACCTTCGATTTGTGGATCAAGAGGGCGGCACGATGAATGTTGGCACGAATGACCTCTTCACCCAACCCTGGAACACAATCGCCGGTAGCAACTGGGTCTGGGACTCCAATATCATGCGCGCCACCAGCATGGGCACAACGAGCGGCGGGAGTTATTCCTCCGGCGCAATGGGCGACCCGTATACGGGGCTTGCCTGGCCTCATCGCTTCGAGAGTGCGTCATTGGAATATCAAACCGGTTTACCCATTACCGACAACAATCTTGGCTGGATGGACGTTCAGGAAGTGGATGAGATCCCGGTTCCTGAAGACGCCTGGGTGGATTGGGATGCGACTTCCCAGACCTTTATAACCGCCGGTGAAAAATTCCCGGATGGCGTCACTGCCAAGACCAAAAGCACGGTCGTTTACCCGGCTGACCTGTATGAGACGGTCAAATGGCACGACGGAAGTCCGATCTCTGTTGCCGATTTTGTGATGACATTTGCCATCTTCCTCGACCGCGGCAAGCCTGAGAGCGCTGTTTACGATGAATCTGCGGCTCTCTCCGTGGATGCTTACCTTCCTTCCTTCAAAGGATGGCGCATTACCTCAACGGATCCGCTGACCATCGAATACTATTCGGACGCCTACGCCGCAGACGCGGAGTTGAATGTTGCGCCGCTCTGGCCCAGTTCTCCAACCGGACTCTCCGGCGAAAACAACTGGCAGACCTTGGCTGTTTCCAATCTTGCAGAAGCCGCTGGCGAATTGACCTACTCATCCGATAAAGCCGACGCGTTGAAGGTCGAGCAGATGAGTTGGGTGGGCGGTCCGAGCCTGGAGGTTATGAAGAAGTATCTCGACCAGGCGCAGTCGGAAGGATTCGTTCCCTATGAAGCGACCCTAAGCCAGTTTTTGACCCCGGAAGAAGTCGCTTTGCGGTATGAGAACATGTCGAAGTGGTACGACGATCACGGTCATTTCTGGGTCGGAACAGGTCCGTATTATCTCGACCAGGTCTTTACCACCGAGAAATCGCTTGTGCTCAAGAACAACACGGAGTTCCCGGACTTTGCCGACCGCTGGTCTTCGTTCAAAGATCCAAAGCGCGCAACAGTCGTCCTTGACGGACCAGGTCAGGTGACAGCCGGGCAGGAAGCGTCATTTGATGTGACCATCAACTTCAAGGACGATGCCTATGCCAACCAGGATATCAAACAGGTCAAGTACATCCTGTACGGCAGTGCGGGTGACGTGCTTGCTGTCGGCGACGCGGAAGCTGTGGGTGAGGGGCTGTTCCAGGTCGCGCTGGATGCGGATGCCACATCCAAACTCGAGACGGGCTCTGCCAAGCTCGAAGTGGCGGTCGTCCCGATCCCGGTTGCGATTCCCGCTTTCACTTCCTTCGAGTTCGTGGTCGTGAAATAAGTTCCTTTGCAATTCAATCAGGGCGGGGCGCGAGTCCCGCCCTGAAACTCAAGCGAGGTTGTATGTCGGCTGTTTCACCGATTCCAATTGAAAAGTCCACAAGCTGGGGAGGCGCCGCCCTGAAAACATTCACGCGCATGGCGCGATATGTTGTCGTTCGCCTGATGACCCTGTTCATTACCGTCGTGATCGGCGTGTATTTGACGATCTTGATCGCCAACATGGGCGGTTATGTGGATAACATCATCAAGGGTCAGATTCGAGATGCGGTCACGCAATCGGTTGCGAACAACCCCGCCTATCGGAACATGGACCCTGACGCGCGCAGGAAATTGATCGATGACCAGGTGGCGCTTGAAGAAAAACGGCGCGGATTGGATACGCCCATTGCGATACGCAACGCCCGTCATCTTGTCAACGCATTAAAACTCGATCTTGGGCGGGCGATCAACATCACAAGCGACAGCGGCTCGAAACAGGTGCGCCTCATTCTGCTCGAGCGCCTGCCTGCCACGCTTCTATTGATGGGCACATCGCAATTATTTTTATTCTTTTCGAGCATATTCTTCGCTCTCAACCTTTCCCGCAACTACGGAAGTTTTTGGGACAAACTTGTCATTGCTTTCTCGCCCACATCGGCTGTTCCCCCCTGGTTTTATGGAATCTTTTTGATACTGATCTTTGCGGCAGGTTTTAAGGTTCTCCCATTTGGCGGAATGGTCGATTCTCCACCCCCTGCCAACACCTTCGATTACGCTATGAGCGTCTTGAAACATCTTCTTCTGCCGGGCGGGGCGCTCGTCATCAGTTCATTCTTCTTGAGCGTGTACAACTATCGCACCTTCTTCCTCATCTATTCCAGCGAAGATTATGTGGACATGGCGCGCGCCAAGGGTTTGCAGGCAAGGGATATAGAGCGTCGTTATATCCTGCGGCCTACCCTGCCGAATATCATCACCAATTTTTCCCTTCTCATCATCAGTTTGTGGACGGGTGCATTGTTTACAGAAACCGTCTTCTTGTGGCCCGGTCTCGGACGAACCCTGTTCCAGGCGATAGGCTTGTACGACACACCCATTATCGTGGGTTCGACGATCATCTATGCTTACATGCTCGCCCTCACGGTTTTTCTGCTCGATTTTGTTTACGCGGCGGTCGATCCGCGCGTGAGGATCGGTAATTGATGATGAACATGATCGGTTCCTCTTTCAGGAAATTGCTTCAATACCCTTCCGCCATGGCTGGCATCTTCGTGATCGCCCTTTTAGTGGTCGTCTCGATCTACACGGTGATCGCCATTCCGTACGCTGAAGCGATCCGCTTGTGGCGTGGAGGCGAGGAGGTCTGGTATCGCAATCCGAAATTCGCGCCTCCAACCTGGTTCAACCTGTTTTCCAGCCGGAAATTTTCCGAATCATTTGCCGTGAGCACTGTGGACGGTGGTATTGAAAAAACTGCGACGCCGGGCGGCGACGACATCACAACTTACACAATGACGCACACGTTCGATTTCGCGTATGACGTTTATCCGCAGGAAATGCTCTTGTACGTTGATTCGGCATACGCCAAAAAGCAGCCATTTCTCTCCATTGAGTGGATCACACCGGATGGAAGGACGATGCGTATTTCGAATTTCGCTGTGGGAGAGAAATTCACATATCGCTTCTCCCAGGATGAGAAACTGGCTCTCAAACTTCGGGCAGAGGAGACCATCCCTGCCTTGTTCTCCGACCCGGAAACCGGCAAAGTCATGAAAGGGCAGTATCAACTGGTCATCACTGGAACAACATTCGAACCCGACTCGAACCTCGATGTGGAGTTTGTCGTGCATGGACAGGTGTTTGGTCTGGCTGGTACAGATCATGCCCGCCGCGATCTGACACTTCCACTTCTTTGGGGCGCGCCCGTCGCTCTGGCATTTGGACTTATGGCTGCGATCGGAACTTCTGTCCTAACCATGACCATAGCCGCCATCGGCACCTGGTATGGAACGTGGATCGACCAGTTGATCCAGCGCATCACTGAGGTGAATCTTGTGCTTCCCTTTTTCGCCCTGATGATCATGATCGGCACTTTCTATTCCCGAAGCATCTGGGTCATCCTGGGCGCGACGATTATTTTGAGCATCTTTACCGGAGCCATCCTTGCCTACCGTGCCGTGTTCTTGCAGGTCAAGGAGTCCATGTACATCGAGGCGGCGAAGGCGTATGGCGCAGGGAATGGAAGGATCATTTTCACATATCTCATCCCGCGCATGATTCCCCTGCTAATTCCCAGTCTCGTCCAGGCAGTGCCCGCTTTTGTGTTTCTCGAAGCTTCGCTTGCAGTCATAGGTCTCGGCGACCCTGTCCTGCCGACCTGGGGCAAGATCATCCAGGATGCGCAGGCGAACGGGGCATTGTACAAGGGGTATTACTACTGGGTGTTGGAGCCCGCAGTTTTACTCGTCATTACCGGCCTTGCCTTTGCATTTCTCGGCTTTGTGCTCGACCGCATTTTCAACCCGCGACTACGGGATGCCTGATCCCTGGATGATTCGAATGAATGGTGCGTCACAACTTCTTGAAGTAAAAAATCTCAAACTACACTTCCGTACCCAGACCGGGATCGTGCAGGCGGTGGACGGCGTGGACCTGGAACTTGACTTTCACCGCGCAGTGGTCATCCTTGGCGAATCGGGCTGCGGAAAGACCTCGCTTTCCAAAGCGATGCTGCGACTTCTCCCGCGCAATGTCGCGTCCTACGATGGAAAACTCTTTTTGAAGGGAAAGGACATCATGGCCTTCACCGATGAAGAGTACCGACAGAGCGTGCGATGGGTGGGAATGTCGCTTGTGCCGCAAGCCGCGATGAATTCCCTCAATCCTGTTTTGACTGTCGGGGATCAGGTCTCGGAACCCGCTATGCTTCATCTCGGGGTGGGGAAGGCTGAGGCGTTGGGCATCGTAAAGAAGATGTTCCAGCACGTCGGTGTGCCCGCCGACTTCATCAATCGTTACCCGTTCGAACTCAGCGGCGGGATGCGTCAGCGCGTGGCATTGGCAATGGCGCTGGTCACTTCGCCGAATCTCATCATCCTCGATGAGCCGACCTCGGCTTTGGACCTGCTCACCCAGGCGAACATCATGAACGTGCTCAAGCGCATCAAGCATGAACTTGGCACGTCGTTCATCCTTATTACGCATGACATTGCCACTTCAAGCGAACTTGCCGATGAGGTCGCAATCATGTACGCCGGTCAGGTTGTGGAAACGGGAGAGGCAAGGGAATTTTTTCCAGCGCCGCTTCACCCGTATTCCCAGATGCTCATGGCAAGCGTTCCGCGTCTGCGCAGTGAATCTGACCCGATGTTCATCACCGGGCAGCCGCCGAGTCTCATCAACCCGCCGAAGGGATGCCGCTTTGCGGCGCGCTGTCCGTTCCGTTTCGAGAAGTGCGATGAAGAGCCGCCTATCATTCAAATGGGAAAGCGTAAAGTTAAATGCTGGCTTCGTCAATGAAAACCCCGATGGGATTGCTGGCGGGTTTCGGTTGCGCTCCCGGGCAGCGACGATTCCCTGATACACAGACGGATTCGGAGCAAGGATCATGATTACTGAGCTACAAGAGGCAAAACGAATGGCGATGAAAATTCAAGACCCCGTGGAAACCCTGCTTTCGATCCAAGACTTGCATGTGTGGTATGAATTGCGCCGCTTTGGGTTCAGTGTGGTGGGGCACGTCAAGGCCGTGGATAACGTCAGCTTTGACTTGGCGGAAGGGGAAACAGTGGCAGTTGTCGGTGAGTCGGGCTGCGGAAAATCGTCACTGATGAAGACCATACTCGGCTTGAACATTCCCACGAGCGGCCGGGTCATTTTCGACGGCGATGATCTCACCGAGTTGAAAGGGGATGGATTGAGAGATTATCGGTTCAAGATCGGGTATGTTCAGCAGGATCCGTACGGCGCCCTGCCCCCGTTCATGAACGTGCAAAAGATATTGGAGGAACCTTTGATCATCAGCGGGATGACGGATAAGACGGAACGTCTCTCTCGAATCCGAAAAGTGATGACAGAGGTGAAACTGCATCCGATCGAGGATTTCCTGCACAAGTTCCCGCACATGTTGAGCGGCGGGCAGCAGCAACGCATCGTGATCGCGCGTGCCATGCTGCGTGAACCGAAGTTGATCGTCGCTGACGAGCCGGTCTCCATGCTCGACGCCTCGGTCCGCGTGGAAATCCTCAAGCTCATGCGCGCCCTGCAAGAGTCCCATGGTCTTTCTGTGATCTACATCACGCACGATCTCTCGACCGTGAAATATTTTTCCCAACGGATCTTCGTAATGTATGCGGGCAACCTGATCGAAAAGGCTGACACGCGTCGTCTGCTTCAAAATCCGCTTCATCCGTATACGCATGCCTTGCTCGCAGCCACTTCCGACCCTGATGCCGCGAACGCTGAATCGTTCAAAGAGGTCCCGCCCGGTGAGCCGCCGAGTTTGGTCAACCCGCCGAAAGGCTGCCGCTTTCATCCAAGGTGCTCCCGGGCGATGGTCGGTTTGTGCGACGAAAAGGAGCCGATTGACTTTGAACCAGAACCCGGGCATCTCGTTGCATGTTGGTTGTATCAGCCATGAAGACGAATTCCCGCTTCCAGCTTGGATTGGGCGTGATCCTGTTATTCTCGGGCGTGATCCTCCCCTTTATGATGGTCATAAAAATGCTCGAGCCGACCTTTCCATTGATCTTCATTTCGTCGGCTTCTTCCACGCTTGGACTTGCGCTCGGCACGGTCGGGCTTGCGCAATGGACGAAAAAAAGACCCTGAGGGATTCAAATCCATCAGGGTCCTCTTACATTTCACTTGGTTGTCATTGCCTCATCCAAGGTGCGGAAGCGATGGATGAAGTATATCGCCAGACCAAAGAGAAGGATTGCATTGGCTTGGTGAAGCAATGCGATCACGATATTAACATAGGAAAGTATGGTCAACACGCCCAATGTGATCTGCAAAGCCACCACGCCGATCAGCCAAAGGAGTCCTTTTTGAATATCGGCGGGGAAATTTTGTTTCTTCACCAGATAGTAGGCGTATGGCACGAGAAGCAATCCCAGCCACGCAAACCAGCGATGGATGAAGACGATGGTCTGTGGCGTCTCGAGAAGATCTATCCATGAATTGAAAAGGTTGGGAGGGATCCATTTCCCGAACATAAGAGGCCAGGTGTCTGAAACGTGACCTGCTTTGAGACCTGCCGTCATACCGCCGTAGGCGATCTGAATCAGTAATACTACCGTTGAGAATAGCGCAAACTTGGAGGCGAACGACCATTTCGCTTTCTTTGAGGGATCGAGGAACCCGTATTTATGACCAAGTGCCGTCCATAAGGCGAGGCTGAACAAAGCCAGCGCGAAGAGCAGGTGGGTGGTCAAACGAAAATGGCTGACAGAGGGCCGGTCGACCAGCCCGCTGGCGACCATGTACCAGCCCATGAATGCCTGCCCAATGAAAAGCAGGCCCATCACGAAGTAAACGCCGAATTCCTTGAACGGGATGGTCTTCTTAAAGAGGAAGTAAAAGACAGGGATCGCATAGAACAGACCTGCAAGACGGGCAACGATGCGATGGATCCATTCCATGTAGAAGATGAATTGATATTCTCCCAGTGTCATGCCTTTGTTGATCTTGATGTATTCGGGCGTCGATTGATATTTGGCGAACTCCTGCTCCCAGGCCTGCTGACCGATGGGCGGGATCACCCCGCTGATGGGGTTCCATTCCACGATGGATAACCCGGACCGGGTGAGGCGGACGAGCCCCCCGAAAACAACAAGGAACGCCACGACAATAGTGAAGATGAACAACCATTTCATCACAGCGGGATTTTGGGTTTTTGGCATATGAGTTCTCCGAAATTAAGTTGTTGGGATTATACATCTTCGGTATTACCGCCTGCCGGAACATTTGTCACAATTGTTATGACAGGATGTCACGAGAATAAAAAAACCGCATAGCCGATGTTGCCTTGCGGGTTCATCGACCCTGCGGTATGCGTTCGCTGACGACGCATCCACATTGTTTTTTATGCGTCGGTCTTATCCGTTTCTTAACTGGTTCAGAAGCGCGCGGTAATCTTCCACGTTCGGTGGATTCATCAACACGATCTGGCTGATCACATCCATGGCACCCGGCTTGTCTCCCTTTTCGATCAGGACATCGCCCAATTGGTCGAGGATGGGAACCGCTTCATTCGTGCGTCCCATGCGATGCAGTAATGCCGCCAATGTGCGTTTATACACACTCTGGTCGTCATGTTCGCGGACAAGTTCCTCCATGAAGGAAAGCGCAAGGTCCTTCTTGTTCTGGTTTTCAAGATGGGTTATGTATCCCTCGAGCTCGCTCAAAGCGCGCTCTTGCTGACCCATGCGGGTGTTCAACTCGATCAATTGCCTGCGGACCGCATCATCATCGGGGGTCAATGTACGGATCTGCTCGAAAACACGCAAAGCCTGCTTCCAGTCCAGTCTCTGCATATCGATGTCCGCCATGCGTTGAAGGATGTGGATATTCCAATCACGGCTGGCGCTGCCCTGCTGAACGAGGCGTAATGCGTTCGTATATGTCTTGCGCGCCATATCGAGTTCAGCGAGGCGGTAGTAAATGGCGGCGAGTTCAAGATGTTCCTGAATGGCATCGTCCACCTGGCCGCGCGCCACAAGTTGTTCGATCAGTCTGCTGCGCGCACCCATATCCATTGGCGAGATCTGGATGATGCGGCGGAACAGTTTTGTGGCTTGCAGGACCTCGCCGCGAACGCTGTAGGCATGCGCCACCACGCTGAACTTGTTGATCGCATCGGTTGTTTGTCCCTGCTGGACAAGCAGGTCGCCCATGAGGATATGAAGAGGCAGGTAGGTGGGAGCGCTCTGGAGCGCATCATAAGCTTCGCCCATGGCGGAACGCAGACTGCCCATGCGCGCCAGCTGGTTGATCCGGTTCATCGATTCAAGCACCGAACTGGATTGCGCCTGGAGGATCATATCCGCCAGCGGTGCCGGGAGGCTGCCATCCGGTTTGGGCATTTGTTCGCGGACCTTATACAGCTGTTCGCGCCAGTCGTCCCGTAGCAGAAGGTCCTTGACATTTGTGCAGACTTTGCGGAGCGTGGCTTCGTCTGTCTGACTTTGGTAGGACTCGATCAGCGGTTCGTATTGCTGGCGGATGTCGTCGGCCTGTTCCGGGGGAGCGGTCATGGCATCGGCAAATTTCAAGGCTTCGAGGTATTCGGTCGCTGCCTCGCGGAATGCGCCTTTTCTTGAAATAATATCCCCGATCAACAGCCGGGATGCAAGGCCATAATCCTCGTGTTTGACGGAGTTTTGAAGGACGCGCTGGGCGCTTTCGAACCGCTCCACTTTGAAGCGTAAATAACCGAGATTGAAGTACAGCGCGGAACTGCTGAACCCGGCGTTGAGCGCGGCTTCCATTTCCTCCGCCGCAAGCGAGTCGTTGCCCTTCGATTGAGCATCAATGGCTTGACCAAGATGAAGGACCACTTTGATCTGTTCAGACTGAGCCGAGAGGGAGCCGGTCCCGCGCATGATGGCGGAGATCCCCTTGCGATCCTGGGCGGCGGGACTGCTTTCATCGGAGAAATCGAAGAGTAACTCTGCCAGTTGGGTCAAAGCCTTTTGGCGCGCCTCCATGACCGGGTCCAGGCCGGAGGCGGCTTTGCTGCGGGGAACTGTCTCCAATTGCTTGACCTGAGCCATGCGGATCGGTCCCGTCCCGCCTTTGGCGCGAATCGGTTTGGGCAATAATTGTCCGGTTCTGAGCAGGGTTTGCGCCTGTTTGACTTCGGCGCTGTTCGGCACGAGGGATTGCGCCTTGTTCACCATTTCCTGCGTTTTTTCCGCGTTGCCCGCGCGCTGGAGGACGCTGGCAATGGCAAGATACTCCATCGCCGCCTGCTGGTTGTGACCGAGTTTCTCATGTACCTGCGCCAGGCGCGAATGCGCGATGGCGTGTTCGGGGTTGATGCTTGTCACATGCACCCAGTTTTGCAGCGCTTTTTCCGGATCGCGTTGTTTTAGAAATAGATCGCCCGCACGGATGGCGGCTTCCATGGCGGTCTTCAGATCGCCGACGCGTTCTGAAAGTTGCGCCACTTTTTCCATCGGCACAGGATCGTCGGGTGAAACCTTTACTGCGCGCAAATAGATCTGCAGCGCCTCATCCACCTGGTTGAGTTGATGCAATGCCTGCCCGAGGCTGTTCAACGCCTTGGGATTGTCGGGAAATTCTTCGAGGGCGCGTCGATACGCCGCCGCGGCTTTAGGCCACTCCTGATCCCACGCAGCGGAGTGTCCCTCGTTCATGGATTTCTGAAAAATATCGTCTCGTCCGGGCATGGGGATATTTTACTTCACCGGGTTGAATGTCTCATTACGGTTATGCA
This sequence comes from Anaerolineales bacterium, assembly GCA_015075725.1. Lineage (NCBI taxonomy): Bacteria > Bacillati > Chloroflexota > Anaerolineae > Anaerolineales > Anaerolineales bacterium. The sequence continues at coordinate 4,361,920 of JABTTV010000001.1, read as the reverse complement.
ATTATAACCTTGACTTTATATCAGCCGAACAACATTAATCGAGAACGGTCATCTCGCCCCAATTCAAGCCGGCGCGCGCCTCGGTCTCCAATGGGATGCTCATTGGGTAGGCGTTCGCCATCGTCTCGCGGACGACATCGGCTGTTTCGGAGATCTCGTTTTTCGGGACTTCCAACACCAATTCATCATGCACCTGAAGGAGCATTTTCGCGCTCAAGCCGGATTGCTTCAATGCGGGCGGGATCTTTATCATTGCGATCTTCATGATATCCGCCGCTGTGCCTTGAATCGGCGCATTGATCGCCTCCCTTTCCTCGCGGTTCTTAATCTGGACGTTTGTCCTGGTCTGCAAGACCGGGAAGTATCGCCTGCGGCCAAGCAGGGTTTCCACGTAGCCGATCTCCGTAGCTTGCCGCCGGATTCCATCCAGATATTTTTTAATGCCGGGGAATTTCCTGAAATAGGCTTTGACGAACTCCTCCGCCTCGGCGAGGGTCAGGTCCGTGGAGCGGGTCAATCCGAACGCAGACATACCGTAGATCAAGCCGAAATTGATCGCCTTGGCATGGCGCCGCATATCCTTGCCGACGTTCTCCAGCGGAATGTCATAGACCGCCGCCGCTGTTGTGGCGTGAATGTCTTCTCCTGCGCGGAAGGCTGCGAGCATGGCTTCATCCTGCGCCATATGCGCAACGATCCGCAGTTCGATCTGCGAATAATCCACGGAGAGAAGCAGGTTGCCTTTATCGGCTATAAACCCGTTGCGCACCCGCCTTCCTGTTTCAGTGCGGATGGGGATGTTCTGCAGATTTGGGTTGTTGGACGAGAGCCGCCCGGTCACCGCGCCGATCTGGCTGTACGAGGTATGGACTCGCCCTGTGTTCGGGTTGATCGCTGCGGGCAGTGCGTCCACATAAGTTGATTTGAGTTTCGAGAGTTCGCGGTGTTCGAGGATGAAATCCATCACCTGGTGCTGGCCGCGCATGGAGTCGAGTACATCGGCTGAGGTGGAAAAGAAGCCTGTGGAGGTCTTGCGTCCCTTATCGGGCGGTTCGAGGCGCAAATGGTTGAAAAGCACATCCGACAATTGCTGCGGTGAATTGATGTTGAAGGTTTTTCCGGCGTGAGCGTAGATTTCCTTTTCGATCTCTCCGAGGCGATTTGCCAGTTCATTCGACATCTGCCCGAAGAACTTTGTGTCGATCAAAGCGCCGGTCATTTCCATTTTGGCAAGGACGGGCGTGAGCGGCATGTCGATCTCGTCGAGGATCTTTTGCCCGTTCACACGCTTGAGCTCTTTTTCTTCGATGGGCATGAGACGCAAGGTGGTCTCTGCATCGGCGGCGGCGTAATTGGCAACAGGCTCGACCGCGATCTCCGCCATGCTGACCTGTTTCTTTCCCTTGCCGATCAATTCTTCGATGTGGGTCATTTGGTTGCCCAGCCTGAACTCGGAGAGATTCTTCAAGCCCAGATTGCGCGATGATGGATCGACGATGAATTCCGCAAGCATGGTGTCGAAAGTCAACGGTGTAACGGTCAACCCGTGACGTGCCAGTACGATGTAATCGTATTTGGCGTTGTGTGCAAGTTTGCCTGTATTTTGCCTGGTCATCGCAGGCGTGAGGGCGTCGATGACCTTATCGAGCGGAAGGTTATTTCCCGCCGTGTGACCGACGGGAATGTAATATCCCTGGCCTTCCCTGACTGCGAGAGAAATGCCGACCAGGTCCGCTTTCATTTCATCGGTATCGGTTGTCTCCGTATCGAATGAAATGACCTTGGCGTTATTCAGTTCCTGAGCAAGTTTTTTCAGCTTGTCTGTGGTGTCGACGATGATGACTTCGATGTTCGACGGCCTGATCTCGACCGCGATCGGCGCGGCTTCCTCCGCGAACATGGACATCTGCCCGGCTTTGGTCTTGCCCGTTTTCGCTGATGGGGCGGAGTCGGCAGAAGGCGCTGTGCCGCTGATGACCGGGACCTTGCTCAACAGCGATTTGAATTCCATCTCCTTGAAAAAATCCTCCAGTTTCGTCCCGTCGAAAGGCTGGACCTTGGCATGTTCGAAATCGAACTTGATCCTCAAGTCCGTTTTGATCTGCGCCAGGTCGCGGCTCATGTAGGCAGTGTCCTTGCTTGATTCGAATTTTCCCTGCCAGCGTTTTTCAACTTGAGCGAGATTCGCATAGATGGCATCGAGCGTGCCAAACTTCTCGAGCAGGGTGACCGCCGTCTTTTCGCCCACACCTTTCACGCCGGGGATGTTATCGGAGGTATCGCCGACGATGGCTTTGTAATCCACGACCTGATTCGGGCGAACGCCGAGTTTCTTGACCACATCCGCATCGGTGACGTAGGTTTGGTCGTCGCCCGCGAGATAGACAGACGTCCTTTCATTGACCAGTTGCAATAAATCCCGGTCGCCGGTGATGATCTTGACGCCCAAACCTTTCTCCGCAGCGATTCTTGCGACGCTGCCTAATACATCGTCAGCTTCGAAGCCGTCCATCTCGAGGCGCGGGATATTGAACAGATCCACCATCTCACGGATGCGTGTGATCTGCGAGCGCAGGTCATCGGGCATCTTCTCCCGCGTGGCTTTGTATTCAGGGTAGATCTCATCACGGAAAGTTTTTCCCACATCGAATGCAACAGCAAGATACTCCGGTCTTTCCTGCTCCAGCACTCGCACCAGCTCGCGCGCAAAGCCGTAAATTCCGGCTGTCGGCTCGCCCTTGGAGGTCAGCCAGCGTGAGACATTCCCGCCGCCAGCGGTTAAGGCGAAATACATTCGATAGGCAAGAGCGTGACCGTCGATAAGGTAAAGGGTGGGAGGCATGTCAGTTTCCAATTAATCAATGATCGGTGAAAAAATGGATTGAGAGATAAAACAAAACGCAGAGCAATTATACTCTGCGTTTCCTAATTTAGAACTTATGTTTTAGAAAATTACCGCGCAGGCGGCATATCGTCGAGTCCCTGACGCTGGCGGGTGGTGCGGATGTAATCGCGGACGAGCTGCGGCGGGTGGGGTTGCGATCCGCCCATGATGAGATAACCGGGCGCCCAGAAATCGCCGGAGGGATTTTCCTTTTTGACGCGCGGGAACTGGCTGAAAATTTTCTCCGAGGTCTGCTGGCGCATGATGCGCATCAGGTGACCGGGGGAAGTGTTCGGCTGCACGTTCACGACCCATTGCAAATATTCGGGGCGCACGGCAAGATATTCCAGCCGCCAGCCGAAGGCGATGCAGATATTCGGAAGCCATTCACTCAGGTTATCCGAGAGGTCGCCGGTAAGGTAATGTGACGAGAAGCGCGGAATGAGCAAACAGGCATATGTCAGGTGATACAACCCGGCAGTGATCGGTTCGGCGGTCAGTTTTCGCGCCGCTTCGGTCGTCGGGCTTTCGCGGGTCAGATCCGTTTCGCCGGGCAGCGACCGCGCGATGGGGGTCGCAGGCCTCGGTTTGGATCGGGACGGCGCGGTGACTTCCACATCATCGAATGCGGTCTGAGCCTTGTTCACCGGCTCGGCCTGTTTCTGTATTTTCGCGCTCGATTTTCGCGTGACGGCGGGTGAAGGTTCGCGGCTGAAAACTGCCGCATCGGAAAGCGGATCGGAGACGCGGGTCTCGTTGGGATCGAAGTTTTCATTTCTGCGCGGCAGGTTGAATTCCCGGGTTGTTATCGGCTCGGGATTCGGAGCCGGGACATCCGCAAGGATATTCGAAATGGGCGGTATTTCGATCTCTTCTTCACCCAAATAATCGTCGCCTCCGCCTTGAGGGCTCCGTGCCTCGGATGGGTCGGTTCCGAAATCGCTTAGCAGTTTGCCCGCCTGTTTGCGGATCGTGCTGAAGGGAGTCTCGGCATCGAAGACCAGAGCCAGTATCGAGTCTGAGGTGAGGCGGGTGGCGTAGAGCATGTGCTCCGCTTTGGTGCTTTCGAGTCGGATGAAGCGCAGGAGGTCCGATCCCTTTTGTCCGTCCCAGTTGCGGGTGACGGTCTGCGCCACTTCCTTTGCGGCGTTTTGCGAAAGACCGCCCGCGTACGCCCATAGGTCGCTCCGCTGGGTTATCAACGCGGCTTGCGCCGAGGATTCCAATGTGAGGCGGGTGAGGTGCTGGGCGGCTTTGTTCTGGTCGCTGAGCCAAGGCAGATATTGCATCGTGGTCGAGGACATCGAAGCCGATGGGGAGGGGGAAGGCTGGGGCTGGCTGAGCGCGTTCATAAAGTCGGAGATCTGAAAAGGTTTGCGGACCATGATCCATGGGCGCAACGAATCGAGAGCCGGGGGCGAGCCGGATTCTTCACAGAGCAGGATCAGGTTGATGCTTCCGCTTACGGTCCGCAGAGCGATCCCGATCTCCTGCACCCAGTCTTCGCCGAGCGCGAGATCGAGCATGGCAATGGGCGCGCCGATCTGATTCGCCTTTACGATGGCGGAAGCTTTATTATTGACGACATGCACCCTGTAGAAGTTCGTATCCTCCAACGAACGGCGGATCGATTCGCCGAGGCTGGCAGACGGGGTGACGATCATTAAATCAGCTGGCATCGATTAAAGTGTAACACTTCTACCACCCGCGGGCAAGGACGCCCCCGGGCGGTTTCCTGACATTTTGGAAATGCCGCCCGGGACGTTTTATCCGTATTCCCCCGTCAGATCCTTGATCCCGAGCAGCGCCGCCAGCACTTCCGGCGGGATGTCGGCTTCGGGCAGTTCGGTCTTGTATAACTGCCCGTTTTCAGCGCGTTCCCGCAGGCTCTTCCATAACAGGATTCGCTCCTCTCCCTCCACGACCAGATCGTTCAGCGTTTTGGCGTTGAGCAAATATTCGCCGGTCGAGTAGAGAAAGGTCAGCCGCTTCCATTTATCTGTCTTGATGGGCTCTTTAAGTTTTTCAAGCGCCCCCAACTGGATCTTGAAATATTCTTCCTTCGCCCTTGGATGATCCGACTCATCCTTGAGCAACTCGCCTCTCGTGGTTAACTCGTGTCCCTTAGCCTGGGCAATATATTCGATCTGCCCGCCTCTTTCCCCGAAGGAACCTGGTTGGTAGAACGCGAGATAATCCACGCTGACGACTTTGGGCGCGCTGCGCAATGGAATGCGATACCAGCCAAGCAGGCGGGCGATTTCCAGATCGCGCGGAGTGGGGAGCAGGCAGACGAGGACGAGGGAGGAAGGGGAGAGGGACATGGATTAGGATAGACCTCCTAGGTTTTACAAACTTCGGAGGTCTTGTTTTTATATTAACCCAACATCCTTGTTGAACGCGACGATCAACTCATCGATCTCATCCGCCTGTTTTTGGACGTTCGTCCAGTAATCGGGCTGATACCACTGGGCTTGAATCTCGTCGTAGGTCTTTCCCTGCTGTTCGACCCAGGTGTAATACTTGAGGTTATGCACGCGGCGGCGGTCGTTGTAGCGAAGCTCGAGCATGTTATCCGTGGACTGCCCGTGCAGGTAGCGGGCGAAGTCGGCGGCGGCATCCTTCTCGCTGTATTCGCCGAACTCCTGGTGCATCTCGTGCAGGCGGGAGCGGTACAGTTCCATCGAGTCGGTCAGGACGGTGATCATGATATCGTTCTCGTCCATCTCGTAGTATTTGGCGGCTTTCATGCAGGAGAGCACGTTCGAGATGCCGGAGAAGCCCAAAAGGTCGAGATTGGAGATGAGAGATTCAGGGACTCCTTTGCCGACGAGATAGGCGCGTCCGTTCTCCTCGTTGAAGAGGCGTGAAATATTCACGACAGCGTTATCGTCGATCGCGACAACCACGTCTGTGTTCTTGGTGTTATGGATCCAGGGGACGTGCTTGTCGCCGATGCCTTCGATGCGATGCGCGCCGAATCCATTTTCCAGGAGGGTCGGGCATTGCAGGGCTTCGCTGGCGACGATCTTGCTGTCTGGATAAAGATGTTTCATGTAATCGCCGCTGGCAATCGTCCCTGCCGAGCCTGTGGCGGACGCCATGCCGCGATAGCGATCCTTCGGTCCCATCACTTTTTTAAGCACTTCCTCCATGGCGTGACCGGTGACTTCGTAATGCCAGAGGTAGTTGCCGAATTCGTCGAACTGGTTGAAGATCATCAGATCCTGACCGGACTTGCGCAGTTCCCAGCATTTGTCGAAAATTTCCTTGACGTTCGATTCGGAACCGGGGGTTTTGATGGTCTCGCCTGCAACCTTTGAAAGCCATTCGAAGCGTTCCTTCGACATGCCTTCGGGCAGGATCGCGATCGATTCGCAGGCAAGCAATGCGGAATCATATGCGCCGCCGCGGCAGTAATTGCCGGTGGAGGGCCAGACGGCTTTTTGCGTGGTCGGGTCGAATTGACCGGTGACCAGGCGCGGCACCAGGCAAGAGAACGCGGCGCCGACCTTATGCGCGCCGGTGGGGAACCATTTGCCGACGATGACGATGATGCGGGCTTTGACCCCCGTCAGCGAAGAGGGAAGTTCGAGAAAGTTGACTCCGCCATAGGTCCCGCCGGAAGCGGTGGGTTGGTTGTGCCAGTTGATGCGGAAGAGATTCCTCGGGTGGATGTCCCAGAGTCCGATTCCCTTCAATTCATCCTTGATCTTTGCGGGGATCTTCGAAGGGTCTTTCATCTGGGCGTAGGTGGGAATGATGATATTGCGCTCTTTTGCGCGTTGAACGGCGCGGGCGCGGCGGTCTTTGTGGATTGTGAGGTCGATGGTTGTCATGGGAGAGCCTCCTGAAATTTGTCAGACAACTTGATTATAGTACACATCGGGAGAAATGGGTTATTGTTTTTGTGAGCAGCGGGGGTATAGTTTGGAGAAAACCGAAAGCGGAGAATTTGGAAATGAACAACAAAACCACAACGGCTGTTTCAGGATGTTTGATCTGGTTCCTGTTGATCACGATCATCGGCAGCTGCATCATGCCGGTGGCGTTCGCAGTGGGAGGGGTCACCTCGTCCACCGATTTTGTGATCGTCAATGTGGGCGCCTTCCTTTGCCCCGAAGGGACCGCTCCCCGAAGTTATTCGTATCAAACCACCACGACCGATGAATACGGCAATACCCGCCCCTCCACGGCATATGAACTGCACTGCGAAGACTCGAACGGGGAGGTGGTGGAAAAGGATCCCATCGCCTATGCGTTTATCTGGATCGGGATCTGCGCCGTGATCGGTTTGATCATCTCTGCGGTCTTGACTTTCATCCTTGCCGTCCCCGGCGGGATGCTGGTGACGAAGGTGTTGAATTCGCTTCGCGGGAGAGCCCCCTCCGTCACTCCGTGACACCTCCCCCAAATACGACAATAAAAACTCTCCCTAATTCGGTGATATATAAATGTCGTATTTGGGGGACCTTCGGCGGGTGGGGGTTACTTTCCTTCCGCTGCCTTCCTCACATCTTTTAAAACACCCTCTTTATCGCACTTGACCAATTCATCGAACAACCGCAACACGGATTTCACAATCCCCGCATGTGGCGCAATCTTCCGCGCTTTTCGGAATGTCTCAATCGCTTGTTGACGATATATTGTTGGCGGTTGATTGTTGACGGTTGTCAGTCCTTCACCGTCTGCCGTCAACCGTCCACCGACAACTGCCAACCCACATAACGCCAACCCCTTCGCATCCAGCGCGGAGTAATACTCCGCCGTCTTGGACAGGATCTCATCCGCCTGCCCTATCGCGCGGACGAAGGCTCCCCGTGCCGTGACCTCATCTCCCTGCCGCAAGACGATGATTCCGTGCAGGGCGCTGGCATTGTGATTGTTTTTTGGCACATCATATCCCAGCGCGGCTTCGATGGTGGCGTACAGATGTGTGCTATTGCTATTCAGGAAATTGTCCATTAGTAAACATCTGCATTAATTTCTCAGTTTGTTGTTCATCAAATACATTCATCCCCAATTCGGCAAAAGTTTCTTTGGCTTCGCTCATTAAATGCAAGGCTTCTTCTTTTCCGAGCATAACACCATCAAGGGGCGAACAAAGAAACTTTATTGTCGCGAGCAAGGATTTTGCTCCTATATTCATTGCTATTTCTTGTGCTTGTTGATAAAAATCTTTTGCATCATTATCACGATTTTGAACATACGCAAGCATTCCTAAAAACAAAAAACTTTGTGCTTTGCCTCGCATGTATTCTATTTGCTCGAATATAGCAAGTGATTGTTGGAATAATTGTAATGTTCTTGTGTCATCTATTCCCTCTGCTAAATAAACCAGCCCGATACTCAACAAGCCCGTTGCTTCTGCTTTTTTATCCCCGATTTCACGGGCGATGACCAAAGATTGTTCGTAAAAGTCAATCGCTTTACGCGCATCTTCTAAAGCCAAATACGCACTCCCCAGCCTGTTGAGATCTACGCCTTCGCCCTGTTTATCTTGAATTTCTCTGTCTATTTCAAGTGCCTGTTCAATATACTTAATCGCTTCGCGGGAATTTCCAATACTTATCGAAGCATTTCCAAGACTTGTCAAGTTATACCCTTTTAGGTACTTGTCAGAAATGTTTCCTTTCACCATTTCGTGAAGACTTATCATCAAGCGATAATGCCCCCAAAGTAGCAGACAATCAAAATCGAAATCTTTTAGCACACTTGCCGCTGTATCATAATCACCAGCGGCGCAGCGCAGGTCAAATTCCGCCAGTTGCGCGGAAAGGTCTTCCAGTTTTTTCCATTCCGCGCGGGGCTTGCGGGCTTGGGCAAAGTAGTCGGCGGCGCGGGTGGTCAAATCGTGTTGGGTAAAAGCATTGAACCGCGAAGTGCGCGAAGAAAGCAAAGATTCAAAAATAAGTTCAAAATCTTCCTTCGCGGGCTTTGCGGTCTTAGCGGTTGATTTCTTTGTTTTTTCCTTTGTGACCTTCGTGTCCTTCGTGGTTAAATCTTCCACAGGAATCAACCCAAACGCAAACTCCCTATCAACAGGATGTAAATAAAACCGTCCGCTTTCCTTGCGAGCGAAGTGCATATTCGCCAGCCGCTGCAAAATCGGCGCGCTGTCCATGGCGGGGATGTGCGGCGCGAGCAGGTAGTCCACGGCGGCGGGAGTCACGGGACGGTTATAGACCGCCAACGCCTGCATCACCTTTTGCGCGTTCGTGTCCAAACGGTTGAAGGCTTCGCCCACCAGCGCATCCACTACGTTCTCGGGCAGCGGCATGGCGAGCAGTTCATCGAGCATCGTATAACGGTCGGAGGAAAGGATTTGAAATAACGCTTCCAAGGCTTTTGGAAACCCGCGCGTGTGGTCGTGGGCACGCATAAGCAGATCTTTGTCCGCATTCTTCAAGCCAAGAATGCCGTCCTTGTCCATTTTCCTCAGCATTTCGACTGCATCTTCCGGTTCCAATCCCTTTTCCAAATGATGGACACGCTGGCGCCCGGGTTGGATCGAATTCAAGGCTTCCGGAGGCATGCGTGTTGTGATGATGGCTTTGACTTCTGTATGCGGTCCGTTCAACAAGGCGCGTAGAGCTTCGTCCAATTCACCATCCCGAATAGGGAGATTCTTTAACTCTTCATTGACAAGCGGCTCGAAATTATCAAGCAATAGTATGACAGGCTTGCCCTGGAAATGATCGAGCAGGGCGAGCATCTTGCTTTCCGTGCTGCCCTGAGGATTTTTGTAAATTGAATCAAGTTTATTGAAATCATCTGCGGGGAGTAGCTTGCACAGATCGTAAAAAATGTTTGCAAAACTGACTTTGTGACTGCCTACCTCGCTCAAATATACAATCCCGTCCACCTGCATTTCGCCAAGATCGTCGGGAAGCACGCCCCTTTCCAAATCCTTCAATAAACGGCAAATCGTGGCGGTCTTTCCGATCCCTGCGCGACCGATGATGGTCATCAAACGCTTGGACGCGTCTTTGAGGAAATTCGCGACCAGTTCTGTTTCAAAGTAACGATCTTGAAAATATGGAGGCGCAACACCCGGAGGGGGATTGATGAATTTTGTGGAAGTTGCTTTAGCCGCTGGTTTTTCGGGCTGGCGTTCACGCTCAAGACCCGTGTCAATATTCTTTTGTGTTTGCGCCTGCGCGGCTTCGGGATTATCGACGATCTTCTGTTGCGTTTCGATTTGCTTTTTCAAATCGTCGATATCCGCTTGAATACGCGCTTTGTCCGCTTCGCTGGCGCGTCTCAAATCGCGGTTGGCGTCGGCAAGGCGGTCTTTCAAGGATTGGAGTATTCCCTCCGGCGTGTCCAACCATGCGATCAAATTCCGTAGTTGCGACAACGCGATTTCAAAGTCACCGGTAAAGTCGATGAATTTTCGGCGGCTCAACCGGAAGGGAATGTCAACATTTTCATAAGCAATCAGGGGAATGACCGTCTTTTTATATCGAAGCGCCCAATCGATTTCATCCGCGCAAATGGAGTTTGCGGTCACGCTGTCCGGCGACGCAATGAAGAGCATGCATTTACAGGATTTTATTGCTTCACTGACTTGTTCGTCCCAGTTTCCCACCTGAATTGAACGGTTATCGATCCAAATGTCAATGTGAGGCGGCTCGCCTTTCAACTTGTCTGCCAGTTTAATGGCAAGTTGAATGGCGTCCGCTTCTGTTTTGGCGTTTGTGTAACTGATAAAACAATGGCTCATGGGTTGACTCCCTGCGGGGTGGAGAGCCGTCCACGAATAACTCGCGAATAAACGAATGGCTATTCGTGGACGGTCGTTTTACAAGAAGAAATAGATCGCCAGCAAAATCACGATGATCGAGCCATAAAGCGTGAATATCGTCATCGAAGTGAAGACGTCCCACAAGGAATATTTCCCGCCTTGATATTGTCCGATGGGCATGGTGAAAGGAGCGACGGGCTTCGGTTCCTTGGAGTTTCCGATCACGTCGTCGTACACGCCGCGGAACTTGCGTTCCTGCTGCAGGAAGTAGGCATCGAGGAACCAAAAGATGACGGTGGGGAAGATCGCCAACAGTACGAAGTTCTTATTCTGCGTGTTGGCGAACGAGCCGAGCAGGGCGGTGGCGACCACCAACATCCAGCTTTTCATCTGGAAGGAATTCGATCCCATGCGGTCGATCACTTTCTGGATGAATTCCAAATGTTTGATCTCGTGGTCAGTGATTTTCTTTGCCATGACAGTTCCCTTTCTCTACCAGCGGATTTCCTTTTATTATACGTCAGCAACATTCAGTTTTGGTGTATCTCGTAAGAACTACTTTGAATTCACCTTCTGACCTGAAACCTGAAACCTGAAACCTGAAACCTGAAACCTGAAACCTACCACTTCTCCCAATGCACTACATCTTCGAACGAAATCCGTCCGCCCTTTTTCGGCGGCGCGGATAATTTCCCTTCATCGAGCGGATACCCGAACGACAGCGCGATCCGCAAATGCCATTCAGCAGGAAAGCCTAAAATGCCCCGCGCTTTTTCGGGCTCGTAGATCGAAGCCGGGACCGAGCCGACTCCCAACTCCCATGCCGCGAGCTGCATGAACGCCGCCGCCTGCCCGGCATCGAACATGATCTGAAACTTACCTCCGGGGTCGGGAGTCAAAATTGCAACCCCCAATGCTGCGCCTGCGAGATGCCCCGCCCATTCGCCGCAGGTCGATAATTCCTTCAAGATCGATTTATTTCGAATCGCAATGAACCGCCAGGCCTGATTATTCTTCGACGACTGCGACCTGCGCCCCGCGTTCAAGATCGCATGCGCCACATCATCAGGCAAAGGCTTATCCTGGAACTTTCGCACTGCCCGCTTCAATCGAATCGCATCAGCCACATTCATTTTCGCCTCACTTTCTGATCACTGTTCACTGATAACTGGCCACTGTCAACCCGCCAAAGTATACATTCCCCCGCCCATTCGTGCATGCTTTCACCTGTAAGAACCTCCTTAATCCTCTCATCTTTATCTAAAATAAACAACTTATAGTAATTCATGGCAAGTGACCAACTCTCACCCTCTTTCCTTTACAACATCAGGAACATTGTATGAGCGAATCGCCTGATTCCAAATTCGAGCGATTTAAGGGATGGATAACGCACGTCGCTTCGCGCTTGCGCCGGGGCATGCCTTTCGCCTCTGGAGTTTTTGCCGCCCTGTTGGCTTTTCTTCTCTATCATCTTGTCGTCGTCGCGCCGGATCAACTCAGCGCAGAGGATGTCGAAGAATCCGTTGCGATCGCGATGGCGTCCGCGACGCCTCCGCCTGCATATTCCGCGCAGGTCTATCAGATCATCCAGCCGTCGCTGGTGTTGATCGAGATCGAAGAAGCGCATCAGGATTCAGAATCAGATTTCGGCTTGGGGAGCGGCGTGGTCGTTGATTCGTTCGGCGATATCCTCACCAGCCTGCACGTCATCGAAGGCGCGACCCGCATCAACGTTACCTTTGCAGACGGGACCAAGTCCGAGGCGCAGGTCGTCGCTGAAATGCCCGAGCTCGATCTTGCCGTCATCCAGGCATTGGATACTCCGTTGACTGTGGTTCCTGCCGTGTTGGGGAACCCTGGGGCGATGCGGGTGGGGGATGAAGCCTTTGTCGTTGGGAATCCCTTTGGCTTGTACAGCTCGATGACATCGGGGGTCATTTCCGGTTTTAATCGCACGTTTCGCGTGCCGGATAGCAATCTTGAGATCCCCGGTATGATCCAGTTCGACGCAGCGGCAAACCCCGGCAATTCGGGCGGACCGCTGTTGAACCGGCAGGGTCACGTGATCGGCATCGTTACCGGGCTGATCAACCCCACGGAAGAAAACTTTTTTGTCGGCATCGGTTTCGCAGTACCCATCAACACCGCCCTCGGCGGGATGGGCTCGCCGCCGTACTGATTTGTCATGTCATTGCGAGAGCTGCTGGTCGAGTAGCGCGAAGCGCGTATCGAGACCCAGCCCGGGGCAATCTCACTGATTAAATAAAGATTGCTTCACTCGCTTGGTCTCGATACACTGCCTTCGGCAGCACTCGACCGGCGCTCGTTCGCAATGACGTTAATACACAAGGAGACTCTCGCATGGAACAAACAAACCGTGAAAATAAACTTCCCATGGAACGTGTATTGTATGAAGTGAAGAAGATCATCGTCGGGCAGGACCATTTGCTCGAACGGCTGATCGTGGCATTGCTTGCGCGCGGACACATCCTCGTGGAAGGCGTGCCCGGCTTGGCGAAAACGATGGCGATCAAAACGCTCGCGGATTCCATCGGCGGCGATTTCAAACGCATCCAATTCACGCCCGACCTTGTCCCCGCGGACCTGGTCGGCACGCGCATCTACAACCAGAAGACGGGCGAATTCAATACATCGCTTGGTCCTGTGTTCACGAATTTATTGCTTGCAGACGAGATCAACCGCGCGCCTGCCAAGGTGCAAAGCGCCCTGCTCGAGGTGATGCAGGAACGTCAGGTGACCATCGGACGTGAGACTTTCAAAGTGCCGAGTCCGTTTTTGGTGCTGGCGACCCAAAATCCCATCGAAACCGAAGGGACGTACGCCCTGCCCGAAGCGCAAGTGGACCGCTTCATGCTCAAAGTGTTGATCGGCTATCCAACCACGACCGAGGAATTCGTCATCGTCGAGCGCATGACCGGCGCTTTGCAGGGCGTGCAAAAAGTATTGAATACCGATGAGTTGCTGGAATTGCAAAAGAAAGCCGACCAGGTCTATGTCGACCCGTCGCTCATCGAATATGCCGTGAAAGTCGTGACCGCAACGCGCAGTCCGAAAATCGTGAGTCTGCCCGACATGGAACGATATATAACATTTGGAGCCAGCCCGCGCGCATCCATCAATCTCATCCTTACCGCAAAAGCGCTTGCCTTTGTGCGCGGACGGAATTACGTCCTGCCGCAGGATGTGGTGGACATGGCTCTCGATGTCATCCGTCACAGGTTGGTACTTTCGTACGAAGCGCTGTCAGATGAAGTGACGAGCGACGAAATCCTTTCCCAGATCCTCGACCGTGTTCCGATCCCCGTGGTGCCATTGAATGAACACTTCAACGTCCGCGCGAACTCCTGAGCGCATCCTGCACCGGCTCGACTGGCAGGTCATCCGCCGCCTCGACGGATATTTGCAGGGCGATTATCGCAGTCTGTTCCGCGGGTACGGCGTGGACTTTGCCGACTTGCGCGAGTACCAGCCGCAGGACGACATCCGCTACATCGACTGGAACGTCAGCGCGCGCATGGATGTGCCCTACGTCCGCGAATACATGGAAGACCGCGAGATCATCGCCTGGTTTTTGCTCGACCTGAGCCCCTCCGTTGATTTCGGCGCGCTCGATAACCAGAAGCGCAACGTCTTGATCGATTTCGTGGCTGTATTGTCGCGCCTGCTCACGCGGCACGGGAATCGCGTCGGGGCGATCATGTTCGGGAACGGCATCCAGCATCGGCTCCCGGCAAGAAGCGGGCGTTTGCACGTCCTGCGCCTCATCAACGATCTGCTCAAACAGCCGCATCTCAAGCGCGCGCCCATGACCGACCTGTCGGTTCTGATAAACGGCGGATTGCACGCCATCAAGAAACGTTCGCTCATCTTCGTCGTATCGGATTTCATCAGCGAGCCGGGCTGGGAACGTTCGCTGAGCCTGCTCAGCCGCCGCCATGAAGTGATCGCGATTCGGTTGTGGGATCCGCGCGAGACTCATCTGCCCGATGTCGGTCACGTGATTTTGGAGGACGCCGAAACCGGGGAGCAGATCTATGTCGACACGCAGGATAAGAAATTTCGCATGCGGTTCATGGAGGCGGCCCGCAAACGGGAGGCGGAGTTGGATGCCTCATTCAAACGCGCTGGCGTGGACGTGCTTCCGCTTTCGACCGAAGCGGATTTGATCCATGCGATCGCAAGTTTTGTGATGCTGCGGCGGCAGCGACGGAGATAACGAAGCCGTGTCTTTCATTTGGATCTCCATGCTCTGGTCGTTGATTCTGATTCCGCTGCTGGTCTTGCTGTACCTGCGGATGCAAAGGCGGCGGGCGCAGATCGCGCTTCGTTATGGAAGCCTGGGCTTGGTCCAACAGGCATCGGGCCGCGGCGTGGGTGTGAGGCGGCACATCCCCGCCATTTTGTTTTTGCTCGGTCTGACGGTTTTATTCATCGCCCTTGCGCGCCCGCAGATGGTGGTCGGTCTTCCAAAAGTTGAGGGGATCGTCGTTCTTGCCTTCGATATTTCCGGCAGCATGGCGGCGGAGGATTTCAAGCCAAACCGCCTCGAAGCGGCAAAAGCGGTTGCCATTGATTTCGTCTCGCGTCAGCCTTCCACGGTGCGGGTCGGTGTGGTGGCGTTCAGTGAGAGCGGATTATCGGTTCTCATCCCATCCGCAGACCAGAAGGCCATCGTCGAAGCGATAGAACGGTTAAGACCCCAGCGCGGCACATCGCTTGCAAACGGGATCGTTGCTTCTTTGAACACGATCGCGAATCTGACGGGTCAGGAACCCATAACGGGTTTCGAAGGCGCGGACGTTCCTGCTCCTCTCAACGCCAGCCCTGAAATGGTCGTGGATCAATCTGCGGCGATCGTGCTGCTCACCGACGGCGAGAATAACATGAACCCGAATCCGCTCCAAGCGGCATTGCTTGCCGCGGAACGGGGTGTGCGCATTCACACGATCGCAGTGGGAAGTCCTGAAGGCACCATGTTGACCGTCAACGGATTTACGGTCTTTACCCAGGTGGACGAAGAAGCCTTGAAGCAGATTTCCGAGATCACACAAGGAGCGTATTACAACGCACAGAACGAGGAAGATCTGCGCGAAGTGTATGAAAGCATCGAGCCGAAACTTAATGTCGAGCAGGAGGAAACGGAAGTCACGGCTGTGTTCGCGGGCGTGAGCGTTTTTGTTTTGCTGGTCGGCGGTCTGTTGTCGTTGTTGTGGTTTAGCCGTGTGCCGTGACGCCCTCATCCCCGGCCCTTCCCCCGCAGGAAAAGGGTTGGGGTGAGGGTTTGGCACTGGAGGTCCTGATGGAACTGCTCTGGTCACCAGTCTTATATCTTTTCGCGCTGATACCCATTTCGGTTCTCGCCTACGTCGTGATCCTGAGGCGGCGTAAACCGTTTTCAGTGCGGTATTCGAGCCTGTCGTTGATTCGCGCCGCTGCCCCCAGGCAATCCCAATGGAAGCGGCATCTGCCATTTGTCTTGTTCCTGCTGGCAATGTCAAGCCTGATCATGTCAATGGCGAGACCGGTCTCTGTTGTTACGCTTCCCGCATCGAACGCCACCATCATCCTCTCCATCGATGTTTCGCGAAGTATGTGTTCCACAGACATTTACCCGAACCGGCTGGAATCCGCGAAGGCTGCGGCATTGGAGTTCATCAAATCGCAGGATTCGGATACCCAGATCGGCATCGTTGTCTTTGCGGGTTTTGCCGTCATTGCCCAACCGCCCACAACCGACCGGAATTTGCTCGAAGCCACCATTCAAAACATCACCACAGCCCGGCGCACGGCGATCGGTGAAGGCATTCTCATGTCGCTTGAAGCGATCTCGGAATTCGATGATGACGTCCCTAGCCCCTATTCCGGCATGGAGATCATTCCATTACCCGAAGGTCAATACGTGCGAGCCATCGTCGTTTTGCTGACCGACGGCGTGGCGACCACCGGCATCGATCCGCTTCAAGCCGCGCAAATGGCTGCGGATCGCGGTGTGCGCGTCTATACCATCGGCTTCGGCACTGTCAATAACACTGCGCCGATGAATTGCAACCCCTTCGCTTCCTACTCCGACCCGTTCGATCCCTTCTTCGGCGGGGGAGGCGGTCAATTCCGCAGGGAGATCGATGAAGAGACTCTCAGACGCATCGCCTCCATGACGGGAGGTTCTTACCACCTCGCTGAAAGTTCTGCTGAATTGCAGCAGGTCTTCGACAGCCTGCCCACCCAGCTGTTTACCATTACCGAAACAACGGAGATAAGCGTCATCTTTGCGGCGATTGCGGCGATCCTAATCGTTCTCGCCGTATTGCTCTCGATGATCTGGAACCCCTTGCTGTAATTCTTATCAAGACCTGTCAGGCTTTTAACTGAAATCTGATGCGGGTATAATTCCAACGATGAATGAACATCTTGAGTTCAAACCTTTCGGTGTTACCGCATTTGCGCTTGCCGCAATCGGATGGGGCGGTTTGTATCTCGTTATTACGATGACCCTGCCTTTCGTATGGTCCCGTTGGGGGTTCTTCGCTCTTCTGCTCATGGCGCTTACGGGCACTGCGCTTCCTGTTGTTTATTATCTCCATCAGCGTTTTCCAACCGAACCGCCCGCTGAATCCAATGTCATCATCCGTCAGGCGACCTGGGTCGGGGTTTATGGTGCGACGCTTGCCTGGCTTCAACTCGGCCGGCTCGTCACACTTTACATCATCCTCGGCCTTGCAGGCGGATTGATCGCCGCCGAATATTTCATCCGCATCCGCGAGAAAGCCAGCCGCCGCCCGCCCGTGATCCACGATGACGACTCTTCGTAACCTGCCCTCCATCGAATCGTTGTTGCAAACCGAAATAACCGCGCATTTGATAACGCGATTCGGCCGTCCTTTGACTTTGGATGCGCTTCGCCAGACATTGGACGACATCCGCGCGCGCTTCAAACTGGACCCGGAAACCGCTCTGCCATCGAACGAATGGATTCTCACCCAAGCCGAATCGACCCTTGCCGGGTGGACGGCACAGACTCTTTTACCGGTCATCAACGCCACAGGCGTTATCCTCCATACCAATCTTGGTCGCGCGCCAATGAGCGAAGCGACCATCCGCGCGATGGATGCGGTCTCGCGCGGATATTCCAACCTGGAATTCGATCTGGAAACCGGCAAGCGCGGATCGCGTTTAACCCATGCCGAATCATTGTTGCGCAAACTCACCGGCGCCGAGTCTGCGCTGGTGGTCAATAATTGCGCCTCCGCTGTTTTATTGACCCTTTCCGCTCTGGCGAACAAAAAGCGCGTTGTCATCGCCCGCTCACAGCTCGTCGAAATCGGCGGCGGCTTTCGAGTGCCCGATGTGATGAAACAATCCGGCGCGAAACTCGTGGAAGTGGGGGCGACCAACAAGGTCCGGTTATCTGATTATCAAACCGAGTTGGAAGAGCCTGCCGCGCTCGTCCTGCGGGCACATCGTTCCAATTTCAGGATCGTCGGCTTTACAGACGAACCGGAGTTCGAAAAGATCGTCGAAGTTGCGCATAAAGCGGGGGTTCCCGTCGCTGACGATTTGGGTTCCGGGGCGTTATACGATACGGCGAAATATGGTTTTTCCCACGAACCGACCGTGCAAGAGTCTCTTCAAGCAGGCGCGGACCTGGTCATGTTTTCCGGTGATAAATTGCTGGGCGGCCCGCAATCGGGAATCATTCTTGGCAATAAGGATCTGCTCGAAAGGATCAAAAAACATCCGCTGGCGCGCGCTGTCCGGGCGGATAAATCCTGCCTTGCCGGTTTGTCTGCGACGTTGACGCATTATCTCAAGGACGAGGCGGAGCGGGAAATCCCCATCCTGAAGATGATGTCTTTGACGTTGAAACAGGTTCGAGGTCGGGCTGAGGCGTGGCGGGATGAGTTGGGTCAGGGTAATGTAATTGAAGGTCAATCCACAGTAGGCGGTGGTTCGCTACCGGATGAATCCATCCCGACCAATTTGCTTGAGTTGCAGGTCAATTCAGCTGATAAATTTTTACTTGCACTGAGAAAGAATAATCCGCCCATTGTTGCCCGCACGGAAAACGATAAAGTGCTTCTCGACCCCCGAACTGTTCTGCCGGAGCAGGAAGGCGCATTGTTGGTCGGGCTGAAGAATTTATTAAGAGCATGACGCGGGTTTCCTGATTTATCTGATACAACGATGCTCATCCAAATTCCCATTCGCGATCCGAAGAATCCACCGCCGCTAACATTTCCGAAACAATGCATCAATTGCGGCAGAACCGGTGAGGAAATGTTCGGATTGACTTTAAGTATGGGAGTTCAAAAAAGAAATCAGCCTGTGGAGATGAGTTTGAAGATTCCGATGTGCAAAACGTGTGCGGATAAGGAACGAAGCATCGCAAAGGTAACTTTGATCCCGTTTTTGATCGGCGGTTTTGTGATCGGCGTGTTCATTTTTGTGCCGGTGACGCTGATCGCTCCCGAAGGGACCACTCCGCAGACATTGAACTTACCCTTCGTGTTGGGCGGTTCTGCCGGATTGATCGCTGGCATGATTGGCGGGAGCGTGGTGGAGATGGTAGTCAAATCGTTGGCGGTGCCTTTTTATGGAAGGTTGGTCACCCGCCGCCCGCTGACGGCACTGGCGTTTTTCAGCAATTCCGACCAATTGATCGGCATCGCCGCTAAATATTTACGCGGGAAGAATCTTGTACAATTGGAGATCGAGAACGAAGAACTGGCGCGAGAATTTGTGCAAATCAACTCATTGGAGATGACATGAAATCAGATCTTGATACATTGATGCAGGCTAGAAACTTTGATGCCATGATCGTGCTTGGGAACGCCGAGCACAATCCGCCCATGTATTACCTGACCGGCGGAGGGCATATCAACAAGGCCGTCCTGATTAAGAAACAGGGCGAGGATCCCGTGTTTTTTTGCAACGCAATGGAGCGCGAAGAAGCCGAGAAGAGTGGATTAAATGTCATCCCTGTCCGCACAGGCGCGATGGAAGAACTCGCAAAACGCCCGAGGGAACTTCTGACCGAATACGGTTTAACCTCCGGACGTGTGGGGATGTTTGGTCATACCGATCTGGCAATGGCGCTTCATATCATCGAAAAAATCAAGGCGGCGGTGCCGGAGCTGGAATTGGTTGGCGAGAATCAGGATGATTCGATCTTCATGTATGCGATGGAATCGAAGGATGCGAAGGAAGTCGACCGAATTCGCAAGGTTGGCGACTTGACAGTGGAGGTGGTGGGCAGGGTGCGCGATTATCTTGTTAATTGCGCGGTGCGGGATGACGAAACATTGTTGAAGGAGGACGGTTCTCCGCTCTCTGTGGGAGATGTTCATTCCTTGATCCGCTTGTGGGTATCCGAGTTGGGTGGTGAATTGCCATCCGGCTTTATTTTCGCCATCGGACACGATGCCGGTGTGCCTCATTCTGCAGGCAATCCGGCCGATTTGATGCGCCTCGGTCAAACCATCGTGTTCGATATTTATCCGGCTGAGGCGGGAGGGGGCTACTACTATGACTTCACCCGCACATGGAGCCTTGGTTATGCCACGCCTGAGTCTCAAAAATTATTCGATGAAGTGCAGGAAGTCTACGAGAAGGTCGTCGAGAATATCGACTTGAACGCCGCATTCAAGGAGTATCAAAAACTCACCTGTGATGAATTTGGGAAGAACGGCCATAAGCACCAGATGAACACCGAAGGCGTTTTGACCGAGGGCTACGTCCATTCGCTTGGGCATGGCATCGGACTGAACATCCATGAACGGCCGTGGAGCAGGCACAATATGTCTGATGATAACCGCCTCAAACCGGGAACGGTTTTTACCATCGAACCCGGCCTGTATTATCCCGAGAAGGGGATGGGTGTGCGCATCGAGGACTCGTATTGGATGCGGCCCGATGGGTCGGTGGAGAAATTGGCTGAGTTTCCCTACGATTTCGTCCTGCCGATGAAGAAGTGGAATAAGAAATAAAAACCATGGCGATGGACGATAGACCGTCGAATATTGTCCACCGGCCATCTTCCGCAAATGATCCACCTCCTATCCCTCGCTCCGCGTCCATATCTTGAAAGCGACGCGGGCGACTTCCCCTTTATGGTTCCGGTGATTCGTTCGCTTTCGGAGATTCGTTTTAAATCGCCGGTTACCTTCTTTGTGGGAGAGAACGGCTCGGGCAAATCCACAGTATTGGAGGCGCTGGCATGCGCGATTGAATCTATCACGGTCGGGAGTGTGAGTGTAAAAACGGATAAGTCTCTTGCGCCCATCCGCAGGCTGGCGAATTACTTCAAACTGGCATGGACGAAGCGCACTCGAAAAGGCTTCTTCATGCGCGCTGAGGATTTTTTCGGCTATGCCCGATCCATGCGTGAGACGCGCGAAGAATTGGAAGAAGAATATAACAACGTGGAGCACGAGTACAAAGGCCGCTCCAAATATGCGGCAGATCTGGCGCGCTTGCCGTATGCAGGTCAACTGGTGGCGATGAAAAATCGTTATGGTAAGGATTTAGATAACTTTTCACACGGTGAAGCCTTCCTCGCCTTGTTTCAAGCACGTTTCGTTCCCGGTGGTTTGTACCTGCTGGATGAACCAGAGGCGGCGCTTTCGCCGTCACGGCAACTCAGTTTCCTGTCGGCGCTCAAACAGATGATCGAGGAGGAGGAGGCGCAGTTCATCATTGCCACGCATTCGCCGATCATCCTCGCCTTCCCTGGCGCGCAGATCCTTCTATTCCATGAAGGCGTGATCCGCGAAGTGAAATATGATCAACTGGAACATGTCAATTTGACGCGGGATTTCCTTGCGAATCCCGATGTGTTTTTAAGGTATTTGTAGGGATTTCATTGCGCAGCGCACATAAACCACTGAGAAAAAAGTAAGAATCTTTTGGTTGTTTGCGATATTTGTGGTAAAAAGAAAACAACGATGACCGAGTTCAAACCTGCCCGTATCCTTGCCATCGAAACCTCTTGTGATGAAACCGCCTGCGCCGTCATCGAGAACGGACGCGCATTACTCTCATCGGTTGTCGCTTCACAGATGGACATCCACGCGCGTTATGGCGGCGTATTCCCCGAGGTCGCGTCGCGCCAGCATGTCTTGAGCATCGTGCCTGTCGTGAACGACGCCCTGGCAAAGGCGCATCTCACACTTAACGATATAGATGCGGTCTCTGTCACGCAGGGACCCGGTCTCGCCGGTTCGCTTGTCGTCGGTGTCAACACTGCGAAGGGAATCTCACTTGCGCTCGATAAACCGCTTGTTGGTGTGAATCATCTCGAAGGGCATATCTACTCGGCGTGGGTCTACAAAGCAGACGATGAAATTCCGCCGGAACCGAAATTTCCGCTCATGGCATTGCTTGTTTCAGGCGGTCACACCGAACTTAATCTCATGACCGATCATTTGACTTATCAACGCCTCGGTTCGACACTGGATGACGCGGCGGGCGAAGCTTTCGATAAGGTCGCCCGTTTGTTGGATTTACCCTACCCGGGCGGACCATCCCTCCAGAAAGCGGCGGAGGAGGGCGACCCAAACCGCTTCAAGTTCCCCCGTGCCTGGCTCGATGGGACCTGGAACTTTTCCTTCAGCGGAGTGAAGACCTCAGTGTTGTATGAAGTGAAAGGCTTGAAGAGAGCCGGAAACGAATTGCCCGTTAACGATCTTGCGGCTTCGTTCCAAAAGGCCGTTGTGGATGTGCTGTTTAAAAAGACGATGGATGCGGCGCGTGAATTTGGCGCGAAGGAAATCCTTGTTGCGGGCGGAGTCTCCGCAAACCGTGCCCTGCGTGAAGCATTCAAAAGCCAGAGTGAGTTTCCCGTCCATATCCCGCCACTTTCGCTTTGCACCGACAACGCCGCAATGATCGGCGCGGCGGGCTATTTCAGATATTCGTTGGGGCATGTTTCGGAAATGGATATTGATGTTTATCCCACCTGGCCGCTGTCGACAATTGCTGCATCTTGACAGATGAATTGTTCCGCATATAATCGCCTTAATATTCAACCGGCAATGAAGAGGACGAGTAAGCTTTGTACGACGAATACAGAGAGAAGGCAGAAAGCGGTGAAAGCCTGTCCGAAACGACAAAGCTGAATGGATCTCCGAGCCGCGGGATGGAACGGGTAACCACCCAAGTATGTCCCGCCGGGATACTCCCGTTATAGAGCTAGGGCATAACCGGTTTGCTGGCGTGCCCGAATGAGTGAGGCTGGTTTTTTCCTGTTGCTTCATGACAGGTAATTTGTTTAATCTTCGCTTACCAGCCTAAGTTGGGTGGCACCACGGATTAACGTCCGTCCCATATATGGGACGGACGTTTTTGATTCCACCCCACCGTGCATGCAAACCGAGAAAGGAGATTCATGAAGTTAATAATTGAACCTGTCTTCTAGGAGAAATGTTAAACAAATGTCGTGAGAGATTGTCCTGGTCCATTGTGACACAAGATGATATCTCGCCTCAATGATTATTCACAAGGA
The DNA here is from genome assembly GCA_015075725.1 of Anaerolineales bacterium. Lineage (NCBI taxonomy): Bacteria > Bacillati > Chloroflexota > Anaerolineae > Anaerolineales > Anaerolineales bacterium. The sequence goes on along the minus strand of JABTTV010000001.1, from coordinate 4,338,769 downwards.
GATATCCCATGTCCGATCAGACTCGTTTTATTCTGAACGAATCCGACCTTCCGAAATATTATTACAACATCCAGGCAGATTCCCCGATCCCCCCCAACCCGGTCCTGCATCCCGGTACGCTTCAACCTGTAACTCCCGATTTTCTCTCGGTCCTTTTCCCCATGGAATTGATCATGCAGGAGATTTCCACCGAGCGCCATATCGAAATCCCGGAAGAGGTGCGCGAAATCTATAAGCTCTATCGTCCTACCCCCTTGTTGCGTGCCCGACGTTTGGAAAAAGCCCTTGGCACACCTGCGCATATCTATTACAAGAATGAAGGCGTGTCCCCTGCAGGAAGTCATAAGCCCAATACTGCCATCCCGCAAGCATATTACAACAAAGCAGCCGGGACAAAGGCATTAACGACGGAAACCGGAGCGGGACAGTGGGGTTCCGCACTCTCAATGGCATGTAAATTCTTCAACCTCGACCTTGAGGTTTATATGGTCAAGGTTTCTTACAAACAAAAACCCTACCGTCGCAATCTCATGGAATCCTTCGGGGCAAAAGTCTTTGCAAGCCCCACCGACCAGACGAATTACGGACGTTCGATCCTTGCCGAAGATTCAGAGAATCCCGGCTCGCTGGGGATTGCGATTTCCGAGGCGGTGGAAGCCGCGGCAACATCAAACGGGCAAAAGAAATACAGCCTTGGCTCGGTTTTGAATCATGTTTTAATTCACCAAAGCATCATAGGTGAAGAGGCGCTGAAGCAGATGGATATGGCGGATGAATATCCGGATGTTGTGATTGGTTGTGTAGGCGGCGGCTCGAATTTTGCGGGCATTGCTTATCCCTTCCTGCGCGAGAACCTGAAGAATGGACGAAAGACCCGCCTCTTGGCCGTTGAACCGACAGCTGCTCCTTCCTTGACACGCGGCGAATTTACCTTTGATTACGGAGATACCGCGAAGATGGCGCCCATCGTAAAAATGCATACGTTGGGACACGATTTTGTTCCGCCCGGCATCCACGCGGGAGGGCTGCGCTATCATGGCATAGCGCCGAGCATCAGCGCATTCTACGATGCAGGCTATATCGAAGCGGTAGCGGTCAAACAGCGCGCCACTTTCGAAGCCGCAATCCAATTCGCGCAAACAGAAGGAATCGTCCCTGCTCCTGAATCGGCTCACGCGATTCGTGCGACGATTGACGAAGCCCTTGATGCCAAAGCCAAAGGTGAAAAGCGCGTCATCCTTTTCAACCTCTCTGGTCATGGGAACTTCGATATGGCTGCGTACGAATCCTATCTGGTCGGTAAGTTAGAGGATTATGAATATCCCGCCGAGGCGGTGGCGAAATCCATGGAAAAACTGCCGCAGGTGACTCTTCCCGCTTGAGATTCGGCGTGTCGCTTAATCGAACGATGCGCGATCATCGTTCTCCCCTTCTTTTTGGGTTCCGCTTTTCCAATCAAGCCTGGAATCCCACGTTTTAAAAGCTCAAACCCCCATCCGCTTGCCCGAGCGTTTGGGGGTTTGACATCAGGAGAATGCAACTTTGATTATATTCCGCGAGTTAAACGCTTCCTGAACTTGAAATAAGCATTGGATAAGAGGATTATCTCAGGGTCGAGATTAAATTTTCCAAAGTTATCGGACCCTCACGGAGGATGACAGGTTTTTCTCCGGTGCAATCCACCAGCGTGGAAGGGATTCCGCCGGGGGTTTTGCCGCCATCAAGGATTATGGGAATTCGCCCCTGGAGTTGCTCGTAAACGTCCTGTGCAGTCAATGGGTTTTGCGCTCCAGAGATGTTGGCTGATGTGACTGCCATCGGTCCAGCCGCGCGGAGCAGAGCAAGGGCATCCGGGTGGTTCGGGATGCGCACAGCAACGGTGGAAGTGGCAGATACGGCTGGGGGGAGAGTTGACTTTTTGGGTATGACACAGGTTAACGGTCCGGGCCAGAAGCGCTCGGCAAAACGGAGAGCCATTTCGGGGATGTCCGATCCAATCCTGTCGAGATCGCTCAAGTCACCGATCAAAATGGGAATCGCTTTTTCGAGTGGGCGGTCTTTTGCGGTGTAGATGCTTTCGATGGCGGCGTTGTCGAAGGCTAGTGCGCCGAGTCCGTAAACAGTGTCGGTGGGGAAGGCACCGATGCCGCCTTTGCGCAGGATTTCGAGGGCGCGTGAAATTTCGGAAGCAGGGACGATTTCAGTGTTCATGGAACGAGATTTCCAATAACCTGTTGTGACCGGCGAGGTCTTGTTGCAAGGAGATGATGGATTCTGAAAACATATCGGCAGCGAGATTGAAGGCTTTGATTCCCTGAGTCGCCTCGATCTCAAGCAGGATCATACCCTGCGGTGCGAGCCAGGCGGGAGCAATTTTCAGCAGGCGGCGATAGGGATTCAGCCCGTCTTCGCCTCCATCCAGGGCGACGGTTGGCTCACGGCCGAAAATTTGAAGCCCGCTGAGAGTCGCGGTCGGGATGTAGGGCAGGTTGGCGCAAATGAGATCGAAGTGGCTTTCGGTGGGGAGCGGGTTGATATGTTCGGGCAAGAGATCGCATTGTAAAAAATCGATACGGTGATGAACGTGAAATTTTTCGGCGTTGTGCCTGGCGATTTTAAGCGCTTCGAGGGAAATGTCAGTGGCGAGGATGCGCGCATCGGGTACATTCATCGCGATGGCGGTGGCTATGATTCCGGAGCCGGTGCCGACATCCGCGACAGTTCTTCTTTCTGGTGTTTGCTTCAACCAGTGGATGGCTTTTTCCACCAGCAGTTCCGTCTCAGGCCTCGGAACCAAGACATCAGGCGTGATATCGAAATCGAGGCCGAAGAATTCCCAGTGACCGAGGATGTAAGGGAGCGGTTCGCCCGCTTCCAGCCGGGAAAATGCCTGGTTTATTGATGTGAGTTGCGTTGAGGCAAGAGGCGAATCGAGATGTGCTGTCAGCCAGGTGCGGGGTTTTCCAATCGCATGCGCAAGGAGAAGTTCGGCGTCGAATTGGGTCAGGTCACCCGGCAGTTTCGGTATTTTGTGAATTAGGTAATCACCCAGGGTTCGGGTCATGAGGTCTCTTGAAAGAGCAGACGTTCCATCAGGGTTTGCTGGAAAAGAATGAATATGATGATGACCGGAATGGACATGACGATGGCGAGGGAGCCAAGGTAACTCCACGGCTGCGCGCCGGAAAATTGTCCGTAGACCAGGGCGTAGGTTGCCATCGAAAGTGTGACATTGTCGGCTTTGTCCACGAAGAGCCAGCCGATTGCGAATTCGGTGTAACCCATCAGGAAGGCGATCAGGGTGGTGACAGCGATGGACGGTAATGAAATAGGGAGGCTGATGTGGAGAAAAGTCTGGAAATGATTTGCGCCGTCGAGGTGGGCGGCTTCCTCCACCTCTCTTGGGATTGCCCCGAAGGCGGCGCGCATGTTCCAAACGCAGAACGGCATGGCGAAAGCAGCATAGACGATGGTCAATCCTATCAAGGTCGTGCGAATATTGAGGAGGCTCAGGATGATGTAAAGAGGGGTGGCAAAAGCGATTGGCGGGAGCAACGCAGCAAGCAGGAGCATAAAGAGACCCGTATTGCGTGCCGGAAAACGGAAGCGCGCGAAACCATAGGCGAGCGATATCCCAAGCAAAGTGGCGATGATCGCGGCGCCGATCGAAACGATCATGCTGTTTCGGAGGAGAACCTTGAACTCGACAGATTGGTAGGGGCGGTCCAATACGGCGACGAAGGGTTCGAGCGAAGTCTCTTTTGGGAGGAAGGTGAACTCGGTGGGGCGTCCGTGCAGGGAACCGTCAAAGGCAAGGCGCACGGTGCTCCAGAGGGGGATAAGAATGAACAGACCGACCAACAGAAGAATGAGTTGGGTGATTAACTGGCGGGCGGGTGAAATTTTACGCATGGATGAATTCCTCCCGGCTTTGCATGCGGCGATTGAAAAGACTTACAAGGCCGATCAGGATCAAGACGGTCAGGATATTTATGATGGCTGATACTGCGAACTGTCCGCCTCCAAATCCGCTGGAAGGGTTGAATAAGTTGTACGAGAGTGTCGCAAACGTGCTTTCGGTAAATAAAAACGCCTGGAAAAGATAGAACTGGTTGAAGGCGTAGATGCCGCGGATGATGATCGCAGGTAGCAGTATCGGCATCAATAGGGGAAGGGTCATGTGGTGCAGCATTTGCCAGCTGTTTGCGCCGTCGATGGAGGCGGCTTCGTAAATATCCCTGGGGATCGTTTTCAGCCCTGCATTGACCGCCAGCAGGATGAGGGGAAATCCGTACCAAACGGCTGGGACGAGAAAAATGAAGAACCAAAAGGTGGGTGTTCTTTCCCAGCCGATCAAAAATTGTAGGGGAAAGGCGTCCCCGTATTTTTTTGCCGCAAGGCTCAGCCAGCCGATCTCAGGAACGAAAATGTTCAACCACATGAGCGCTCCGATGAATTCTGGAATCGCCCATGGAAGGATGAAGAACGCCTGCCAGAATTTTTTCAATCCCACACCGCGTTGGTTGAGAAGAATCGAAAGACCGCCACCCAGAAGCACCTGCAGGCTGGTGGAGGCAACCATCCAGAGAATGTTGAAGACGAAGATACCCTGCCCGGTTACAAAGTAAAAAATCGGCAGATAGCCGGAAAAGCCGGTGTATTGGACTTTGTTCGAACGGAAGGGAAATTCGGAGTTTGAAGGCTCGATCTGCCCGGACAACCCACCGAGGATCTCGCGCCAGATGCCGCCCTGGAAACCATCTCGGATGGAGGCGCTGTTGAAATCCGTGAGCGAAACAGCGACCTGGAACAAAAAGGGGAGAAGGGTCAATAAGGCAAAGGCGATCAAACCGGGCACAAGCCAGGGAATTGCCTGCCGTGATTCCTCGAAGTTATAAAAAACCCTTTTCGATCCTCGGTTGCGGAGACTTACCAGAAGCGATTCCCACGCCTTCGCAATTCCCTCCGCGGCGGCGAGGGACAGTGGGGCTGTAAGGATGAGAATATATTGCGGCCATTTCGTTTTCCACAAGAGCAGGGTGAGCAGAGAGAGTCCCAGCCAGAGGGCAAAGACCCTTTCCTTTTGCCAGAGGCGGGTAAAGCCGACGATGGCGAAGAGCCCGATCAGAAAATCAGGCGCGAACAAAAACACGTTTTCATGCCAGAGGATGGGCGACATGCTGATCCAGACCAAGGGTTGCCAGAGCGGAAAATTCGCGTTTTGCACATTCGGATTTGTAACCGTATATGTCACTGATGTGAAGGATTCTTGCAGACGCCCGATGGGATCCGGCCATAAATATGGATTTGCGCCAAAAAAGACAAGGAGCGATAACAATCCCCAACCAAGGATCGGCAGGAGAGTTTTAAAATTACGGCCGATGATATTTTTCCGATTCTCGAATATCTGGTCGACAAGAATGGCAAACCCCACGGTGCCGTGCAAATATTTCGAATCCGCGGCGAGGCCCAGCAGGACCGATGACATGACCAGCCAAACGGCGCGGTTTCTCCTTTTGTATTGCACATATGCCAGGATGGTGCTTAAACTCAAGAGTGAAGACAGCCCATCCAGCATGATCTGGCTTGTGTATTTGATAGTGAATGAATGGGTGGCAAGCAGAATCCCGGCGAGCGGATTCACAAGTGCCAGTAAAAAAGCTGTGAGCGTTCCAAACCCTGCGGCTTCTTTGCGCCCAGCCCGAAGCAGTTCCCCGGGCAGGATTTTGGCAGGACCGGCGGTTATGGCAACATCTTCGACAAGCGGTTGCTCTGGCAGGAAGGAAAACACGATGCCGTAGGCGATCTTTGCAAGCGGTGGGTGCTCTGTCCGGTAGTTGGTTTCCAAAAAACCGGACCAGTTCGAGGTCCGGATAAGATGCGCGTATTCCTGACCTGCGCGCAAGTAATCGTCTTCGTCAAAATCGATGGGAAGTTTATCCGCCGCGCGTACCCGCAATCCCCATGCAATGGCAAGGACGGCCACGATCGATAGAATTCGCAAAGCCGTTTTTATGTTCATGATCATTCGGGTCGCGGCAGGGCGTCCGTGCCTTTCATTTTATTCATCGTCTTCGACGCCGGTGGCGGCCAGTTTCCCGGCTTCGTCGCGGGTGGTGAGTTCGTCGATGAACTCATCGATATCGCCGTCCATCACGGCGGGGAGGTTGTAGTTGGAAAGCCCGATGCGGTGATCGGTGACGCGGTTCTGCGGGTAATTATACGTGCGGATCTTTTCGGATCGTTCTCCGGAGCCGACTTGCGAACGGCGATCCGCTTCGAGTTCAGCGCGGCGTTTGTTCTCTTCGATCTCGTACAATCGCGCGCGTAAAATGGACATGGCGCGCAGCTTGTTCTGCAATTGCGAACGTTCATCCTGGCACGTCACGACCATGCCGGTGGGTTTGTGGTACAAACGGACGGCGGTGGAGTTCTTCTGTACGTTCTGCCCGCCAGCGCCGGACGAACGATAGACTTCGATCTCGATATCGGTTTCGGGTATATCTATCTCAACATCGTCCACTTCCGCGAGGACAGCGACGGTGGCGGTGGATGTGTGGATGCGCCCCTGCGCCTCGGTGGCTGGAACGCGCTGGACGCGATGCACGCCTGATTCATATTTCATCTTCGAAAATGCGCCCTTGCCTTTCACTTCGAAGATAACTTCTTTGTATCCACCCACGCCAATGGAATTTTCCGACATGATCTCGGTCTTCCAGCGTTTATCTTCGGCAAATCGTGTGTACATGCGGAACAGGTCTGCGGCAAAGATGGCGGCCTCATCGCCGCCAGCTCCGGCGCGGATTTCCACGATGACGTTCTTGTCGTCGCGCGGGTCCTTGGGTACGAGCAATCCCTTGATCTCTTTTTCGAGCACTTCGATCTTCGGGGTTAATTCATCAATATCAGTTTTGGCGAGGGCGAGCAGGTCCGCATCGTTCTCAGACACGAGGATCGTTTTGGCTTCTTCCAGGCTTTTCATCGCCTGACGGTATTCCCTCGCCTTGGCGATCAACGGCTCGAGCCCTGTCCTTTCCTTGCCGATCTCTGCGGCGCGTTTATAGTCGCTTCCGACTTCGAGAAGTTCGTTTCCAAGTTGTTCGTATTTTTCTTCGATGGCTTTCAGTTTATCGAGCATGTTTCCTCATGATTGCATGGTTGGCGTACTCTTACGCCGATGGGCTTACATCAAAAGACGCGTTGACCTGTCCTGGACAGACGGTCCCGGGCGAACGCGCCCTACGCGGAAAATATTTGCACAAGAAAGCGCGGCACCGGGAAAGGCGCCGCGCGGCAGGGCGAATCGAAAGACTGCGCTAGTAAGTGGCTACTGCAGAAAGCACCATTGAAATGATGAGGATGATGGCGAACGCGGCGAAGAGAAGCTGCGCCGTTTTTTGCCGTCTGGCGGCGTTTTCTTCCATCGCCGATTTCTGTCTTTGATTTTTTGAATTTCTTCCAGCCATTCCAGCTTACCTTTCGATATGTTTATAAAAAGCCTGAGCCATTGCCTTCTCAAGTTCCTCGATTGTAACAGGTTTCATGACGTACCCGTCCGCGCCAAGCTTCAGGGCTTTGTCCACCATCACATCCGCGGCTTCGGACGAGAGCATGATGACCGGCAGTCGCTTCCATTCCGGTCTGCGGCGCATGAATTCGAGCATGTCAAGCCCGGTCACTTCGGGCATGTTGATGTCAAGGATCATCAGGTCGGGGCGTTTTCCCGATAGGAGCAATTGAGCTGCCGGGCGGGGATGGTTGAAATGCTTTGATTGATAATCGAGCACTTTTAGCATCAGGCTGATCGCCTGCGCCATTTCGTCGTCGTCGTCGATGATCCAGATTTCCTTCATTCCAATTGCGCCTTCACGCTCTTTGCAGAAGTTTCGTTCATGCCTTTTACCATCAGAAGTTCCTCGATGCTTGCCTCTTTAATCTTATCCATGGAACCGAAATGTTTCAAGAGCGCTTTCCGTCTCGCAGGACCAATTCCGGGGATGGAATCCAGCTGGGAGGCGAGTCCCAGCTTCGAGCGTTTTTTGCGATGCGCCGTGATCCCGAAGCGATGGGCTTCGTCGCGGATTCTCTGAACGAGGTAAAGTCCCTGTGAATGCCGCGGGAGCAGCAGCGGCTCGCTCTTGTGGGGGAAGAAGATTTCCTCTTCCTGCTTCGCAAGACCGACGACCGGGACTTTATCGAACAGCCCGACCCCTTCCAAAACTTTGACGACCCTTCCGAGCTGGCCTTTACCGCCGTCGATGATGATGAGGTCGGGAAGAAAGGAAAACGCCTCATCTTTTTTGGACCCGACATCCGATTCTTTCTCCTGCGAACCTTTCCATCGCCGGAAGCGGCGCGTGAGCATCTCTTCCATCGAGGCGAAGTCATCGGGCGCGCCGATACTGGTGCTTTCGATATTGAACTTGCGGTATAGCCGCTTAGCAGGGACGCCCTGTTCGAACACGACCATTGCACCGACAGTTGCCACGCCTTGTGTGTGGCTGACATCGTAACATTCTATTCGATTGGGCGGCGAAGGTAAATTCAAGTAGGTTTGCAGGTCAGAAAGCGCCTGTTCCTGCCGGTGAGCATCCGCCTGCCATTGCGCGCGCAGGGATTGCAGCGTTTCAGTGGCGTTTTCCGAAGCCATCTGGACGAGGTCTTTCGGCTGACCTTCCTTTGGAACCATCAGTTCCACTTTCTGCCCGCCGCGCCTTGACCTGAGCCATTGAGAGATGATGATGCGTTCTTCGATCTCCTGCGGGAGCATGACCTGTTCGGGGATGTTTGCCGCCTCGGTGTAGAACTGTTTGACGAACTCCGCCATCACCTCGTTGTCGGTCGTATCCTCGGTCCCTTCGAGGATGAAGTATTCGCGGCCGATCAACTTCCCGCCGCGGATGAAGAAGATCTGCACGCAGGCTTCCCCGTCTGCGCGCGCCATGGCAATGACGTCCGAGTCGGCGTAATCCGAGCCGAAAACGATCTTTTGCCGTTCGATGATGGTCTGCATGGCTTTGAGCTGATCGCGCAGGGCGGCGGCTTTCTCGAAGCGCATATCATTCGAGGCCTTCTGCATATCATCCTGCAAACGTTGGACGATGGCTTCGCTGTGTCCGCTGAGAAATTCCATCAGATCCGAGATCATCTGGCGATAGCCGTCTTTCGAGATCGCTCCAATGCAGGGCGCTGTGCATAATTTGATGTCGTAATACAAACACGCGCGCGGATCGTTCCCTGTGATCTCCCGGTCGCATGTCAGATAAGGGAAGATCTTTCTTAATACCTCAAGTGTTTGGTACACAGCCCAGGCCGAGGTGTACGGACCAAAATACCGCGACCCGTCTTCTTCCATCTGGCGGGTGACGGTCACTTTCGGGTACGGTTCGTTCCAATGGATTTTGATATACGGGTAGCGCTTGTCGTCTTTCAGCCGGACGTTGTACTTCGGGCGGTGCTTCTTGATCAGGTTCATCTCGAGGATGAGCGCTTCGAGTTCCGAACCGACCACGATCCATTCGATATCCGCGATCTCACGCACCAGCCGGCGGGTCTTATTGTCGTGGCTCGAATCCGCGTGGAAGTAACTGCGCACACGGTTCTTCAGGTTCACCGCCTTGCCGACATAGATGACCGCCCCCTCGGCATTGTGATACAGATAACAGCCCGGTTTGACGGGTAATGTGGCGAGGATGCCTAGCAATTTCTCCGAGATTTCCATCGGCGGTTATTCTAACATGGGCTTTTTGAAACCTTTTATGCCCGGTCGGTCATAAATACAATGCTTCTGTTACAATTTACCCGAAGCGGGATGAATACAATCGAATAAGATATCACCCAGTGATAACCAAATTCATGTTTATACAAGGAGAATGAAAATGGATCAAATGCCCTCGAACGCCCCCATTATGGAATCCAAGCCAGGGGTTGCAGGCTGGTTCCAGGTCTGGACGAAGGTCTTTACGAAACCGTCTGAACAAACCTTTGTCGAAATCACCGAAGGTCCCGAGGCTGTAGCGCGGACCGCTTATATCTGGGTTTTCATTGCGGGTACGATTTCCGGGATCATCCAGGCGATCCTGCGAGCCATCTATGCGGCAATGGGAATGACCCCCCAGCTCCCGATTCCCGGCTTGGAGGAATACATCCCACAAACCACCACAGGCGATCCGGGGACAACCGTTACCGCGTTGGTCAGCGGCATCTGCGGCGCTCCGTTAGCGGGTCTTGTATCCGTTTTGTTTTTCGCCATTGGCGTCGCCATCGTGCAATGGGTGGCGAAGTTATTCGGCGGCACAGGTTCCTATGAGAAACTTGCTTACGCCGTCGGCGCAATCTCGCTTCCGTTGACCATTGTCACTTCGATCCTGTCGCTCTTCAGCGCGATCCCGTTCGTCGGCATCTGCACCGGCGTGATCTCCTTTGGTTTTGCCATCTTTGCGATCTACCTGCAGATCGCTGCCGTAAAGGCGGTTAACCGATTTGGTTGGGGTCAGGCGGCCGGCTCGGTCCTGATCCCCTGGCTCGTGATCGTCTTCGTTTGCGGATGCCTTGTTTTCGGCGGTTTGCTGCTGTTGGGACCCGTGATCGGGAACGTGTTCGGCGAGATCAATCAGGGGCTGGCTCCATAAGAAAGAAATCGAGAACTCCTCCTGAAAGGGAGGAGTTCTTATTCATAGCTCGATCGTAAAACTCGTGCCGTTTCCCGTCTCGCTTTCCACCTCGATCGAACCTTTGTGAGCGTGGATGAGTTGTTTCGAGATGGCTAACCCCAGTCCGCTGTGCGTCCGCCCGGTGCGTGATTTATCCCCGCGCCAGAAGCGGTCGAAGATAAAAGGCAGGTCGTCGGCGGGGATTCCCGACCCTGTATCCATGACACGAATCCGCGCGCTTCTTTCCCCGCCTGAAATTGGTTCCGTTTCGATGGAGATCGTTCCGCCTCGGGCTGTGTGACGAAGGGCGTTGGATATAAGATTGGACAAGACCTGATTCAACCTGTCGTAATCGGCGGTGATTTCCTGGTCTGGATCGGCATGGATTGTGGTCAGCTCGACGCCCTGGGATGAGGCTTGGGCGGAAAAACTCGAAGTGAGGTCCGCCGTCAGATCGGCAAGCAGGAATCGGGTGGGATGAAGCGGAAGCTGTCCCGTTTCAGCGAGGGAGAGAGTCTGCAAATCCTCAACAAGGCGGGCGAGCAGTTTGGTCTCATCCAATGTGTTGTTGATATGATCGGATGTGGGTTGATATACGCCGTCGAGCACGCCTTCGAGATTGCCTTGGATGATATGCAGGGGGGTGCGCAGTTCGTGTGCGATGTCGGCGGTGAGGTTCCTGCGTTGTTTGTCCGAGCGTTCGAGGTCGGCAACCATTTTGTTGAATCGCTTGAACAACTCACTGAACATATCCGAGTTGTTCTCCGGCACGCGCGCTGCGAGGTTGCCCTCTGCAACCGCATCGATGGCGTTGAACATCGACTGCAGGGGTTTGCCGAAGCGCGTGTACATGTTGAAAACGACGAAAAAGAGGAAGATGACCACCACAACTGGGGCGCCGCAAAGCAACAGCCAGCTTTGTTGGGCTTCGGAGTTATGGGTAAAAAGTTCGTATAAACTTGCAGATGCGCCCCCGACAAAACAAAGAAATACCGCAAAGAACATGACGGAAATTAAGCCAAATCGGCGTCCGCTGCGGCGGCGGGGCGGAGGGGGATGGTTCATCATGGGAAGAGATTATATTTGAGAGAAGGGTAGTGCATTGTCATTTTTTATCCACATCGATAAATCGATACCCGATTCCATACACGGTCTCGATCATGGGATTGCCCGACGCGTTCTCGAGCTTTTTGCGGATGTTTTTGATGTGCGAGTCCACGCTGCGATCCATGCTGGAGGCTGCGCCGTGTAAATCCTCCAGCAACTGTTCGCGCGTAAAGGTTTGGCCAGCGCGGCTGGCGAGCACATAGAGCAGTTTGAACTCGTTTGGCGTGAGTTTGATCGGATTGCCGTCGAAGACCGCCGCATATTTATCCGGGTCGATTTCCAGTCCGCCCGCACGGACAATGCCGGGCGATTTGACATCACCGCGCGTCCTGCGAAGGAGGGCGCGCACGCGCGCCACCAGCGCGCGGACGGAGAACGGCTTGGTGATGTAATCGTCAGCGCCGATCTCGAGCCCTGTCACCTGATCGATCTCTTCGGATAGGGCGGTCAGCATGATGATGGGTACGTCGCTTTCGCGGCGCAGGATGCGGCAGACTTCGCGGCCGTCGATGTAGGGAAGCATAAGGTCGAGGATGATAAGGTCGGGCTTTTCGCGGCGCGCCATTGCCAGCGCGGCTTGACCGTCGGCGGCCGTGAGGACGCGGAATCCGTTTTTCTCCAGGTAATCCCGCGCGAGGCGGGCGACTTTTGGTTCGTCATCTACGACCAGGATGAGTTCAGGCATAAGGAAAGTATAAAGGGAATGGGGAATAGTGAATAGTCAAAGAATGGGGAAAGAAGAAAGAGATTTCGCTCCTCTTTCTTCTTTCAATTGCTTATTCTTTTTTACCTTCGGTGTCCTCAGCAGGTTTTTCACCGTGGGCGCGTTTGTGCCATTCTTCAACGAACGACGGGACGTTGCCCTCCCAGCCTTTGCCCCAGTGACCGCGATGTCCCCAGCCCATGCGCCATGGTCGGAAGAAGATCATCCTCAATGCGCCGAAGAAAAAGAAGAGAAAGAGGATGGAACCGCAGACCGCTAAGAATGGGTTGAAGAAATGCGGATGTCCAAAGCCATATGGGTGCGGGTAGCCGTAACCGTACATTGGGATGATTGGTGCGGCTTGTCCATTCTCGGCAGCTTTTTCAGTCGCGGCTGCGACATCGGGCGATTGCATGATTCCTTGCGCGATGCCTGCCTTGTAGGTCGTATATCCGCCCGCAACGACCAAACCCAGCAAAAGCAGGACTCCGATCAGCCGAAAGATTAAACCGTTACGAAACATATTTACCTCCAGTGGTAAGTGATTTTGTTTACGCATCCACTTTATCAATCGACTGTGTAGGAATCGTGGATGCTCGCGACAGGGATTGTGGAGGTTGCATATGAGGAGTGTTGGAATTTCAAAGGAGCGATGCGAGCTTTTTCGTGAGTTCTCGTCGGGACTTCGTTACTGATCGGTCATCGCCAACCGCAATCCGAGGCCGATAAGAATGCTCCCTGCAAGTCTTTGCAGGAACCGCGAATAATTTGGACCACGCACCAGCCATCCTGCGATCGCCCCGGCTGAATAACCAACCGCCGTCAGAAAACAAAGCCCAAAGCCTGCAAATGTCAACCCAAGGATTGTCATCTGCAATGACACCTGATTGCTTCCCTGATCCACAAATTGCGGCAGGAATGCCATGAAGAAAACGGCGATTTTGGGATTGAGGACATTCGACAATACGCCCTGCCAGAAGAGAGAGCGTGAACTTGCCCCTGCCGATGAGCCTTGAAGTCTGAAGATGCTGTTATCCTTCCAGGCTTTCACGCCAAGATATATCAAGTAGATTGCGCCAAGATATTTGACCATAAGAAAGGCGAGCACCGACGTCTGGAAAATTATCGTCAATCCGAATGCCGCGGCTGTCGTGTGGATCAGGATTCCACAAATAACGCCAATTGCCGACACGACCCCGGCTCTACGCCCGTGAGTCGCTCCGCGGGTAATGACATACAACATATCGGGATCCGGGGCTAGGATCAGTGCCCATGATACTCCGACAAACAAAGCAAATTTGACCGGGTCAATTATCATCAATTACCAATTCATAGAGATCAAAGTGGAGTCCCTACGGGGTTGTGGTCACTGAGATTGTAGGGACACAGGTCGGCGGTGGACTTGGGGTTGGTGCAAGAAATGATGACCTATTATTTTCTTCCTGGCTCTCGACAACCTGATTCGTTGCATCCGCGATTGCCTCATAACGCCCGCTCGGTATTGTACCTGCGAAATGCAGATCAATCGATTGACCCGCCAGCAGCCCATCATGGACCTCCTGGAGACTACCGTTCAACCCAACAAAGAAACTCCCGGTTGGAGCGGCGCCGGTATTATTAATGATCACCCGAATTCCATAAGGTCCATAATGTGTATCAGCGCTCAAACAGCTATTGCCCTGCCTCCCTTCCAGTTCGAGATACATGAACCTGATGATCAGATCAGGCAGTAGCACGCGAGTTGATTCGCCTGTCGCCTTTGCCGATGAAGGGGAAGGTAGAGGTAATACGGCTGTTGGATTCGAGGATGGATTGATGTTCGGTATGCACGCTGCGATTCCAAGAAGGGTCAATCCGAGGGCGACCAGGGTTTTTGGATTTCTCATGCTCTTCCTTATGCCTTTCATCTCTCGTTCAGGGAATACTTTGCGGGCTAACGAAATGAAGTGCAGGGGAGGGAGGGGCTTTGGAGAAAAATAGCCGAAGCCAAAAGATGCTTGAAAATGGAGGCGAATCTAGCCAATAGAGAGTGTCTAAAACAGTGGGCTAACGAAGTCCATCACATGAGAGACGTAGTTTGGAAAGCGTTGCTTGTGCAGTTGCCTGCTGTTGAAACAATAGACAAATAAGCGCAAAGCACACTCCAGCGCATATGGACAGCGTGAGAAACAACGGGATTTGCGAGCCAGACGAGCCAGATAGTGACGCAGCTCGGCATTGTCAGCTTCCACTGAATATGTGTCCGTCTTGCCTTGCGAAACTTCGTACCTGCCGAAATGATACCAAAGCCATTTGCAAGCATCAAACCCATCACTGTAGTACCACTTGGCTTTCGGCGCTTGATCCACGACTTGCTGGATGGCTTCCTGAGTGCGGATCCAGACCACCGCCCAGCCCAAAATGCAACGAGTCTTGCGATCTACCACAGTGATAATGTAGATTCTGTTTTTTTATCGCCGATAAAGGTGAAGATTTCATCCATTTCGGCTTCTTTGACCTCTTCGGGCACGGGTGCGTTCGGTAAAGCCTCAGCTACATCGGTCACCCAATACGCCACCGTTTGTGGCGCAACTTTCAAATGACGAGCTATCCGCCGCAGATTACCTCCATCCACGTACATTTCCATGGCTCGCTTGCGGAGACTGTCCGGATACCCCTGCTTTTTCGGTTCCGGCGTGTATTTGCGGTGGCAGTGCATACAGCGATACCTTTGCGACCCGGCGTTTGTTCTTCCTGCTTTGTTTTGGCGGGTTGTTTCTTGGCAGTATGGGCATCTTCTCATGTCTCTATTTTAGCCCATTCCTTTGGACACTCCCAGCCAATAATATACTGCACTGTTAGCTCGACGTTGTTATTTGAAAGATTCGTTATGGCATCACAGGCGGCAATGTGCTTTTGAGGGATTCCAGGTCTGAATCGGACAAAGCAGTTACAAGCACATTACCCGGTCGCATACCGTCTGATGTTTGTTGAATATCAAACGTGAGAGCGGCTCCGGACAATTGACCAGACTCTGTTTGCAATAAATAGATAAAGCGCAGCGAGGCGGGTTTGGGAAAATCATTTACAACCGTTGATGGAAGGTGAATACCTGTCAGTTGCCCTTGTGATATATATCCCTGACTTGCAGACGGTCCTTCACCAGTTTGCCAGCGAATATCCGGCTCGATTCCAAAGAACACATTGATTAACCCGCTTTCGTGCGAAGCGTCATACCGCCAATTATAGGATATTGCCAAGCCGCCAATATCACTTTGGAAATATGCTTCAGAGGCTCCGGGTTGAAAAACCGAATCGCAAAACAAGAATAACTCAATGGTAAATTCTTTGCTTTGAACCAACCCGCCACCGAGAGTATCTTTCACTGGGCGGATGACGGGTGATAGTTCAGGGCTGGACAATGAAGGCAATGAACCATTTGAAGCTGCGCAACTTTCAGAAGAGGCAACCAAAGGAATTTGTGCGGGAATTGATGTAGCAGTTTCAGTTGCGACAATGACGGGAACGCCGGTTACAGTGGGGAGTGAGACCGATGTAGCAATTTTTGATGGAGAAGTTGTCGCAGCGGATTGAGTTTGGCAACTTGTAACATAAATCACCATTATGCAAAATATCCTAAAAAATTTTGGTAACTTCATAGGTCATCCTTGTGCGGTATTCGATATAAGGTTTAGGCGCATAGCAATTAGATTGCACCGATGTCTGGATGATTAAAGTCATTCCGAATCCCGCGGTCGGGGTTTGAACTGGAATTCCGTATTCGACACCGATTGCCGAATCCTGATGCGCCATTGTGCCCGGATCTCAACGCAAACCGGTGACGAACTGTCGTTTTCAAAGTTGTTATCCCGTTCATGCGATTTTATCCAACGGTGATCACAACTTTTCCGCGGGCATGTTTGTCAATGACATGTCGCAAGGCTTGGACGGTTTCATCGAGTGGATAACTTCGGTCGATGACGGGAACGATCGTGCCATCTTTGAGGAGTTTTCCAAGATACGCCAGATCATCTTGATTGAATTTCGTAATACCCATACTGCCCAGTGTCTTGCCGCCTTTTTGCGAGAATAATTTTCCGAAAATGATGGCTTGCAGTAGCTGGAGCATTTCGCCGCCCGCGCAGACGTAGACGCCCCGCGGCTTGAGTGCCTGCCGGTATGAAAACAACGAGTGATAACCGTTTATCCCCAGGATCAAATCATATTGTCCGCCGCTTTTTGTGAAATCCTCAATGGTGTAATCTATCGCGTGGTCGGCGCCCCATGAACGGGCCAGGTCGAGATTGCGGGTGCTGCACACGGCGGTCACTTCCGCGCCGGAAGCTTTCGCAAGTTGAGTGGCAAACATCCCAATTCCCCCCGAAGCGCCCTGGATCAAAACCTGTTGACCGGCGCGAATCCCACTCGCATAGCGGATTGCCTGTAAGGCAGTTATAGCCGCGATAGGCAGACAAGCCGCTTCTTCAAATGAGCGATTCGCAGGTTTCAACGTCAGGTAGGCTTCGCGTGCCAGGGCATACTCGGCATAGGAGCCATAGGCGCCTCCGAACACTTCGTCGCCGGGTTTGAAGCGCGTGACATTTTCACCCACCGCCTCGACGACCCCGGCGACATCGGTGCCGATCGATGGATCTTTGGGCTTTGACCAGCCTCCGCCGAAGAAACGCACAAGCAGTGACGGCATGGTGAATCCGCGCCACTCCTTTGCGTTCACCGAGGCGGCTCGAACCTTTACCAGCACCTGGTGATTCACGGGGACAGGTTTGACGACTTCCGTCAGTTTTAGCGCAACTTCTGGCTGCCCATACTTTTCATAGAGAATGGCTTTCATCAGAATTCACTTTCTTGCGTAAATATTTTAAGGCTTAACTGCGTGCGCCCTTTTGTCATTGCTCTGGTTTGCCTTTCACCGCGCACCGAGGAGTTTAAAAGCGGGACCGTACCGAACCTCACCATGTTTGTGATAACGATTGATGTTCCACAAGATCTGAAAGAGATTGTAGGGATATAGGATTCCCATGGAAATCGCGTACCCATAGAAGATCTCCTGGCTGACTTTGCCCATGATAAGAATGAGCGCTAAACATGCCATGTATACCGAGAAGATAAGAATGCTCCAACTTGTTTGGAAATTAAGGATGGCCTGTCCGACGTCATCCACATCCCGCACGCGATTGCGGTTCGTGAGCCATATGATTAGTGGAATGATGATGCCGAGCAGTGGAAATGCGATGAAACCTAACTGGGTCAAATTCATGAGCACGACCAGATTCGCATCCTCTTCCAGTTCCGAGTCGATCAATTCTTCCATCGGGACTTTTAAAGCTCCCGCCAGGCGTTTGAGGGTGTCGCCGCGCGGGGAGGTTTGTCCGCTTTCGATCCTTTGAATGGTCCTCAAACTCAGTAGAGATGCGCCTGCAAGGTCTTCCTGAGACATTCCAAGCCTGACCCTTTCTTCCATCACTCGTTTGCCAATTTCACTTTGTGTCATGCCAATCTCCGTTTCTGTTTTGGAATGTATACTACCCGGACATTAATGGCGGTACAACGTCAGTTATCTGACATTTTTGCGTCAATTGTGTCGGGAGGTCCAATTCCGGTTGAAAAGGAGTTTATATTTCCTCGTGCTCACCCAGGTTAAGGGGGTGGTTGATCAAATGTTTCCTGAAATTTGGCAAATGTTATATATGGCTTAAATGATTCCCGGGATCAAATCACGCAGTTTCGAGTGCGCGTTTGTTCCATTCTTCAGCATTTACACCTTTGATGAGAAGCCAGAGCGTCAATACGCTTTCTCCGAGGATGCCGGGCGCGAAGTTGAATGGAGAAATAAGACTCGATAGTGCTGGGAAGAGAAAAGTCAACCAGCCCAACCCTCCGATCATCATCAGCACGCCCAAAAATCGCGGCAGGAATGTGGACTTGATGATGAGCCAGCCGATCAGCAGGCAATACATCCCGAAGAACACCAGTATATCGGGAAGGAAGGCTGGAATTGCAAGATATGGGCTAAACGCACTGATGATACAACCCGCCAAGCTGAACAATGCTGCAACAAGGGAGAGGTTTTTATTCACCGGCTTGAAAAGATAATAGAAGAGCGCGGTCACTCCGATATAGCAAATTGTGGCGATGAAGTTCGATATATTTCTCCCATTGGCAAACATCAGCGCGGTCGCTCCTGTAACAATCGTTCCCAGATAAAAAACAGCCGCCAGTCTGGCTTGGATAATAATATTCTGAGTTGTCATTTGATTTCTCCTGACTACGAAGCTTCACATGCGAGTTTATTCCATTGATCCACGTTGACACCCTTGAAGAGCAGCCAGAGTATTTGCGACACGCTCCCGATCAGCGCGGCAAACAGTACGTAAATTAGCAACTGGTTTCCAAGCGGCGGATACAGGTAGGTCAGCCACCCCAAACCTCCCAGGATCGATAATACCCCCAGCGCGCGAGGCAGGAAAGTGGATCGAAAGATCAAAACACCGTTCACGAGCGTGGAAAATCCGAAGAATGGAAGTGCCATGCCAGCCGCCTGGTCATTCACTTCGAGCAAAAGGAGGGTTAACGCCTGCAGCTGATCTACATTAAAGGCGCTCAGGTAGTGCGCATTTCCAAGGACGAGCAGGGGGGCGATGTAAAAGAGGCGGCTAAAGGTTTTGATGACGCATCCTCCAAGACCAAAAACCAGTGCAAGGAGGGAAAAGCTCCCGCTGACTGGCTTGAGCAAAACATACATGAATGCCGTCATGGCAATTTGAGAGGTCATTTCAATGAGGTAGAGCGTAAAACCCAATCGAAACAGATTCTCGTGAGCCAAAATGTTGGCTGCCGTCATCGCGGCGTCATCAATCACGACGATCCTGCCACTGATGAACAATTGGGCAATGATTCCCGCGGCAATGACGATCAAATATAGAATTCCGACAGTCCGCGCATAAATTTGCGGTGATAATCCAGTGTATCTGTTGGTCATTTCATTTTCTCTGGGCACTTATTGAGGATTTCGGAAACCCTGGTTAGGATTGTCGAAGAAATATTCAGCGTACACATTTGGTATTAATGGTTGCTTTCGCCGACTTTGATTTAAGGTGTGGATTGCATCATTGTAGGACCCTGCCCCGTAGAAACCCCCTTGACCAGCATCCAAAAGGCAACTGCCACCTCGAAGACCAGCATCGGCAGCCAGAGTATCCACGTGATCGATGAAGCCCAGCCCGTGCCTGCCAATACTCCCACGAGTTGCAACGGCAGGGTCACTGTCAACAAAGCCGATGCAATGACACCCAGCCACGCCATCCAGGCGGGGATCAACCGTCCGCGCAAGAGGAGCCAGCAAAAGAAAAGACTGCCCAATGCAAAAAAGATTTCACTTTCGCCAGACCCAATACCTTCCGCGATGCGGCAGGTCAGTGCCAGCAATGCGAGGACGGGTCCCTGTCCGCGTGTAATCTCATAAAGAGTCACACCCAGCACAAAAGCCGAGAGCGATTGCAGGAAGTACAACAATTCGACTCCCTGCGCTTCGCCGCCAAGCGAGAGGCTGGAAATCCCGGCTGCAATGTAGAAAAGAAATGTGAATCCGGCGACCCTTGCAGAGGTCTGCTGTGAGGTTGTTTGGTTATTCATGGTTTCGATCTCCCGTGAAGAATCAAGTTGGTCTATTGCATCTTCCAAATTTCCCAATTCCCATTCCCTTCGACGGGCATTCCTTCGGCAAGCCATTCGTAAAGGGAGCCGTCGTACACGGCAACATTTTTGTGCCCCGTCATCAGGTGCGCCGCAGCATTTACCGCCGCCGCGATCCCGCCGCCGCAGTAGGTGATGATGCGGTCGTATTTTGCCGTTTCCGCGATTCGAGCCGCAATCTGATCGACCGGCTGAAGATAATCCATGCCTTGAGTAAAATCCCCCTCCATCAAATCCATGCAGGAGAGATTGACCGAGCCGGGGATGCGCGCGCCTTCATAACTGATCGGTGGAAGAACATTCACTATGGCGATTTTCCCGTCATCGATGGATGCTGCGACCTCCTCTTTATCGGCGAACATCCCTTGCCGGATCGAACCCACAAAAACCGACGGCTCATACTGATTGGGCGTCTGCTCGGTGCCGCCCCCAGCTTTTATCCACCCGGTCAATCCGCCGTTGAGAACGCGGACATTGTTATGCCCTGCATACCGCAAGACCCACCAGGCTCGCATCGCATAAGGGATCATCCCACAGGCATACACCACCACTTCCGAATCATTGGAGATGCCCGCCTTGCCGATCGCATCCACGAGCCGCGCTTCGGACAGGATCGTGCAGGTATGCGGACTATCCGGATCCGAAAATCGCTCGTGGTCGAAATAAACCGCGCCGGGGATGTGCCGCTGCAAGTACACATCGTCTGTGATGGTGGCATCGAAGATGCGGAGATTCTTATCGCCGGTCTTTTTCAGCAGTTCGTCTGCTTCGATCAAAATATCCTTGCGCTCCATGTGTTTTTCTCCTTTATGTGCCGCACTATAGCAATCCAATGTGGAGAAATTATGGATGTTCCAGCCAGAGATTGTGGAGACTGCGGAGGTTGCGTTGGAGATTTATTAATGGCTCAACTCCTGTCGATACCCTGTAACTTTTCACCCCTGTAAGCATCTGATACAATCCGGGCGGTAATAGAAGGCGATTTGCCCTCGTCTCAAGAGTGGCTGTATTCAAAATCAGACTGTTTGCGCGTAATTGGTGTTTGCTAGGACCAAATTACTTCGCAATGTTTTGTGAAAATCTAACAGGTAAAAAATGACGGATAACAGACATGTAAAAGTTTTGATCCTGGGGGCGGGACCGGCGGGGCTTTCAGCGGCGTTGTACGCCGCGCGGGCGGAACTTGCCCCGGTCGTCCTCACCGGGATGCAATTGGGCGGCCAGGCGGCATTGACCCATACGATCGAAAACTATCCCGGGTTTCCGGAAGGGGTGGGCGGAGCGCAGCTAGGCGAACTCTTCCAGAAACAGGCGGAACATTTTGGGGCAAGGGTTGAATTCGACATGGCGCACGAAGTGGATTTTTCCCAGCGGCCGTATAAAGTCACTACAGACAGCGGCGAGTACTTTGCCGAATCCATAATCATCACCACCGGCGCGAGCCCTGTGCATCTCAATGTTCCTGGTGAGGTGGAATTGACCGGACGGGGCGTATCCTATTGCGCCACCTGCGATGGCTGGTTCTTCAAGGATAAAAAAGTCGTTGTCGTGGGCGGAGGCGATAGCGCGTTCGAAGAAGGGCTCTTCATCACCCGTTATGCTTCCTCGGTCACGCTCATTCACCGGCGGGATGAATACCGCGCGGGGGCGATCCTGCAAAAGCGCGCCAAGGAGCATCCAAAAATGAACTTCATCATGAACACAGTCATCACGGAAGCGCTCGGTACCGATAAACTCACCGCCCTCAAACTCAAGAACGTTGTCACCGGCGAAGAAAGCAGATTTGAAACAGACGGGTTATTCATCTTCATCGGTCATACGCCCAACACGCAAATGTTCCAGGGCAAGCTCGAAATGAGCGACCTCGGCTACATCAAGGTCAACGATAAAATGGAAACCAACATCCCCGGCGTGTACGCGGCGGGCGAGGCGGCAGACCCGCACTTTCGGCAGGTGGTCACCTCGGCGGGGATGGGCGCGGCGGCGGCGATCCAAGCGACGCGTTATCTCGAGTCGCAGGAAGCCGAATCTGTTCACGGTTAAGAAAGAAGCGGATGAAGTTCATCGCCTCATCCTACGGGATGGTTGATCCCGTCCGAGACCCAGAATCCAACTTTCATACTTTTCCCACCAACAGACTCGTCATCGACGGGTCTGTTTTTTGACTAAAAAAGTGACATTTTGTACTTTTGGCATGGAATGGTTTCGGATAGAATAGGTGAAAATTTACGGCTTTACACGCCGATCCCAAATGGAGGAACGATGAAAAAAATCTCAATTGTTGGCGCGGGCAACACCGGCGCAACCGCTGCGCATTGGATTGCCGAGCGCGAACTTGCGGATGTGGTTCTGCTCGATGTAGTGGAAGGCATGCCGCAGGGCAAGAGCCTCGATATGCTCGAAGCCATGCCCATTATAGGTAAGGATACGCATGTGATGGGGACGAACAATTACGAAGACACCAAAAAATCGGACATTGTCATTATCACCGCTGGAATAGCCCGCAAACCCGGCATGAGCCGCGAGGATTTGTTGAAGACGAATGCCGAGATCGTGGGCAATGCCGCCAGGGAAACCCTGAAACATTCGCCGAATGCGATCTTCATTGTGTTGACCAACCCGCTCGACACGATGGCATACCTCACCATGAAAGTGACCGGCCTGCCGCGCGAACGGGTCATCGGCCAGGCGGGCATTTTGGACTCCGCTCGTATGCGCGCTTTCGTTGCCATGGAAGCCAATGTATCTGTTGAAAATGTCCAGTGCTATGTGCTGGGCGGCCACGGCGATGAAATGGTCCCGCTGACACGGCATTCCAATATTGCGGGCATCCCCTTAAAGGAATATCTTCCCGCCGATAAACTTGCCGCCATCGTGGAACGCACGCGCAAGGGCGGCGGCGAGATCGTGAATCTATTGAAGACCGGTTCCGCCTATTATGCTCCCTCGCTTGCCTGTGTGCAAATGGCGGAGGCGATCCTGAAGGACAAGAAGTTGATCGTGCCGTGCGCCACTTACATGAACGGCGAATACGGCTTGAAGGATATGTATTTCGGCGTCCCAGTAATGCTTGGGGCAAAAGGAATGGAGCGCATCATCGAATACAAATTCGACGCCGAAGAAAAAGCGATGTTCGAGAAGTCCGCGGCTTCAGTGAAGGAGTCGCACGAAGCGTTGAAGAGCGTTGTCAGCCTGTAGTGCCTGATGTGCCATCCGTAATTGGCAGGCGGGTGATAAGGGTCAACAGTTACGGATCGCGCTTCCCATAAATTTTCCAGGAGCCAGTCATGATTCTATATGAAAAGATCGCCGCACAACTTCCCGCATGGCGGGAACGAATTAAATCCCTTGCCAAGGACCACGCCGAAGTCGTGGTCGACAAGGTCACGGTCGGGCAGATCGTCGGCGGGATGCGCGATATCAAATCCCTGCTTACAGATGTCTCTTATGTCGATTCCAACGAAGGCATCCGCTTTCGCGGATTGTCCATCCCTGAAGTGTTGAAGAAACTTCCCAAACCGCGCAGCGCGAAGGTTCCGCTCGTGGGCGGTTTGTATTATCTTTTGATGGTCGGCGAAATCCCCACCATGGAAGAGGCGATGGCCGTCGAAGACGAATGGGATAAACGTGCTGAAATTCCCGACTACGTCTACAAGATGCTGAAGACCATGCCCAAGGATGCGCACCCCATGATCCTTTTGAATCTGGCGGTCATGTCTCTGGAGCGCAACTCTGCCTTTGCAAGAAAATACAGGGAAGGCATGAAGAAGGACGAATATTGGGAACCCGCGCTGGAAGACAGCCTTGATCTGACTGCCAAGATCCCGGTGATCGCGGCATTCATCTACCGCTACAAATATTTCGGCGAGAAGAAGAAACCGGGTTATAACGCCAAGTTGGATTACGGCGCAAATTTCGCGCGCATGATGAAGATCTCGGATAAAAAGGGTTATGCGGATCTTTCGCGCCTTTACTTTATCCTGCATTCCGATCATGAATCAGGGAACGTATCGGCTCATTCCACCCATCTTGTCGGATCATCACTCTCAGACATCTATTTCGCCTATTCCGCCGGTCTGAGCGGACTCGCCGGTCCGCTTCACGGGCTTGCCAACCAGGAATGTCTTGCCTGGCTTCTCGAAGTGATCAAGCGGTTCGACGGCGTGCCTTCGCGCGACGACTTGTATAAGTTTGCATGGGATACGCTGAACAGCGGCAAGGTCATTCCGGGATACGGTCATGCCGTTCTGCGCGTGCCCGATCCCCGCTTCACTGCGCAGATGGAATTCGCCAAGGCTCGCTTTCCGCACGACGATCTCGTCCGCCTCGCGGATATGGTATTTGATGTGGTGCCGACCGTGCTCAAGGAACAGGGCAAGGCGAAGAACCCCGCACCGAACGTGGACGCGATCAGCGGGACGCTTCAATATTATTACGGTGTCCGCGAATTCGATTTTTACACCGTGTTATTCGGCGTCGGCCGTGCTCTCGGCGTGACCGCCAACTACGTCTGGTCGCGCGCGCTAAGCATGCCCATCGAGCGTCCCAAGTCGGTGACGACGAAGATGCTGGAAGAGGCGGTTGCAAAATCCCTGCAACCTTTGTAAATCAATTCGACAACTCCCGGGCTCAAGAGAAACCCGGGAGTTTTTCTTTATTAACCGCTGCGATGATGGGTGTCTTCCTTTGCGCTCCTGAATTTCACAAGCCGTACGATCCGCGCCTTGTCGCGCAAATACCAGGGAACGATCTGGCGCGCATCTTCATGGGTTTCCGCCTCCACGATGGCCCAACCGGTGTGGTCGTTATCCTTGCAGCCCCATTCGAAGTGGTGCAAATACCCGGCGGCGTGGATGTCACGGATGACCTGTTCACAAGCCTCGACCGCATGAGGCGATTCGATCAAAAACCTTTCCATTCTTCTCTCCTTACTTCTAAAGGATTATCGCATCAGTTGAATTTTATTTCGTTTGAAGATATTTATCAATCAGGCTTTTTCGGTCTTTCCAGGTTAAACCGGTCGAGTAGAAATGCGTAATCCAGCGCAATTTCCCTGATGTAGTCGAACCGGCCGCTTGCCCCGGCGTGACCGGAGTTGTAATTGACATAGAAGACCGCGAGATTATCGTCGGTCTTGAGTTCTCGCAATTTCGCCATGAACTTCGCCGGTTCCCAGAACGCCACGCGCGGATCGTTCAAGCCTGTAGTGATGAGCAGGTTTGGGTAGTCCGTCGCTGTCAAATTGTCGTAGGGTGAATACGAAAGCATATATTCGAACATCATCTTATCTTCCGGGTTTCCCCATTGGTCGTATTCCTGCGTGGTGAGCGGTATGGATGGGTCGTTCATGGTCGTGACCACATCCACGAAAGGGACCTTTGCGATGACGACTTTGAACAAGTCCGGGCGCATGGTCATGCACGCGCCGACGAGCAGCCCGCCCGCCGAAGCACCCTGGATGGCGAGTTTATCTTTCGCGACGTATCCTTCTTGAACCAAATGTTCGGCGCAGGCGATGAAGTCGGTGAACGTATTGCGCTTATGTTCCATCCTGCCTTGTTCGTACCAGTCGCGCCCCATATCATAACCGCCGCGGATGTGCGCGACGGCATAGACAAATCCCCGGTCGATCAGGCTGAATCGGTTCGAGTCGAAGTACGGGTCAATCGTCGCGCCGTAAGAGCCGTAACCGTACATCAACGCGGGATTGGCCCCGTCTTTCTTTTGTAAATCCTTCCGATAGGCAATCGTGACCGGCACCTTCGTCCCGTCCGCCGCTATCGCATGGATGCGCTCCAATTGGTAATTGGTTTTGTCGAAACCTCTGACCTCATCCACCTTTTTAATCTCCCATTCGCCTGTGTCCATGTGAACGTCGACGGTCGTATTGGGTGTGATGAGAGAGGAATATTTCAGACGCAAAAGGTTTATCTTGAATTCCGGATTTCCTTCAGGATGCGCGTTATACGACGGTTCGGGGAATTTTACATACCGGACATTGCTTATTCCGTCAGCGTCGCTGATACGTATTTGCCTCAAACCGCCTTTGCGTTCATAGACGACCAGATGATTCTCGAACGTATCGAGGTAATCCACCAACACATCCTCGCGGTGGGGAATGATCTCTTTCCAATTCTCCTTGTTCGGTGCAACAGCGGACGTCACGCTGACTTTGAAATTCTTCGCGCCGTCGTTATGGACGATGAAAAATCTGCCCATGTGATGCGCCGCGTTGTAATCCAATCCTTCTATACGCGGCTGCAAGATGCGAAATCCGCCGGTCGGATCGTTCGCATCCAAAAAACGGATCTCGCGGGTATCCGTGCTGTAATGGTAGGTCATTATCAAAGCGCGGTCGCGTGTCCTGTGGACGTACAAATGAAACGTCTCGTCCGCTTCATGCAGGATCATCATATCGTCTTTGGGGTCGGTGCCGATGATGTGACGGAATAATTTATCGGGGCGCAGCGTCTCATCCAATGTAATGTAAAAGACGGTCTTGTTATCGTTCGCCCATTCCACGCCGAAACGCTCGTATGCGCTGCCGGACACGTTGCCGATCGTTTCAGGGAAATATTCCCCGCTGAGAAGGTCTTTGATATAAAGCGTAAAAACCTCGCTGCCCTCGAAATCCGCCACGTAGGCAAGTTTCGTCCCGTCTGGACTGGTCTCGAACCCGCTGATTCCGCAGAACGCTTTTCCCTCCGCCAGTTGATTTTGGTCGAGCAATATTTCCTCGTCCGCGTCGAGCGATTTGTATCGGCGGCAAAAGATGGGATATTGCTTCCCCTCTTCATGCCTTTCATAATGGAAATATTCGCCTCGCTTCTCCGGGACGGTTGAGTCCGTTTCCTGAATCCTGCCCTTCATCTCGGAGAAGAGCCGCTCCTGCAGGGATTTCGTATGTCCCATCACCTCTTCGAGGTAATCACTCTCGGCGCGGAGATATTTCATCGTCTCCGGATCGTTCCTGTCACGCATCCAGTAGTAATCGTCGATGCGGGTGACGCCGTGCTGGGTCATTTCATGGCGGCGTTTCGGGGCGGATGGCGCGTTTCTTGTTTTGCTCATGATCCTATTCTTTCCTTGTGTTAAGCAGCCGGAAGATATTTTTCGCGCAAGCTCGCCATGTGATGGTCCACATGACCGACGATCATATAAGCCAACGCGCGGGCGCTGATCGGCGCGCCGCTTGCGCTTCCGACTTCGGCAAAGGCGGAGTCTTTCGTATTTTGAACCATACGGATGGTGGCATGGCGGACGGATTCGAATTCATCGAGCAGGCTCGCAAATGGAAGTTCGTCTGCCATGGACTCTCGTACGAAATCATCCTGCTCGAAGCCGGGCAGGGGGGTCTTATCCTTGCGCGAGACGCGCAGGAACCGATAAGAAAAAACCCGTTCGACGTCTATCAGATGAGAAACGACTTCTTTGATGGACCATTCCGCGGGTCCGGGTTTGAAGCGCGCTTGAGAGTCGGATAACGCTCCCAGCGTGGACCGAATTTCATCGAGCTGATTCGACAGGGAGGTGGAGACATCCCCGCGTGCGGCGGCTCGTTGAACGTAGTCGGCATAGAAGGGAGCGTATTCTTCAAGAGGTGGAGGGGTAATTCTCATGGTGGGGTCCTTTTCGATTTTAAATTAATAAACAGGCAGGAGGTTCGTCAGAACGTTCAAAAAGATCGAATAGACGATCATGCCTTTCCAGTAAGATTTCAAGTCGCTGCTTGAGTTATTAAATCCCCAGGCGATGAGCAGGATCAAGACCGGCAGAAAATCCAGCGAAAAGCGCTGGGTGTTGTATTGGATGTAACCGTTGTTATGATAGAACAACGCTGTTAGTAGAGTCAGGAGCACACTGATCCAGGCTCCCCATTGAATCCATTTATCCGTCCTCGCGCGGAAGGCCGCAATGACGAACGGACTTGCTGCGAGTAGGGATACGCCGAAGCGGCTCAGCCCGACAACCTCAAGCATTGTTTTTCCGCCGAATTCGACGTGATACCCTTGGATGAACATGTGGTAGGCGTTGTAGAAAAAATAGACAGGGTCGAATACCCCGAATTCACTGACCCGCTCGCCAAGGAAATTGCCGGGTCCGCCAAATGCCTGGTAGTTCATCAGTTCATAGCCGCTTCCAAAGGTGCCGAATCTGTAATAGTTGAAACCGAGATATAGCGCGATACTGAAACCAAGCGCGGCGAAAAACCAGCCCAGGTTCGTGATCCGATTTTGTTTTCCCTCGTTCCTCCATAAGAGGACGACGATGAAAAGTGCCATGTAAATGGACAATTGGCGCGAAAGGAATGCCGCACCCAGCAGAAGGCCCGCAAGCCAGCCCCTGCCTTTACACATTGATTCGTAAAAGGCGAGCAGCAAGAAAAGCATGGCGGTGATCTGCGCGAACATCCACACCCATTCGCTTCCGCGGAATATCTGCCAGTATCCCGTTCCCAGAGCGAAACCGGCGAGTACCCAGGCTGCGGTCGGACGATCCAGCTCGAATTTAAGGAGGATGCGATAAAGTGTCAGACAGGTGAGGGCTGCCATGACGAAGGCGATCCAATACATTTTCAGATCCCCTCTTCCGAAGACGGCGACAAACGGTGTGAGAATGACCGCGGGGAATGGCGGGAAAGGGATGTAGATCCGTCCGTGATAATCGATCGTTTCGCCGGGCAGTTTATTCGGCTTCTCCTGGATGGCGAAATCGCCACGCAGGAACGCCTCTGCCTGGTAGGCGTATAAATTGGTCGAGCCGTTGTTTTTGTTAAACGTCCCGATGATGCCCGTCAAAAGAAATAATGAAACGATGAGCCAGGAATACCTGATGAGAAAATTGCGGAAGTTTGCGATGGACATCGGCTGGAACGATCTTTCCGATTGTGGAATTCACCCAGTATAGCACAGCCGATTTTCGGGCAATTTTTATTGTATTTTCATCAATTTCTGCGAAACCAGCGTGCTTTGTTCGATCTCGCTCATTCGCGCATACAGGATCTTTTCATTGACTTCGAGGTTGTTGATGACCTTGAGCGCGGAAATGATGCCTTCGCCAATGTGCTCGCCCTGCACTTCGCCGTATTCGATCTCCATCAGGATGTAATCGGCGCGGGAATCGCTGGCGGTTCCTTTCGGGTCCTGCCAGGTGCCGAGCGCGTCGATCTCCGTCGTTGCCTTCATGAAGTTCAGGGCTTCGATCTTCATCCGCGGCACGGTCAGCGAGAGCAGTTCGCGATGGTCGCGTTCGAAGACGGCGTTGAACTCGGCATCGCCGAATAACAAGGCGAACAGCATATCCTTTGCTTGCTGGAGGAGTTGCTTCCCTTTTTCCGTGCGGAATTCATCGCCGAGCATCTCTCCACCTTTGGGCGGCGCATTATCGAGCAGGAATCCTTTCGCGATCAATTCTTCACGGTTAATTTTCCTGTATGCGTCAATGAATTCATTGAGTTTATTATCGTTCAGCGCCAGTTGCTTGACTCTCTCCCCAAACTCGGCGCGTTTGCGATTCTCTTCCTCTTTGTAATGCTTGCGGTCCATTTCCTGCAGGCTGTGCGCGTCGAGGGTCAACCGCACGATCTGCTCGATCAGCCATTCCTTGTCCTGTTCGGCAAGATAGGCGCGCAATTTTTCCTCGAACTGAGGCACGATCTCGCGGTTGATCTGCCGGACGATGGTTTCGATGTTGGGCATGACGCGCTCCTAAAGAGAGATCGATCTTCCTGAATCTTAGACGGTCTCAAACCCGCTCATTTTCCATTTGTTGATGCCGCCATCCGCCTGGATCACATTCTGGAATCCGCGCCGTTTTAATACCGAGATCGCAACCATGGAGCGGTTGCCGCTCGCGCATTGGATCACCAAAGGTTTGTCCTTCGGAAAATTCAAATCGTCCCATGCGACTCTTCCGCCTTCGAAGTGGATCGCGTTGGGGATGTGCCCGTCGTTCCATTCGCTCAACCGCCGCACATCGATTACCGCCACTTCGTCCAACCGTTCGCGCAATTCTTTCGGGCTGATGGATTGCACCGTTTCAACCGGGAGTTCCTTCGCCCAGGCTTCGATTCCCCCTTCGAGATAACCAGCGATGTCATCGTAACCGATGCGGATCAACTGCCGCGCCGCAGACTCCCTTTGGTCTGCGGATTCCGCGAGGAGGATGATTTTGCTCCCGAACGGAATCACCCAACCCGCCCAAACGATGAGCGGAGCATCGACGCGGATACCGTATGAGCCGGGAATGTGCCCCGCGGCAAATTCCTTGTGATGACGAACGTCCAATACAACGACGCCCTCATCCATCATTGACTTAACCTCACCTGCCGATAACGGTTTGAGAATCGGAACGCCGCCGAGGATTTTTGCGCCTTTTTGATTCAACCCGCGCATGTATTTGTAATAAGTGGGGTAATCCGGCAGACCCGTCAATGCGCGTTCGATGAATTCCTCTTCGTTTTGCGGCTGGGCAAGTTGATTCGTTTTTCGCTCGCGCCCGATGGTCGTCGTCCGGTCGGATGAAGCGGGAGCCACACAGAACGAGCCCGCCCCATGGGTGGGGAAGACGTTTACTTCGTCGGGAAGTTTCAGCAATTTATCGTGAATGGTATGAAACAACAGACTCGCCAGCGGGCGCGTGAGTTCCGGCGTGAGTAGATCCGTCCGCGCCGCGCCGCCGACGATGAGCGCGCCGCCGCTGAAGAGAGCGGCTGGAATTTTGCCATCCGCTTCGGTGAGCAAAAACGAAATATGTTCCGGCGTATGTCCAGGCGTCGTCATCACCCGGATTTGGAACGCGCCGAGATCGATGACCGAGTCTTCGGTAAGCGGCGTGTGATCAAAACCGACCCCTGCCTCTGCGCTGGCGCCGATGATTGCGTTTGTTTGATTCGCGATCTCGCGGTTGCCGGAGATGAAATCCGCGTGCAGGTGGGTGTCAAGGACATGCGTCAGTGTAAGACCCCGCTCGGAAGCGGCATTCAGGTATCGGTCCACGTCGCGAAGCGGATCGATCAAAATCCCTTTCTTCGTTGCGTGTGATCCGATCAGGTAAGCAGAGTTGCCGAGTCCGGTGTCTACAAACGTCTCGATAAAATAATCCGGCATGATTTGTGAATTATACCGCCCGGCGGATGGATCGGTCAGGCGGGTAGATTTAACACCTCTTCGAGGAAAGTCACTTCGGGCGGACCTTTAACGCCCGCACTCTGTGTTCTCTCGCGGAATTCCTGCGACTGGAACATCTGCATGGCTTTCTCTTTATCGGAATAATTGCCGAGGATCACAACTTCATTAGGACTGCCCGATTTGCTGAATGCGCGGACGCCCGTCGAACCGAAACTCTTTCGAAGCGAAGCCGCTTCCTCGAACACGGATTTCCATTTATCAATATCCTCGACGGTAAATCGAACAAGCACGTAGGTCATGGTTTTCTCCTTTTATAAGAATAGATAACTATCCATACAACACTCAATGTGTTGCCAGGGTGCTTTACCCGCCCGTCTTTCGCTGTATAATCGTGTCAGATAATGAAACGGAGTTTTGGATGACTTCCAATCACAATCGCAACCCCGGCGTGCCTCTTGACCTCGACTGGGTGATGGGCGCGCACGTCAACAAGAGCGCGGTGGAGCGGCGTATCGAGACCCTGCAAAAGCGCCGCACCGTAAAGAAGGAATGGCAGGCTGCCTGGCTTCTGCGCGCCGTCACCTGCATCGACCTGACCACCCTCGCCGGAGACGACACGCCCGGGCGCGTTCATCGTCTATGCGCGAAAGCCAGACAACCGATCCGCCCGGATATGCTCGAACGGCTCGGACTGGATGGCGAGCGGGTCACCGTCGGCGCGGTCTGCGTTTACCCGAATCGCGTCCGTGATGCGGTGGAGGCGCTTCAAGGTTCTGATATTCCTGTTGCCTCTGTTGCGACAGGTTTCCCTGCGGGGCAGACTCCTCTGCCGCAGCGGATTCAAGAGATCGAACAGGCTGTGGAGGCGGGCGCTCGGGAAATCGACGTGGTCATTGCCCGCAACCATGTGTTGACCGGCGACTGGAGATCGCTTTACGATGAGCTCAAGCAATTCCGCGAAGCCTGCGGTGATGCGCACATGAAGACGATTTTGGCAACCGGTGATCTGGGAACGTTGAAGCAGGTCTATCAAGCGAGTCTCGTCGCCATGATGGCAGGCTCGGACTTTATCAAGACATCGACGGGCAAGGAATCGGTAAACGCCACGCTGGAAGTCAGTTTGGTGATGACGCGCGCCATCCGCGAATATCTCGACCGCTTCGGCTACAAGATCGGTTTCAAGCCCGCAGGGGGAATCAGTTCCGCCAAGCAAGCGATGGCATGGCAGTCGCTGATGAAGGAAGAACTCGGCGACGAATGGCTGATGCCGAATCTGTTCCGCCTTGGGGCGTCCAGTTTGCTCACCGATCTGGAGCGGCAGTTGTATCACTTCATCACGGGCCACTACGCCGCGAAGCATCACATGCCGATGGGATGATAGTATTTACCGCTAAGAGCGCAAAGAAAGGAAAATAGAAATGGCTGAACAAATTATCGTTTCAAACCCAAAAGTGATGATGGGACAGCCCGTCGTTTCAGGGACGCGCATTACAGTTGATCTAATTCTCGAAGAGCTGTCAGCGGGTGAATCATTTGCCCAATTACTAAAAGCCCACCCGCGCTTGACGAAAGAAGGCATTCAAGCCGCATTGAAATTTGCTCAGGAAGCCCTGCGCGCTGACGTGGTTTATCCCATCTCCGAGTCGGTCTGATGAAAATACTCGCCGATGAAAGTGTGGCTCACGAAATTGTCCTGCGCTTGAGGAGTGACGGGCATGATGTCGGCTATGTCGCGGAGATGTCCCCAGGCATAATGGACGAGGAAATTCTTGTTTTGGCGAGCGACGAAAACACTTTGCTCTTGACCGCCGATAAAGATTTCGGCGAGTTGATTTTCCGCCAGGGATACGTCAAACGCGGGATAGTCTTGTATCGCCTCGCGGGACTTTCGTCGCAGGAAAAGGCGGAGATTGTTTCTTCTGCGATTGCCAAACATGCAGATGAATTGCTTTCGGCTTTCAGCGTGATTACCGAAAAAGCAGTTCGTATTCGGAGAGTTTGATGAAAACCGACCTCGAGCGGCTGTTGTATCACTTCATCACGGGTCATTACGCCGCGAAACATCACGTGCCGATGGGATAAAAATCAACCACAGATAAACACAGATGGACACAGATAGAAGGATGAATTGATGGAAGTAAATGACATCACCGAAAAGATTATCGGATGCCTTTATCAGGTGAGTAATACTCTCGGCTGTGGTTTTCTCGAAAAAGTTTATGAGAACGCAAGTGGAATTGCTATTGCGAAGGCTGGGCTGCGCGTGCAACAGCAGTTCCCCATTCAGGTTCGATATGAAGGCGTCATTGTCGGAGATTACTTCGCAGATTTACTGGTGGAGGAATTGGTATTGGTGGAGTTGAAAACCGTCAAAACCTTCGACGATGTTCATACTGCGCAATGCTTGAATTATTTGCGTGCCACAGGCTTACCCGTCTGTCTTCTTGTCAATTTTTACCGTCCAAAACTCGAAATTAAACGAATCGTTCCACATGACTCTTGGAAAATCCAAATGCCCAACCACAGATAAACACGGATGAATACAGATTTTGGTTTCTTTTGTTTATCACCCATCCGCGTTTGTCTGTGTTCATCTGTGGCTCTAATCTGAAAGGAGTTCTTATGTCTACCCTCCTCGACCTCTTCAAAACCATGGAATACGGACCCGCCCCTGAATCTTCCGCCGCGGTGGATAAATGGCTGGAGGAACATGGACGGAAGTTTGGTCTGTTCATTAACAACGAATGGGTGACGCCTAAAGGCGCTAAATATTACGCGTCGTTCAACCCTGCCACCGGCGAGCAGATCGCAGAGACCGCGCAAGCCGAAAAGAAGGATGTCGATGCCGCCATTGCCGCGGCACGGACGGCTTTCGACTCGTGGAGTAAAACTCCTGGTGTCGTTCGCGCGCGATACATGTACGCCATTGCGCGCAACATCCAAAAACATCATCGTCTCCTTGCTGTGTTGGAATCAATGGACAACGGCAAGCCGATCCGCGAGTCGCGAGATGTGGATGTGCCGCTGTTGGCGCGTCACTTTTACTATTACGCGGGCTGGGCTCAACTCATGGAAACCGAACTGCGCGACTATCAGCCCGTTGGCGTGATCGGGCAGATCATCCCGTGGAACTTCCCGTTGATGATGCTGGCGTGGAAGATCGCTCCCGCCATTGCGATGGGAAATACTGTTGTATTAAAGCCTGCGTCATACACACGTTTGAGCGCCTTGCTTTTCGCCGAAGTCGTTGCTGAAGCGGGACTTCCGCCGGGCGTGGTTAACATCATCACGGGCAGCGGCAAAGCGGGCGAGATGATCGTCACGCACCCCGACGTGGACAAGATCGCCTTCACAGGCTCCACCGAGATCGGGCGCACGCTGCGCCATCTCACCGCGGGATCGGGTAAAAAGATTTCGCTGGAGTTGGGAGGCAAGAGTCCCGTTGTCGTGTTCGAAGATGCCGACTTGGACGCGGCCGTTGAAGGTGTGGTCGATGCGATCTGGTTCAACCAGGGTCAGGTCTGCTGTGCAGGCTCAAGGCTCATCGTCCAGGAAAATGTTGCGCCGCGTTTCATCCAAAAGCTCAAAGCGCGCATGGGTCATATGCGCGTCGGCGACTCGCTCGATAAAGCCATCGACATGGGCGCGATTGTTGATAAATCGCAATGGGATACGGTGGATTACTGGGTGAAGATGGGTGAGAAGGAAGGCGGGGACGTTTTCCAACCCGATATTTCTTTGCCCACGAAAGGACTCTTCTACAAACCCACGCTCATCACGGACCTCGACCCTGCCGCGTCGACGGTGCAGGAGGAGATCTTTGGTCCCGTGCTTGTTTCCTTAACATTTAGAACGCCCGAAGAGGCGATCGCGCTTGCGAACAACACGCGCTACGGACTCGGCGGGAGCGTGTGGAGCGATAACATCAATCTCGCGCTTGACGCGGCCAGCAAGATCAAGGCAGGTGCGATGTGGGTTAACTGTCACAACGTCTTCGATGCGGCGGGTGGATTCGGCGGCTATCGCGAATCAGGTTTCGGTCGCGAGGGCGGACGCGAAGGTTTGTTCGAATATGTCAGACCGAAGTGGATGGATCGTCCGCGCCCGGACTTTGCGCTGGATGAATCGAAGAAATGGGGCGAGCACGTGCCCACGCTTCCTTCCAAGCCGACAGCGACTCGTACAAATGGACATGACCTTCCCCGGGTCGACCGCACCCCGAAAATGTACATCGGCGGGAAACAAGTCCGCCCGGACGGTGCGTACAGCACGACCATCCTCAATGCAAAAGGGAAGATCGTCGGTCAGGTTGGTGACGGAAACCGCAAGGACATCCGCGATGCGGTCGAAGCCGCGCACGCGGTCATCGTTGCGAAATCTGGTTGGGCGATGCGGCACGGATACAACCGTTCGCAGATCCTGTATTTCATCGCGGAAAATCTTGACGCGCGCAATGCCGAGTTCGTCAAACGCATTGTGGAGATGACAGGACGCACGCAAAAGTCCGCGCAAGCCGAAGTGGACGCGGCGGTGGAGCGTCTGTTCACCTACGCAGCCTGGGCGGATAAATACGGCGGCAACATCCAAGAGACCACCCTGCGCGGAATCACGGTGGCGGTCAACGAACCTGTCGGCGTGATCGGAATCGCCTGCCCCGACGAAATGCCGTTGCTTGGATTTGTCTCCCTGATGGCGCCTGCGATTGCAAGAGGCAATACTGTGGTGATGATACCGAGTCAAAAATATCCGCTATCTGCCACGGACTTTTATCAGGTGCTGGATACGTCCGATGTGCCTGGCGGTGTGGTCAACATCGTCACAGGCGACCGCGAAGCCCTGACCAAGACTCTCGTCCAGCACGAAGATGTGGACGCGGTCTGGTACTTCGGCTCGGCGGAAGGCAGTTACTGGGTGGAGTACGAGTCCGCCGCCAACATGAAACGCACGTGGGTCGGCTACGGCCTGCCGCGCGATTGGATGGACCGCGAGCAGGGCGAAGGGCATGAGTTCCTGCACGAGGCGACGCAGGTGAAGAATATCTGGGTGCCGACGGGGGAGTGAGGATGGATTATGTATAATTCCTGTAATCACATACTACCAAGGAAAAACATATGAAAAATGGAGTTTGCCCCAAATGTTCTTCATCGGAGGTTTACTTTATAAAGTATGATTACAGCAACCTACGAGGCAGTGCTGCTCATGCTTTGTTAGATAGTTTTGTTTTTCCCAAAGGTCCAGGAATGAATTTTACTTTGTATATTTGTGTCGATTGTGGATATACAGAGCATTACGTTCATGATAAAAAGCAACTAAAACAGGTTGCTCAAAAAGCTGAAAAAATTAGCAAAGATTAACCACTCTATTTTAGTTAAAACTTGAAATGGAACTATGAGTAATCAAATCATTCTTACTACATCTGTTACTATTCTCTTGGCTTTCTTGGGTTATATAGTTACTTATTTGAACAATTTGCGTTTATCTCAAAGAGCTGAAAGGTTACAAAGAATAAATAGGCAACTAGGCGAACTGTATGGTCCGCTTTTTGCTTTGAACCATGCCTCCGATATTGCTTGGAGAGCATTTAGATCCAAACACCGTCCCAATAATGCGTATTATTTTGGCGAAGGCGCCAATCCATCAGATGAGGAACTGAAAGTTTGGCGGTTGTGGATGAGTTCTGTGTTTATGCCAATAAATAGCCAGATGTATGAGATACTACTAACTAAATCTGATCTTTTGATTGAATCAGAAATGCCAGATTGCTTATTGAAATTATGTGCTCATGTGGCCGCTTATAAAGCCGTGATTCAGAAATGGGAGCGCAAAGATTATTCGGAACATACATCTTTGGTAAATTATCCTGGTCAATCACTTTCTATGTATACTCGTGAGTCTTTTCAAAAGTTAAAGGTTGAACAACGAAGGTTATTAGGAAAACCACATTTTTAAACCAATTGCATTTTCTGATAAACGCATACTCTTAATCTAAGTTGATGCGTCCCTAAGGCAAGTTCAATGAATGGAAGGTTGTTTCGGGGTGGGGGAGGTTGTCCGTGCGGCGGGGAAGGACCTCACCCTGATTGGGTTGAGCAATCGGCATGTCCGCTTGGCCCTCTCCCAGGGGAGAGGGTATGAGGTGGGTTTCTTTTCTGTCTGATGGCATGTTCGGTTTCCAAAGCGGATAACGGATGGACGGTGCTCGGGGGGATGTCGGTTTCGACAGGCTCAACCCAAGACTTCGGGGTGGGGAGGGTGTCCGTGCGGCGGGGGAACCTCACCCTGATTGGGTTGAGCAATCGGCGTGTCCGCTTGGCCCTCTCCCAAGGGGAGAGGGTATGAGATCGGTTTCTGTTCTTGGTGGGTGGGCAAGTCAGATTTCCAGGGCAAATGTTCATTGCTGGAGGGTTTGGCTTCTACCCCCGTGGGGGACATCGTACCGTAGCGTAACGGGTGGTAGACGGGAGGGGGGTATTGCGTTTGTGCTTTGCTGTATAATTATCTGCATGGAAACACCAAATCTTTCGCGTGTAAAAGTCAAGATCCCCAAGCAGGAACTGGCTGAATTCTGCCGCCGTTATCAGGTGCAGAAATTGGCTTTATTTGGTTCCGTGCTGGGGAATAACTTCCGCGCGGATAGCGATGTGGATGTGCTGGTGTCATTCCAGCCAAACGCGCGGATCGGGTTCATCACTTTTTCTAGAATGCAGCGTGAACTTGCCGATCTATTCAAACGCCCAGTGGATTTAGTTCTGATGGACGGTTTGAAACCCGTCATCCGCGACTCTGTCCTCTCAAACATCGAGGAAGTGTATGCGTCTTGAAAAACTTTACCTGACAGATATCATCGAGGCTGCGCAAGCCATTGAGCGCTTTATCATGGGCGAGAGTTATTACGAGTTCGAGCAAAATGAGATGATGAACAGCGCCGTGCTTCAAAAACTGACCGTTATCGGCGAGGCCGCATCCCGTTTACCAAAGGAATTTACGAACCGCTTTCCCGAAATTCCCTGGGTGGATATTATCGGATTTCGCAATATCGCCGTCCATGAATATTTCGCCATCCGCTGGGATATTGCTTGGGTGGCAGCGTCAGAGGAGGTGCCTGTGTTGAAAGGGCAAATCGAAAAGATTTTGCGGGAAGATTTTACAGAGGAATAGTCTTGTTTGGAAACCCATCCCTACCATGTAGGCACCCTCTCCAAATCCGAACGGAGGGGATGTAGGAACTTGCCTAACCTTTTATTGCGGATTTGGGGAGGGACGGGGAGGGGCAGGATATCTGGGTGCTGACGGGGGAGTGAAAGAGCAGAAGATCAGAGATTAGATGATTAGACCTCGGAAGTCTTTGAAGCTCCCGAGGTCTGGTTTTAAAACGAGTCTAGACTCGTTTGCAAACCTCTCTAGACACGATTTAAATCCTCTCTAGACCTGTTTCCAATCCTTCCTAATAACAGGATTTCCCTCCTCTATTGCGTATAGACATTTGAGTTTGATGCTTAATTTAATATGCAAACACCCTCTCCAAATCCGAACAGAAAGATTATAGAATTTTCCCAACTTGTCATTTCGGATTTAGGATGGGATGGGGGAGGGGAAGAATATTCGGGTACTGACGGGGGAATAGCCTCTCGGTATCCTCTGGACACAATCCCCAACACTGCATTTAAGTGAGAAAGGAGTAGCTTGAGCTTTATCGCGGAATTGAGTAGGAACAGAGGAGGGCAGATAGGGGTAAAGAGTGACTTGTCTAGGGTAAGGAAGAACATATTACCTTACCCTAGACAAATTTATAATAATAGTTAGAATTCATTCTAGGTCTGTGGAACCTGCTTTATTTTTTTGGTACTCCTTAAAATTTGAATGAATTGAAATATACAATCAAATTATTCAAATACTGTAATAGCAGAGGATATAGCCAAAATGTCAAAGCAAAATTTCTATCGACTGATAAGTTTAGCTATCGTAATTATTTTATTGGGCACTACTGTAACTTTCATTGTTGGGTGGGTTTCAACTGGTGATGTTGGACAAGCCATTAAATTATCGCTCTATTTTTTTCATCGTTATTAGTTACTGGATTAATTGCGGGAATTATCAAAGATCTCTTGGGCAGATTGACAACCGGACTTGCTGATGTTATTGAAAATATATTGTCTTTACCTGGAAATAGGAAAGATTATTTAACTAGGACGGTACAACGGGATCGTTTCTTCGATGTAAAGGGATTAACCGCCCAAGGGGATTATTATTTAGAATTAGACAGGGTTTATGTAGAATTAGATTTAACAGAAAAAGAAAGCGAAACAGAATCATTAGAAAGGAGTGTGTGGGATTTTCTATTCCCCCATACTGAAAGTGGGAAAAGGCTAGTCCTTATTGGATCTCCGGGTAGCGGAAAAACTACATTATTGAAGCATCTTTCTTTAATATTATCTAAACACGGTTCATACCGCGGGTATAAAAAACTTCCCATATTGTTTCTGATAAGGGAACATGCAGCAGCGATTTGTGAGAATACTAATCTATTGCTTAGTGACGTTGTGGCAATACAAGTTCAGGGCTTAAATGTTAAAACACCTCCTCAATGGTTTCAAAATCAATTAGATCGAGGAACTTGTATTGTATTAATGGATGGGCTAGATGAAATCGCCGATAATGATAAACGATTAACAATCGTTGAATGGGTTCAGAAACAATTGAATAATTTTCCTAAAAGCGATTTTATCGTGACTTCGAGACCACATGGTTATGACAACAACCCATTAGTCGATGTTCAAGTATTGAGAATCAAACCATTTTCCCAGTCTAAGAGAGACTCTTTTATTACAAATTGGTATCTTGCCAATGAGTTGAAGAAGAGCCAAGTTGATGATGATGGTGTCCGTCGCGAAGCGAAGAAGGGAGCGGAAGACTTAATAAGGAGAATTCAACTGCGACCAGACTTAGCTCAATTGGCGGTAAATCCATTGTTGTTGACTATGATTGCGACGGTTCATAGTTTTAAAGAGGTGCTCCCTGGTAGGCGCGTGGAATTGTACAGAGATATTTTCGACGTTTTTCTGGAGAGGCGGAGAAAGGTGATTTGGCTTGATGATCCATTAAGTACTCCGCAGAAATTACAAGTACTTAAAGTACTCGCATATTTTATGATGACTAATCGTTTACG
The DNA here is from genome assembly GCA_015075725.1 of Anaerolineales bacterium. Lineage (NCBI taxonomy): Bacteria > Bacillati > Chloroflexota > Anaerolineae > Anaerolineales > Anaerolineales bacterium. The sequence goes on along the minus strand of JABTTV010000001.1, from coordinate 4,298,320 downwards.
GACAATTCCGGAGCAGGACGCACTTAAAGTCATTCAATCGGAGTTGTTGTCGGTTGTCGATAAAATGGTCAGTGCTAAACTAAGTGCAGATGGTTTTTTAGAGAGAATAAAAAATCAAAGTGGATTGCTGTTGGAAGCAGAGAAGGATGAATATGCTTTTGCCCATCTAACCTTCCAAGAATTTCTTGCAGCATCATATATTTTGGATGATAAAACCCGAGAGTTGGAAAAAAAGTTAATAAGTTCAGTGGATGATGGATGGTGGGCTGAGACAACAAGGCTATATGCTGCTCAAACAGATGCCACCCCAGTTCTAGAAGCTTGTCTTAAAAACACTCCTCCAAAAATTACATCTTTAAGTTTGGCAATAGATTGTTTGGTAGAGGCTCTGAAAATTCAACCGATAGTTCGGGATAAATTACAAAGAGTTATCGATATTGAGGCCGAGTCTATTGATCCCCAACGCAGAGCGCTAATCGCTGAGGCTTCATTATTTTCTCGCTTGCGCTGGATGAATCCTATTGATGAGGATACCTTGGTTGATCCCTCATTAATAAAGAATATTGAATACCAGCTTTTCATTGATGAAAAACGGGGAGAAAAACAGTATTATTATCCTGACCATTGGGTAACAGATAAATTTCCCGAGGGTCATAGTTTTATGCCTGTACTCGGCATACGTGTGTCGGATGCAGTTGAGTTTTGTAAATGGTTGACATCACGGGACATTTGGCAGGCGAGGTACCGACTTCTATATGAGTCGGAAGCACCATCTGTTTTAGAAGAGGATGCTCTTTATTGGATAATGCTAAACGATAATTCTTTTGCTTTAGCTCCGCTTGTAAAGAGAAGAGAAGAGGGAGAAGTTGAACATTCGCCTCGTCATATCACCCAGATTCGTCGTGATAAGATTGTCCAAGTTCTTGAAGGAGATCTGGATCGTTTGGAAAGATTGAGAAAAGCCAGTTTGGAAAGATCCAAAACGCAACCAAAAATAGATGAACTATTGAAATCACCATATATTCCTCAGTCTGTTGGGTATGGCGAAAAAAAACTAGGCGCAAGCGTACGTGATTATGATTTTGAGAAAAGATCACTTCAAAATTTCCAAGATCAGATTATGTTAAAGCAGTTCGAATTGTTTAGCGTTGAACTTGATCTAGAGTTACTTCCCATTCTCGATTTATCATTTTTTATGTTTTTGGAAAATAAAGAGAACAAGGTGAAATATACTAACTGGATATTAACGATAACTGCGCAGAAATATTTCTTTTCTACTGAATTGGATTTGTCACAAAGATGTGCGGCGATGTTACGTGCTTTAGACGACATCGAAAAGCAGATAAATATCGAAAACTTTCTAAAAACTATTTTTTCTCAAATGAGGCGTTCGCTGAACTTATTAATCAAGCGGGAATGGAACATGTTTCCATTTTCTCGAGAGGAAAATAGTAGAGATTACTTAAGCGATCGAGCGAATTGTTATGATTATGTTAGGTGGTTTAGCAGGGTTGTTGTTGTTAATCTCATTAGCTTATTGTTATCATCATCACGACTGAGTTTTGCAACAACCCAAAAATTTATACAAGTGGCTATGAATTTACTAGTGGACATGATGTTCCTTGAGGAGAGAATAAATGGGTTGCAAAATCCCTACGAAGGCTTGCGAATTGTCAAGACAGTTAAGAGACTTGGTAGTGGCTCAGAATAATTAATGACCTTCGTGAGGCGGGGATAGTATCCAGTTAATTTATCGCAATGCAGAATGACAATCTATTCTGCGCTGATTCTTTGGAGGAAGGCAAGGCAAATCGACTAGGATTTCAGTCAGATTCCAGCTGCGCAGCCTGCAACTCATTTATACCAAAGTTTACTAGAGATTGAAAGTCAGCAAGACATTGATGGGCTGGCAAGCATGTATAAGATATCTTGCGCGTTTTTTCATTTTATACCTCTTCGGCTAGTCGCACTCTCTACTTTGCCAGGGTTTTATAAAAGACACAACCACTTGCTCAATGCGGGTGCGCAGCGGGTGTAACAGATCGAGAACGGATGACGGTGCGCGGGTGAAAGGACCTCACCCTGATTGGGTTGAGCAATCGGCATGTCCGCTGGGACCTCACCCTGATTGGCTTGACTAATCGACATGTCCGCTTGGCCCTCTCCTAAAGGGAGAGGGTATGAGGTCGGTTTCTTTTCTGCCTGATGGCAGGTTCGGTTTCCAAAGCGGATAACGGATGGACGGCGCGCGGGTGGAAGGTCGGTTTCGACACTCCCTTCGGTCGCAACCCAAAGCTTCGGGGTGGGGAGGGTGTCCACTTCGACAGGCTCAGTGCAAGCGTTCGGCGGGATAACAAAGAACGAAGGCTGTTCGCATTCAGGCTTCCGAAGGACCAAAGGCTTCGGAAGTCACGTTTTAACGGGCATATCCAACGGATGGCTCCATGTGCCCATTTGGTCATTATTGCCACTTCAATTTTCTACTTTTATGGGTACCATTCGGCGCATCCGACGGATATGATGATATTGCTACGGCGCGAGTATCAAATAAGTGAATGAAGCAAATGCTTCGGTTAGAGGCCTTCGATGTTCAACCATTACAGAAATGGTCCCTTGCGGAAACCTTTGGATGAAAGCGGGAATATCGACTTTGAGTTCAGTTTTGCATTCCAGCCCATTGTGGATGTGGGGAGGCGGGAGATTAGTTCGTTCGAGGCCTTGGTCCGCGGACCGAATGGCGAACCGGCGGCTTCCGTGCTCCAACAGGTTTCGGATGTGAATTATCACAGATTTGATGAAATATGCCGCTGGAAGGCGCTCGAAATGGCCAGCCGCCTGCAGGTCCCCAGAAGATTGAACATCAATATTTCGGCAAAGGGCTTATACCTGGTTGACCTGAACATCACCGCGACATTCAAAGCCTCGCGCACGAGCGGTTTTCCGGTAAAAAACATCATTTTTGAGATCACCGAATCCGAGAGCCTGACCGACCATCACCTCCTGTTCAAGAACCTCAGGGTCCTGCAGGATTTTGGATTCAAAACCGCCATCGACGATTTTGGCATGGGATACTCCGGATTGAAATTGCTGTTGGAATACCAGCCGAACTATATCAAATTGGACCGCGAGCTTGTTTCGCACATCGACAAGAATCCCATCAAGCAGCATGTGTTTTCCGGGATCCAACGCATGTGTCAGAAATTATCCATTGACATCGTGGCGGAAGGGGTGGAAAGGGACGAGGAGTATATTTGGCTGAACAATGAAGGGGTCGATTATTTTCAGGGATATTACTTTGCCCGGCCCGCGTTCGAATCCCTGCCGATGGTCGCATTCCAGGCATAAGCCTTTCCAACCGCCCCTGCCCCCGAACGATCATTTCCTTAAGCGATGGCCCGCCCATGGGCGTTCCGATTGCGAAGACTTCGATCAGTTGTGCGAACGGGATGATAAAAAGCGCTCCGTAGTGGATGGAGAACACTTAGAACCCGCGCTTTTGTCCTTCCCAGGGCGGGGCTTTGCCTGCCTTGAATTCTTCCACACTGGGTCCTTGTAATTTGGCGAGCCGCCAAAGCCCGTAAATGTAACTGACGATCAGCAATACAACGATGAAGGGCCAGCCTAAAAAGATTCGCACCGTGCCGAGCGCGTCCAGCGCATCCTGTTGATAGAGCCAAAATTCAAGGGTCAGGCGCGCGGCGAAAGCTACTGCCCAGAGAATGGTCACTTCGTTGTAGGCGGGCAGGACTTTCGGATGCCAATACCAATTCAACGCCCAGCGTCTGGCGATGAAACTCGTCCATGCCACCAATGGCCGGTTGAACGCCACGCTCACCACGCACAGGATCACCGTCGCAGCGCCTGAGAAAAAGCCGGGCAAAAAGAATCCTGCGCCAGATCCGCTCAACTTGACGAAGAGAGCCGCCAACAGCGTTCCACCCAAGCCTCCGAGAGCATAGGTCAAGTTCTCGCGGCGGATGAGGCGGTAGGCGGCGAATCCGCCTGAGATGGCGAGCGCGCCCCAAAGCGCCGCATCCACATTGGATAATGAATTGATCAGCAGAAACGCCAGTGGAGGGAAGAACGAATCGAGCAGCCTTGATCCACGACCGGAGAGAACGGCTCGCAATTCCTCCCCGAGTTCCTGAAGTTTACCCATTGGCGTGGTGCCCCATCCAGAATTTTTTCCAATCCCCTTTGCTGGCGTTGAGCGCGAGGAAGGCATAGAGACTGCCTGTGAAAAATCCGAGCACCATCATCAAGACCACCCAAACGATCGCGCGGACGATGGACTTCTCGCGATAGACGATCCAGGCCGAGAAGAGGATGAAGCCCGTGTATAGATCGACCATCGAGACGATGCCCCACGGGTTCTGAAGCAGGGCGGCGCCGTCCCTCCCGAAATCGCCGACAGTGAAACCGTAGAATAAGACGGCGGTCATGGCGAGCACGCCCAACCCCGAAATGACTTTGGCAATTTTCATTTTCATTTTCCTTTCGATATCATGTATTCCGTAAATTCTATGCGGGGTTCTTCGAAATGATGGCGTACCCCACCGCGCCCGGACCGATATGCGCACCAATGACCGGGGTGATGTCCATCGAATATGCTACCTCAACGGAAAGGAAATGGGCAGCCTGGTCACGAAATGCCATGGCCTGCTCGGGGGAGTTCGTGTGCAGCAGGGAGAAATGTTCGATGGGTTGATGCTCCTCCAGCATTTTCAAGAGTCTGGCTTCGGCTTTGTGTGCCGTGCGCACCCGTTCGGAACCGGGCAATCCGTTTCGCATGATGAGGATCGGTTTGAGTTCCAGCAGACTGCCGATGCCTGCAATGAATCCGTTCATGCGTCCGCTTCGCCGCAGGAATTCAAGCGTATCCAACCGCGCCGCAACAAAGGTCCGCGCCATGAGATCATCGAGCGCAATTTCGATCTCCTGCATCGACCTGCCTTCTGCCGCCATGCGGGAGGCGCGTTCCACTTGAAGACCCGTTCCCAAGCTAAGCTGACCCGAATCACGCACAGTGACGGGGATCTGTTTGAATTCATGCGCGGCGTTTCTCGCCACGTTTACGGTGGCGCTGAGTTTCTCTGATATGTGAATGGAAAGGATCTCTGTATATCCCTTATCTTTCAGGGTTTGATAGGCCTCTTTGAATGCGTCCGCGCCCGGTGTGCCGGTTGTGGGGTGAACGGTGTAGCCTGGCAGGTTCGTGTAAAAATCCTTTCGGGTGATATCCACACCGTCCAGATAGCCCTTGTCGCCGATATTGATGAAAAGGGGAATGACCTTGATGCCCAATTCATGGATCACATGTTGAGGGAGATCACAGGTCGAGTCGGTAACAATGGCAATGGACATGGCTTATCCTCCGTTCTGCGCTTGTATGAACGATCCCGCTGAGCTGTTCCATTTCGATTATACAATGATATGAGCGCGGGGAGGCGTCATGCAACGTCAACCCTGCTTCCTGAGAAGCACGTCTGTCAATCCGTGGAGAAGTTTGAGGGTGAAGAGGCGCGGAGCTTGTCCAGATATTGGCTAATAATGCTTCTCAATTCCCCCGAACCCGATCTGCTTGTTCTTCGAGGTCATTTCGATGAAATAACGCAGCCGCTTTATGAATTCTGCGGGGCGTTTGCGCGCCGCGTCGATAAATGCAATACGGATGCGGACGTAAGCGTCGGAGAAGCTCTGAAAATTCTTCCAGGCTTCCCTGTCCGCCTGGATGGCTTTCAATATATCGGGCGGGATGACAAATTCCGCGTTCAAGATATCGGTCAGCGTATCGGCTACTTCCTTGATGACCTTCTTTTGCGCGACCAAAGTCCGCAGGCGCTCGATGTTGGCTTGCGAGTATTTCGCCTTTGGCTTGCGCGGCGAAAAGCGCTGGACGGTATGCTCGTCATCCAGTTTCTTGATGATGGAGTCGATCCAGCCGAAGCACAGGGCTTGTTCCACGGCGTCGTTGTATTCGATGCGCGGCTTGCCTGTCGCTTTCTTGGGGTAGACCAGCCAGACCTCCGCTTCGGTTTTGTGATGCTGCTTGAGCCACTTGCGCCAGTCTTTGGGGTTGGTAATGTAGAGAGTCTTTGATATTTCCATGGAGGATTCCTACTCATAATAATAAAACAACATTCTGCTTGAGTTGGATTTAGTGTCCTTCCTTCGCCGCCTTTGCGCTTCCGACTGCGCTCATAACGACTCCTCCCAACACCACCAAGCCGCCGACCAAAGCGAATCGTCCCATACTTTCGCCGTAGAACAGGAACACCCAGATGGGATTAAGCACCGGTTCGAGCGTACCGATCAGATTCGCCTCCAGCGCCGGGATGTGTTTGATGCCCTTTGTAAAGAAGATGAACGCAAACCCGATCTGAAAGATGCCAAGGAAGGCAAGGATCAGCCAGCTGCTCGCCGTCCATGTTTCTTTCAGAATGAATGGAAAGCCGCAGGTCGCGGTGACAAGGAATGCGATCAGATTGCTCTCAGCCGGATTGCCGTTCTTTTGGGCGCGGAAGGAGACCATCATCACCGCTCCCGTCATGCCGCTCAGGATGGCGAGCAGGTTGCCGTAGAACCCCTCGGGGCTGAGTCTGTCTGCAAAGAAAAGCGTCAACCCGAGGAAGATGACGAACATGGAGATATAGTCTGTCCGTGAAGGCTTTTCTCCTAGCAGCCAGTACGCCAGCAGGACCACGTATATCGGACCCGTGTATTGCAGGAAGATCGAATTCGCCGCCGTTGTCATCTTGGTGGAGGTGATGAACAGGAACTGGGTCAGGATGAACATCAAAGCTGCCAGTAACTGCCACAGCCCAAACCGGGCCGGGAGGCGTTTTAGGTAGATGAGGAAAACGACTGCGGCGAAGAGACTTCGTCCGGCAAGGATGGCCAGGGGCTGCCAATCCAGAATCTTGACAAACAGTCCGCTCGTGCTCCAAAGAACGGCGGTGATGACAAGGTAAAAAATCGCCTTGCGGCGTTCTGAAAGAGGGTCCATTGATTTCCTTGTATGAGGATTCTTTCCGACGAATTGCAACCCGGGAAAGTCCCTGTCGTATATGGATTATACTGGCTGAAAGGCTTGATCAAAATAAAAAGGAAACCCAATCATGACCACCCGCTATAAAATCCGCCAAAACCTGATCTCCATCGGAGATGACTTTTGGATCGAGAACGATGAGGGCAGGAAGGTCTTCAAAGTGGACGGCAAGGTCCTGCGCATCCGCAAGACGCTCGTGTTCGAAGACGCGAAGGGCAAAAAACTTGCCCAAATTCAGGAACGCCTGCTGACCATCAAAGACACGATGGTGATCGAAGATGCGGAAGGCAATGACCTGGCAACTGTCAAAAAAGCGCTTATCACGCCATTACGCGACCGTTGGGATGTGAAAGTTAAGAACGGACCCGACCTCGATGTGCAGGGTGATTTCCTTGCCCATGAGTATTCGATCAAGCAGGATGGCAGGAAAGTGGCGGAGGTCTCCAAAAAATGGCTGAGCCTGACGGATACCTATGGGGTGGAGATACAGGCGGGCCAGAATGACATCCTCATCCTGGCTGTCGCAGTTGCGATCGACATGATGGCGCACGGCAACACCAGGAAGAAAAAAGATAGGGTCGCCAAAAAGGACTGACCTGGAATCAGAACCTCCGAAGCCTCGATGACTTCGGAGGTTTCTTGATGACGCGGCTAAGAGCGCTGATCAATTCGGGTGAATCAACATCACCGGGATATGCGCGAGATGCACGACCCTGTCTGCAACGCTGCCCAGCAGCCAGCGTCGAATCCCGGTCCGCCCGTGGGTGGACATGGCGATCAAATCGGCATGGGTATCTTCGGCAACGGAGAGGATGGTGTCCGGAACGGGACCGTCCTGCGTGACGGCTGTCACCTTGATGTTGTGTCTGCTCAATGCCAGTTTCTTGGCATTGATGTATTTCATCGCTTCCGCCTCTTCCTCCTTCTGGATTTTTACCGCCATGGCGGGTTCGCGCGTAAAAAATTCCGCCGCGGGAGTGATCGGGATTCGGAGAAGGATGATCTCCGCGCCTTCCGCTTTCGCAATGGCTTCCGCGTGGGGCAGGGCGGCTTCCGCAAGAGGTGAACCGTCCAGCGGTACGAGAATCTTTTTATACATGATCCATCTCCTTTCCTTAATTACAGGCCCTGAAGCCTGCTTCGCTCTCACACTAGCACATCCCTGTGTCACTTTCAAGTAATGATCGGCATGTTTTCTTCATTTCATGTTTTTTCCCGGCTTAATGATCTCTTTGTCCTGCTTTATGATCTCATCCAGGAAAACCTCCACGATGGCGGGGTCGAAATGTTCGCCGCTTTGCTCGCGGATATATTTGATGGCTTTTTGCCTGCTCCATTTTTTGCGGTAGGGACGGTCGCTGGTGATGGCATCCCAGACATCCACCACGGCGAAGATGCGCGCCGCGAAGGGGATCTGCGCGCCGGATAATTTGCGCGGGTAGCCGGTCCCGTTCCATTTTTCATGGTGACAGAAAGGAATGTCCAGCGCCTCCCTCAGGTAGGAGATGGGACTGAGCAGGTCGTATGCGAATTGGGGATGTTGGCGCATGATATCCCATTCCGCGTCGGTAAGCGGACCTTCCTTGAGGAGAATGTGATCGGGCACGCCCATTTTTCCAATGTCATGCAGTAATGCGCCCCGGCGGATGTGGGGAATCTGCGCCTCATCGATGTTTAGTACACGGGCCAGCTTCAATGTCAAATCCGTGACGCGCTGGGTGTGACCTTCCGTTTCCTTGTCCCTCAGGTCGAGCGCATGCGACCAGCCCTCGATGGTCGCTTCGTAGGCGAGGATGAGATTGGTGTTCGAACGCTGCATTCCCTGCACGAGCAGGGCATTGTCTATTGCAATGGAGGTTTGCCAGCCGAGGCCGTCCAAGAAGTCAAGCCATTCCATGTCCGGCTCGAGCGGAGCCCGGTGAAATATTTCCAGCACGCCTTTTACTTCGCCGCGGGCGGTCAGCGGCACGCCATAGTATGAAACGAAATGCTCCTCTTCGAGAAGTTTGTTGCGGGTGAACTGCGTGTTTCCGGAGCGGATATCTTCCAGAGACAGGACAACACGCTCGAGAGCCACTCGCCCTGCCATACCCTCGCCAAGGCGCAGGCTGGTGGATTCGATCTTGCGGGTGCGGAATCCGCGCCCCATGGCATATTCGAGGCGTCCATTTTCCGGTTTCAAAAGCAGGATGCACGCGGCATCCACGCCGAGTTGTTTTGTTGCTTCCTCGAGCACAACGTTCATGGAGATGCGCATGTCGAGGCTGTTGCTGATCGCCAGGTCGATCGCGCGCAGCGCGGCGAGACGTTCCAACTGTTTCAGCGTTTGCTCATGCAGACGGGTTCGCTCGAGCGCGAGCGCGGCGCGATTCGCAAAGATGGACATCAGGCGCTCGTCGTTTTCATGAAAGGCGTCCAACTCGGGGCTTTGCACATCCAGGGCGCCGATCGCTGTGTTGCCGACCTTCAGGGGGATCACCAACTCGGAACGGGCAAATTCCCAATTGGGCGCATATTCCTCCTCCATCAACACATTGGGCGCATTGATGATCTGCAGGGTTCTCAGGGCTTTCGCCACCAGCCCGGGTTTGTTTAGATTCAAGGAGGCATTGCTGACTGCCCGGGCATATGGACCAGCCACTGCCACGCGTTCCAGATCGCCCGTCTCCTGGTTGAGCAACAGCAGGCTGCAATTCGATTGTTCGAATTCCTGCAATATGGTCTGGACGATGGTCTGTGCGAGTTCGGGGAGTTCGTCCAATGCGCCGGTGAGCAGCGCTTCGGATGCGCGATATAACCGCAGCAGTTCGATGTTGCGCAGTTCCAGTTCCTTATCCCGTTGTTTGAGGGCTTCTTCGGCCTGCTTGCGTTCGGTGATGTCAAGCGCCAGCACCAGTCGCGCCTTGCGCTCCAACCAAAGAATCGTATGCGAAGTGATCTCGACATGGATGAGCGTTCCGTCCTTTTTGCGGTGCAGCCATTCGCTGGACATCTGGTCCTTGCCGCCCAGCCTTTCGATATGGATCAATAAATCAGGCAGATCTTCATCAGGGCGGATGTCTTTGATGGTCATGCCGAGGAATTCCTGATGACTGTATCCATAGCGCGCGATCGCCGCTTCGTTGACCGCAAGGAATTGCAGGGATTCGGTATCGTATACCCACATCGGATGCGGATTGGCTTCGAACAACATGCGGTAATGTTCTTCGCTGCGTTGAAGTGCTTCGATGGCAGCCCTGCGCTCCCGGCGGGACTCAGCATCGCGCAGTTCGCGTTCGATCGCCGGGTTCAACCTTGCGTAATTCCCCTTGACGATGAAATCGTGCGCGCCGGCTTTCAGCGCCTCGACAGCGGTTTCCTCCCCGATCGTGCCGGATACAATGATAAATGGCAGGTCCCTGCCGCTGTCTTTCAGGATTTTCAGCGCCTGCATGGCGTGAAACTGCGGCAGGGAATAATCGCAGAGAATCAGATCCCACTCGTGGTTATCAAGGGCGGCTTGCATTTCAGGAGCGGTTTCAATGCGTTGATAGTCCACCTGATAATCATACTTGTTCAGTTCGCGCAGGAGGAGGAGTTCATCGGCTTCTGTGTCTTCGATCAGTAGGACACGCAGAATTTTCTTCATTGCATTAAAGAGGCGGCGGCTCGTTCAGAACCAGCCAGTACATACCGAGCTGGTGGATCGCCTCCACAAATTGACTGAAATTAACCGGCTTGCGGATATATGAGTTTGCTCCCAAACTATAACTCTTGATCAGGTCCTGCTCCTCCTTGGAGGAGGTGAGGACCACAACAGGCAGAATACGTGTGCGTTCGTCCGCCCGGATCCGACGCAGGACCTCCAGCCCATCCATTTTTGGAAGTTTGAGGTCGAGCAGGATCACTTCCGGCATGATGCGCGGATCGCGTCCGGAATAGGTACCGGTGCAAAAAAGAAAATCCAGCGCTTCCGCGCCGTCGCGCACAACTGTAAGATTGTTCGCTATCTTGTTTTTGTCGAACGCCCGGACGGTCAGCGCTTCATCGTCCGGGTTGTCCTCAACCAACAGGATCATCTTATTGGACATTTATCGCTCCGTTAACTGTAAAGTAGAATGTTGCGCCTTTGCCTTCCCCGCTCTCCGCCCAGATGCGACCGCCGTGAATGCTGATGATGCGATGGACCGTTGCCAGTCCGATCCCCGTGCCGGGGTAATCGCTTACTGAATGAAGCCGTTGAAAAACACCGAATAATTTGTCTGCATAAGCCATGTCGAAACCGGCGCCGTTGTCCCGTACATAGAATGTGCGCTCCTTTGCCCGTTCCTTCTGACCGAATTCGATGACGGCATGTTCGTTCTTTGAAGTGAACTTCCAGGCGTTGCCCAATAGGTTTTCGAAGACGATGCGCATCAGCCGCGGGTCGCCCTCCACCATCAGGTCGGGCGCAATGGTGAAGGTTACATTTCGCTCCGGATCGTTCTCCTGCAGAATGTTGGCGATCTCCCGAGCGATCCCGCTCAGGTTGATGAAGCGGGGCTGGAGGGGAGTACGGGTCACTCGCGAAAGGGCGAGCAGGTCGTCGATCAATACCGCCATGCGCTGCGCCGCAGCCCTCACCCTTTCCAGATAGTTGAGCGCTTCCGGCGGCAGGGACTGGCCAAAATCCTCGAGGAGCGCCTGGCTGAAGCCGTCAATGCTCCGTAAAGGTGCGCGCAGGTCGTGGGATACGGAATAACTGAACGATTCCAATTCCTTGTTTGCCGCTTCCAATTGGGCGGCATGCTGACGAAGATCGTTGTTCAATTTCTTGATATCTTCCTCGTTCTTTTTGCGGTATGTGACATCCCGCACCACGGCGCTGACGAGCAGGTTCCCCTCCGTCTCCAGCGGGCTCAAGCTGATCTCGACCGGAAACTCGCTGTTGTTTTTTCGCAATCCGTACAGGTCCAATCCGATTCCCATCGGGCGCACGGGAGCCTCCACATAATACCCCTGCCGGTGGCCGACATGTTTTTTCCGGAGGCGTTTGGGCACCAGCGTTTCGATGGGTAGACCCACGATTTCATCCCGCATATAGCCGAACATTTTCTCCGTTTGTGAATTGACCAGTTGGATGACCCCCGCCCGGTCCACGACGATGATCGCATCCGGCGCGGACTCCAACAGCCCGCGGAATTTCCGCTCGGCATTCTGACGTTCGGTCACATCGCGGATGGCGGCGATGGCAAACCTGCCGTCTTCGGTTTCCAACGGGCTCAAGCTGATTTCAACGGGTATTTCATTGCCGTCCCGCCTCAAGCCGAATAATTCCAAACCGGTGCCCATGGGGCGAACGCGCATATCCGAGAAATATCGGGTGCGGTGTTGTTCGTGCCTGGCGTGATACCGGACGGGAACGATGCTCTCGATCGGCTGCCCTTTGATTTCCTTCCGACTCCAACCGAACATTTTCTCGAACTGCGTATTGACCAGCGCAATTTGCCCCCGACCGTCAACAATGACCATTGCGTCGGGCGCTGCTTCCAAAAGATGAAGAAATTTTCGATCTTTGAACACAGATTGGCGCCTTATCAGTAAAGGATCCCAGTAAATATGCAGTTTCTGGTGAACGTAAAAGGCATCGCAGTTCATCAAAACCAAAAATAGGACAATATTTGTCTACTTTTCGCAAACTATACACCGGTAGCACAATAAAATCAAGCAATCAACCGGTAGTACTTTTAGGCTATGGATATAATATCCACATGACGCTTTATCTTGGATGCCCCGTCTGGTCGTTCAAGGGATGGGTGGGTAATTTTTACCCGAAAGGCACGACCTCGAAGGATTTTCTTCGCGAGTATGCCCGCCGCCTGACCGCCATCGAAGGCAACACGACGTTCTACGCTGTGCCAGCCGCAAAAACAATCGCGTCATGGATCGAACATACGCCGGAGACATTTCGTTTCTGCCTCAAGATTCCAAAAGCGATCAGCCACAGCGGGAGGTTGGCGGATCAGGTTGAGCGCGCCCTCGGGTTTGCAGATGTCATGCGCCCGCTCGGCTCTCGTCTTGGACCGATGTTCCTGCAGCTGCCCCCAGGCTATTCGCCAAACCGTCAGCCCGACCTTGCCACTTTTTTGAAAGCCTTCCCAAAAGACTTCCGCCTTGGTGTGGAAGTGCGCCATTTGGATTGGTTCGAAGAGCCCCATCGTTCCGCGCTCAACCGATTGCTGGCGGAGCATAACATGGCGCGCGTCGTCATCGATACCCGCCCGATCCGGGAGTTGGCAGGCGATGACCGCATCAAAGGCAGCGCGTATGAAAGTCTGCTCGAGGCGCGCGAACGCAAACCGGATGTGCCGGTCTTTGAAGAAGTGACCGCCGATTTCACCTTCCTGCGATTTATTGGACACCCTGAGATGGGTCACAACCAGCCTTGGATGAACGAATGGACTCCCAGAATCGCCGGCCAGCTGTCGGCGGGGCTTGAGGCGTTTGTCTTTTGTCATTCCCCCGATAATTATCTGGCTCCATACATTGCAAAGGAGTTTCATAGCCAAATCTCATCGCGAATCAAAATCGCCCCGCTTCCGTGGGACGATTCAGAAACTCCAGCCGAGCCTTTACAACCGTCTTTATTTTGACGACAGGCTATGGGCTATCGTCTTTTCTTTTCACCTTGCTCATCGCATATTCCGCCAAAGCGGTGATCGTCAATGAGGGGTTCACGCCCGGGTTGGCCGGCATGACGGAACCGTCGATCACGTAAAGACCGGGATGGTTGAAGACTTCGAAATTCAGGTCGATCACGCCTTCGGTTTCATCGCGTCCAAATGGCACGCCGCCCATCAGGTGCGCGGTCGAGGGAAAATTCAGGAGGCTGTCGGTGAAGACCGTGGCTGGAATGCCGTTTACCTTTTCCGCAAAGGTGCGGGTGATCTCATGAGCGAGTGGCAGGCTTTCGGCACTGTGCTCTTTTTCGTTGTGAATGACAAGTCCTTTGCGCCCGAATGTGAAGAAGCTGCGCCCGAGACGTATGCGGGTAAGGTTTTCTTCGGTTTGCATGACGAGCAGGATCGTGGAAAAACGCGCCCAGCGCGAAAAGAATTTGCTGTAGAGAAAGTCCCAGGGATGGGCGATGATATTCAAAACCGTTTTGATCAGACGCAGGAAAATATTATTTGTGCCTGTGATGAGAGGCGCCGTCATCACCCGGTTGAAGTCCTGCCCGTCTGCAAAACGGACCGGTTCGACGCGGGTCACTTTATCAGCATTGAAGATGGATGTGATGGCGATGCCCTTTGAGAAATCCGTATCCTGTTTGCGCGCGGTAACGCCGAGGATGTTTTCGCTGTTGGTGCGCACGCGGTCGCCGAGGTGCAGGGAGATGCGGCTGAGCGACTTTGTCACGTCACGGCAGCGGAAGAGAAGTTCGAGTGTGCCGATCGTCCCGGCAGAAACGATGACATTGCGCGCGCGAATTGTTTTTTGGGGTTTGTAAAAGAAAGCCGTTGCCGAAGAATAAATGATCTCATAGCGCGCGCCGTCGGCTTGTCCGGGGGGAAGCGGTTTGATATCCCGCGCTTTCACTTCGGGAATCACTTTTGCCCCGTTCTTTTCGGCAAAGTAGAGATAGTTTTTCACCAGCGTGTTCTTCGCGCCGTAACGGCAGCCTGCCATGCATCCGCCGCAAAAGGTGCAGCCTGTGCGTTCGGGTCCCGCACCGCCGAAATACGGATCAGGGACGGTTCTATTTTCCTCGCCAAAGAACACGCCTACCGGAAGCGCTTCGAACGTATGACCGTAGCCGAACGAATCAGCGATCTGTTTGCATACATCGTCCGCGGGGAAGAGGCGCGGATTTTTCGCCACCCCCAGCATTTTGCGTGCGGTGTCATAGTACGGCTGGAGTTCCTTCTTCCAGTCGTTGAGATGACTCCAGGAAGGCGATTCGAACAGATGGTCATCGGGTTCGATAAGAACATTGCCATACACAAGACTCCCTCCGCCCACACCGCTGCCGTGAAAGGCGAGCAGACCGTTCATAAAGGTCATTTCGAAGAAGCCGTGGAAACGCAAGGCGGGAAGCCATAGATATTTCGGTAGATTCCAATTGGATTTTGGGAAGTCCTTATCTTCGAAGCGCTTGCCGCGCTCGAGAACCAGCACCGAATAGCCTTTCTCTGTGAGCCGCATTGCCGAAACGCTCCCCCCGAATCCCGAGCCGATGATGACGTAATCATATGCTTTTTCGCTCATGCCATATTGTCCGCTTGAAAGTTTTGTTGAATTATACTTTAGGCATATTGGTGAAAACGAGGCAATCATGACCCTCTCAAATTTCAATTCACATCGGTCACCTGTTTATAGTAAACGCGGAATTGTCGCCACCTCGCAGCCGCTGGCTACTGCTGCGGGGCTTGAGGTGCTTTCCAAGGGTGGCAATGCCGCCGATGCGGCTGTGGCTGCTGCTGCCGCGCTCAACGTCACTGAGCCAACTTCCACGGGGATTGGCGGGGATATGTTCGCCTTGTATTTTGACGCGCAGACTCAGCAAGTGACTGCGCTGAACGGATCGGGGCGCGCCTCGTCCGCGCTGACGCTTGATCGGCTAAAGAAGGAAGGTTTATCTACGCTGCCGCCGTTTCATCCGCATACGGTCACTGTCCCTGGGGCGTGTGCGGGTTGGTGTGACTTAATTGCAAAACACGGCTCGCTCTCGCTGACGGAAATCCTCGCGCCTGCGATTCGACTCGCGGATGAAGGCTTTCCCGTCGCGCCGCTCACGGCCCACTTTTGGGCGCGCGGCGCGGAGCGACAGTTGAAGTCCGCGTTGAATGGGCATGAGTTGACCATTGATGGGCGTGCGCCGAAGGCGGGTGAAATCTTTCGGAACCCCGGCTTGGCGCGCACGTTCAAACTCGTCGCGGAGCGGGGCGCTCTCGGCTTTTACCAAGGCTCGGTTGCAGAATCAATTGTCGCCGTGATTAAAGAGGCGGGCGGATGTATGTCCGCTGAAGACCTCGCGGTGCATGTGTCCACGTGGGAGAGTCCCATATCCGTTGATTATCGCGGGTTGCGCGTGTATGAATGTCCGCCGAATGGACAGGGCATCACAGCGCTCATCGCGTTGAACATCCTAGAAGGCTTTGACCTGGCTTCAATGGATTTGCTCTCGACCGAAAAAATGCACCTGATGATCGAAGCGATGCGCCTCGCGTTTGCCGATGCGAAATGGTATGTGAGTGACCCCGCTTTCTTGATGATCCCGATGCAGGAATTGCTCTCGAAAGAATATGCGAGTGAGCGCCGCAAGTTGATCGACCTGAAACGCGCCTCGGTTGACCCGAAACGTGGCTCGCCGGTGAATGCTTCGGGTACGGTCTATTTGAGCGTGGTGGATGGGGTGGGGAATGCGTGTTCGTTCATCAACAGCAATTACATGGGCTTTGGTACGGGCATTGTACCGAAGGGCTGGGGCTTCACCCTGCAAAATCGCGGACATAACTTCAGCCTCGACCCGAATCATCCCAATGCGCTTGCGCCGAATAAACGCCCGTACCACACGATCATTCCGGCAATGGTGACTCGTGTATCAGATAATTCATTGTATGCTTCGTATGGGGTGATGGGCGGCTTCATGCAGCCACAGGGACATGTGCAAGTTTTATCGGCGTTGAAAGATGGCGGGCTAGACCCACAGTCTGCGCTGGATCTGCCACGCTTCTGTTTCGATGCTGAGTCAGCGGGCGGGCGTGTCGCGATCGAAGAAGGAATGCCAAAAGAAACAACGGACGCCCTGCAAAAGATGGGACATCCGTTGTATGAAGTGTTTGGATATGAACGCGCATTGTTTGGGCGAGGCCAAGTAATTTTGCGCGACAACGAAACAGGTGTGCTGTGCGGCGGCAGTGATCCGCGCGCGGATGGGTATGCGGGAAGTTTCTAACCAAGTGACAGTCACCTCGCAGGTGACTGTCACTTGGGTTTGCACGCTCATCGACGGGGAAGTCGACTCCCTTTCTTGAATGCCCTCTCATCTATTCAGGCGAACACACAGGGGCACACCCGGGTCACCTCACGCGCTCAAGGCGCTCCTGACATGTCACACACCGTATGGCGTGCGGCATGGCTTCCAGCCGGGCGGGGTTGATAACATCGCCGCATTTTTCGCAAATCCCATAAAGTCCCTCATCCAGCCGCTTCATTGCGATCGTCACCTGACCCAAACGTTGCTCCAGTTTCGCCAGCCAGTCCAGAGCGATACTCTGACGCGCACATGTTTCTGCCAGATCCAACAGATCCGGATTTGGTTCGGAGTTGACATGGAGATTATCCTGTTCACTCTGAATGTTGGCGGTGATGGTTTCGATTTCAACGGCGAGGGTATTGCGAATCGCTGCCAAATCTATTTTTGTCATTTCATGCTCCTTTCCGTCACGCATAATAGGTAAAACGGTTCGACTTATTTTTTATGCAACCACCTGAGTTGAAATTCCACTTCTTCGGTGGAGGCACCGCGCTCATGTTCGATGTTGATGACGACCGTCGCGGGGATCGAGATACGCTCCCCTGCTACCTGGATCCGAAATTTCTGTCCCTGTTCGAGGCAGTCGGCAAGGCGGCGCAGTTTTTTGACGAACTGGTCTACAGGGTAGTTCTTCTCGATATCGCGTTTATGTTTTTTTCTTTGCTTTGCCATTTGTAATCTCTATTGATCCTGATCTGGCAGTTTCAAGCGTTTCCACATGGCGCGTACAACGTTGGTTTTCAGCCAAAGATACGCATAGGCAAGGAGGATGAAAATGTCCATGAGAAGAAATATGAGTTGAAGTTTCAATTTTTCTCCTTTTGTCCATGCGGGCGGGCGCTAAAGCATGATTCAGGTTACTCCATTGCTCCAAGCCAGCCTTTACGGATGAACCACTTGACCAGTTCCAGTACGGGGGTGATGGAGGCTGCGACTGCAAAGATGATCACCCAATCTATCAGCGGCAGGCTGTAGGTGTCGAACGGTTCGTGCAGGAATGGCAGATACACGATCAATAGCAGCAGCAGGAATTCCCACAGAATGGCAAGGTTCAACCATTTATTTCGGAATGGTCGCTCGAATACAGAGCGATGCTCCGAACGATGGTTGTACGCCTTGAAGAACTGGATGACAACCAGTGACATAAATGTCATCGTCATCGCCTCTTCGATGCTGCGACCGGAATTCGTCGCCCAAATGAACAGGCTGATATTCACGAAGCCAGACCAAAGCCCGGCAATGCCCAGTATCCATTTCACCGGACGGGTGAAAATGCCTGTGCGCGGATTGCGCGGTTTGCGGCGCATGATATCTGAATCGGGTGGGTCTACTGCCAGAGCCAGCGCGGGCAGACCATCGGTGGCAAGGTTGACGTACAAGATCTGAACGGCGGTCAAAGGCAGCGGCAGTCCCAGCAGGGTTGCGGCAGCCATCAGTGTAATCTCACCGATATTCGAAGAGAGAAGGAACATCAAATATTTCTTGATGTTGCCGAACACACCGCGACCTTCCTCCACTGCCGCAACGATGGAGGCGAAATTATCGTCGGTCAGGTTCATCGCGGCAGCTTCCTTGGTGACGTCTGTGCCGGTGATGCCCATTGCTATGCCGATGTCCGCTTTCTTAAGGGCTGGCGCGTCGTTCACGCCGTCACCGGTCATGGCAACGATGTGCTCGTTGGCTTGCAGCGCCGTCACCACGCGCAGTTTGTGAGCAGGGGAAACACGCGCATATACGTCGATGGTTTCGACTTCACGTTTGAAATCTTCATCGGAAATATCATCGAGTTCTGCGCCGGTGACAACGCGTCCGTTCTTGAGCAAGCCGAGTTCGCGCGCCACTGCCTGCGCCGTGAGCGGATGGTCGCCCGTGATCATCACAGGGCGAATGCCCGCGCTTTCACAGACCGCGATCGCCTCCCTGGCTTCGGGGCGCGGCGGGTCGATCATGCCAGCCAGCCCGAGGAAGGTCATACCGGTTTGGGCAGATTCAAGCACTGCATCCGGTTTGGAAGCGACGGCAAGCACGCGCAATGCCTGGCTTGCGAAATTCTGCGCAGTGTCCAGCACCTGTCTGCGGGATGTGTCGTCCAATCTCTTCACGCCGTTCATCGTGAGGATCGAGTCGCAATTTTCCAAAATGATCTCCGGCGCGCCCTTGGTATATGCGACGAAACCCTTCCCGTTATTATGAAGGGTGGTCATCCGTTTGGATTCGGATGTAAATGGGATTTCCTGCACGCGCGGGTAGGTTTCTTCCAGCGCCTCCTTCCTTAGCCCGGCCTTGGCTGCCGCTACGACGAGCGCCCCCTCGGTGGGATCGCCTTTGATATCCCAATCGTTCTCGGATTTTCCGGTTTCATTTTTGATCAATGTCGCGTCCGAAGCCAGGGTTGCGGCGGTAAGCATGTGCTTCAATTCGGCGGCGATCTCGTTGGGGGTGCCTCCGTTGTTGGAGAAATGCCCGACCGGTGAATAGCCTGAGCCGCTCACGCTGTATTCCCCGCCCCCGACATAGATTCTGCGCACGGTCATTTCGTCTTTGGTGAGCGTGCCGGTTTTATCGGAGCAGATCACGGAAGTGCTGCCAAGTGTCTCCACGGCGGGCAAACGACGAATGAGCGCATGGCGTTTGACCATCTTCTGCACGCCGATGGCGAGCGAGATCGTCACGACCGCAGGCAGGGCTTCGGGCACAACCGCAACCGCTAGCGCGATGCCGAAGATGAGCATTTCGATGAAGGGCTGTCCGCGCAGGAGGCCGAACGCAACGATGATGGCGACGACAATGAATGCAGCGCGCGCCAGTGTCGAGCCGACCTTGTCCAGGTTTTGTTGCAGCGGCGTCCTGCTGGTTTCGACGGTTTGCAACAACTGCGCGATCTTGCCGAATTCGGTTTGCATGCCTGTGGCGACGATCAAAGCGCGTCCGCGCCCGTAGGTGGCGGCGGTCCCGGCGTAGACCATGTTCTTGCGGTCGCCAACGGGCATCTCTTGAGTTGGAAGCGCGTCGGTGTGTTTTTCGACGGGGACCGATTCGCCGGTCAGTGCCGCTTCTTCGATTTGTAAATTTATCGATTCGATGATTCGCCCGTCTGCGGGGATGCGGTCGCCCGTGTGCAATATGACCACGTCGCCGGGCACCACTTCGCGCGCGGGCACTTTCACATCGATGCCGTCGCGAAGGACGGTGGCGGTCGGTGCCGCCATCTGGCGCAACGCATCGATGGCGCGTTCGGCGCGATATTCCTGGATGAAGCCGAGCCCAACTGCAAAGAGCACGATGATGGCGATGACGATCGACTCCACGCCGTGCCCGAGAAAAAACGAAATCGCTGTAGCGCCGAGCAGGATCAGGATCAGGACATTTTTAAATTGCTCGAACAGGATCTCCCAGGGGGATATGCGATGCGCCGCCTGGATCTCGTTCGGACCATACTTTGCCAGACGCGCATCCGCTTCCTTCGCGCTCAAGCCTGTTTCTGCGCTGTTGAGTTGGGCATACACCTGGTCCGTGGACCGTGTATGCCAGAGATTATTTTGTTCCATAAATGATTGTGGAGCTCCTTGTTATTTTGTTTTGTCTTTAAGCGTTGGGGTAGCCGCTTTGAAAACGAAATGGTTGAAAAGATAGATCGGAGCTGCCAGCAGGAAAATGGCGAACACGGCAAGGATATCCAGCCCGAAGAGAATGATCTCTTCGAACCAGATGACGATGGACGTGCCGCCTGCGCTGGTGGCAAGGGCGGGTTTCCAATATTTCCGCAGGGCGGAGTTTGCATTGGCAGGCATTGGGGTACTCCTTTCTGTTTGGTTGAACAAATCAGATATGGGGGCGGTGGAAAAGAAAAAGACCACCGCCTATCAGGCGATGGTCTTGCGCTTTAGTCCGTTCAGCCGGGAAATCTCTTTCCGTATTGACGACTGCCGGGCCCGAAACCAGTTCGGGGGCTACTCCCCATCGGAGTAATTAAAGTTTACAGCGGAAGTTCGGATGTGTCAATTACATTTTCGAAAAGGGAGGGTCCAATATCAAATATTGGAAATGTCATGGCGAGTCCGATGGGGCGAAGCAATCCCGGATTCCAGGGGAAGATTGCTTCCCCTCGGCAGGCTCAGGACAGACGTCGGGCTGCCGCCCTTCTCGCAGCGATATTCTGATGTGTCGGATGTTAGACACTCCCTTCGAAAATCACGCTGATGGTTGGATGTATCCTTCCGCCTTCAAAATCCCCTCGAACGCCTGCTCTGCATCTTTGACGGCTTTCTCCTTCCAATCGGCTGCGGAGGGGTTGAACAGTTCTTCAAATCCACGTTTGGCATCGGCGTGGACTTGTTCATTACTCGTTCCATGCCAGTAGGCGCGGTTCTCGTGGATCATCACCCGCGGACTTTGGAATAAGCCGTAGAGCGTGTCGCCGAGAGTGCCGAATTCAAACGATGTGGCGTACAGTCGCTTGGTGGGATAGTCGCGCTGCTTCAAGGCGTAGATGTAATCGATCATGTCGCCGCGAATGGCGTAAAACTCGTCTGCAGTGGCGGCGACCACGAGCGGATAGTCGAAGCGGTCTTCAAAGTAATTCGATGGGTTATTATCCAATGCTGAATTGACCAAACTCATCTGGTACCGCGGACCGTAGCCGGTGTGCATGTCGAGGTGCAAGACTTGCGCGTAGTCATGTAATGCTATTTTGTACAATTCCATGATCGTGCGCGTCTCTTCGGGCATGTCCCTGCCGCCGTAATACAATCCATTGGAATGCCGGTACTGTCCGAGCAGTAACGCATTGCGGAAATTCTTCATCCCCATGCTGGATACGTGCCAGATCAAACTGAACAAATATGCGAGATTGTTGAAGAACGTATTCGTGAGTTTCCCCGCCGGGTTTAGAAATCCGTGAATCCTGTCGTAGGCAGGATTGAATGTCGAATCGAAGAGCGGGTCGAGCATGAAGGTACGGTTCAGGTCGATGTTGTCGCGGTTGCCGCGGCGATGATTTTTCATGCCCCACGGGTTGATGGCATGCACAAGCAGAATGCCCGTCGTGCGCGGGTCGAGCTTTGGCAGGTACTCTTCCACGAATTTGTGCATCATTGCCGAACCGACATAACATTCCACGCCGTGTTCGCCCGTGGTGAAGACGAGGACCTTCTCGTTCTTTTCTGCTGCGGGGGAGTAGATCCAGTCGATGGTCAGGCTGTTGTCGTAGGTCATGGCATGTTGTTGCAAAGCCGCCTTGTTCCACATTTTTTGAATGGCGGACAAATATCCGCGGAATCGCTCGCGGGAGGATTCATATGTGGTGGGGAAGAGGGAGATGTTGGTGGTCATGATTTTCCTGACGATGGACGATAGACCATTGACGACAGACGAACTTCCATCGTCCATCGTCCGTGGTCCATTGTCATTACTTTTGATACGGTTCCAACTTGTATTCCGTATAAACCGTCTCGCACGGATGCCCGCGCCCGATCCAGGCGGTGAGCGTTTCCACCTGGACGATGATGCTAAAGACGGTCACGCTGTTGAATCCGTGTTTGCAAATCGAAGTGGGATACCCGCCGTGGTCGGCGAGCAGTTGCTTGAACAGTTCGGGCGTCAATTTGCCGTAATTCTCTTTGAGCAGGTACTCGGCTCGGTTGTGGCGGATGATCGAGTTGGCGATCGTGCTCCGGTCCAGTTCGAAGCGGCGCATGGCAGGATGGGTGTAATGATTTGCGTGCGCCAGATAATCCTTTTCGATGTAGATTGCTTCGAGGTCGGTGGCGCTGCCTTCCATCGAATAAACTTCGCCCGTGCCATCGGCAAGTACGTTGTTATAACTCGACGCGCGTTCCTTGAGCAGACAGGCATCCATCGCTTCGCTCAGAGTCTTCGCCCCGAGAATGGCGCGCACGATTAGAAGTCGCGGCACGCCGTGGCGGACGTCGTTGCTGTTGAGTTGGTTGCCGGTGAGGCTGATCTTCGCTGCGTTGTAGCCCGCGCTGATTCCAACTCCGCCCGCCGAAACGCCGATGAACTCCGGCTCATCGCCTGCCTGCACTTTGAGAATGACCAGGTCTTCTTCGGTCTTGGCGGAGAGGTCGTTGGTGTGCGCAATGAGGGTGGTGCCGTCGAGAGTGGCGCGTCCGCGGGCTGCCATGTCGGTGCAGCCTTTGCCATAGGGCGGGGTTTCCCAGAGTTCTTCCAGCATCGATATGAAAAGTTCGTCGAACGGAACACCTGCGGCTTCGGCGATGCCTTCAAGTTCGTCCATGTATTGCGGGTAAACGGCGCGGCCGTGGGTTTGATAGATGCGGCTTTCGTTCACGAGCATGTCCCAGGTTTTGCCCGGGGGCAAACTCTCACGCAGTTGACTCATCATCTTTGCGATGTGGGATTTACATTGCCCGCCGATCTGCCTGCCCACTTCGCGGTACGTTCCGCGCGCTTCGATGATGGGAATGGGGTGGTTGGACATACGTTCTCCTTTTAGAAGATTCACCACAGATAGACACAGATGAATTTAATTTATTGGATCAACCCGTCCTATTTATCTGTGTTCATCTGCGGTTTAAATCAAAATGACCCGTCAAGTGTATCAGAACACCGGGCGGGTCACATGCTGGTTTGCTACGAATTAATCCACGACCACTTTGCTTCTGTTGAATGTGATCGTGTGAATGGCATCCTCGTTCAACTTGAAACCGCCGGTGAATTTTATTCCCCCCACCCAGGCAACGTAATCGATCCAGCCTGCCGGGATGCCTGCCACCACTGTTCCATCGACTGGATATTCGTTGATGGCATTCGTCCCATCAGCCCGGGAGGTGCGCAGGGAGATGTACACCTCACCGCCCGATTTGTTCACGAGGCGCACGGTGCCGTCAGGCGCGTTCTTTGGGATGTCTCCCGGATAGGAAATCGGTTTCGGCTCATCCGTTACGGCAACCGGGACTGAGCCCGGGTAGGGAACGTACCAGAAGGGGATATTCAGAACCTGCCCGACGTAAAGTATGTTGATGTCGATGATGTATGGATTCGCCGCCCACAGGTCGTTGATCGAAACGCCGAAGCTGTAGGCGATTCCTGCAAAAGTATCGCCCGGTTGGACGATATACGAGCCGTTCACGACGGCGTCGGGAGAAGAGATATTGGATGTGTAGTAGTTGTAAGTGTAGTAGTAATTGTTCACCACTGTTACGGGCGTCGGAGTAACCGTGACCGGTGTCGGCGTGACGATTGGGGTCAGCGTTACTGTCACCCCATAGTTCAGACCGGGAATTGTGATCACCTGCCCAGCGGCAAGCGGTTCCTTCAACCCGGGATTCGCCGCAAAAATGGCCGATGCCGTCGTTCCGCACATCGCCGCCAGTTTCTCGACGGTATCTCCGCTTTCGACGGTATACGCACCGCCGCACACGCCTCCCGCGTGGACCTGGAATGGAATCAGCGCTGCGAGCATTATCAGGAAAACCAGGGTTGGCAGAATCAAAGGTTTACGGGACATCACAGCCTCCTTGCACATGGCAATGATAAGTCAAAACGACTCTCTTTGCAATCGCACCTCAAGGCAAATTGCTTGCAAACGCATGACATCTCAATAGGTTACTACGGGATCGCGGGATCGCCACCCATCCTTGTTGAACCGCAGCGAATACGTGACCCGCGGCGGCGATGAGTCGAAATCCACACGGACGATGCCAAAATTTTGTCCCGCCTGGCGGAAGAGTTTCTTTTGCCTCCCGATCCATTTCGAGAAGATCGGATGATACGAATTGCTGATGAAAAACGACGATTGCTCGAACGGGGTGGCGCAGAACTCCCAGATGGGAATGCGGCGTCCGCTTGGACAGTTGAGTTCCGCGGAGACGGCATGAGCCGCATGCAGATCCCCTGTCAGGATGCGGACTCCTTCGATCTCGTTGACCGCCAGGAATTCTAGCAGGCGTTCACGCTCGGCCGGGAAGCCAGACCAGCGGTCCTGGGTGATATCGAGCCAGAAGGGATAGAGGATCGAGCCCGACGAGACCAGGAATTTTACAGGATATTGCTGGTTGACCTTCAACAGCCACTCCTGCAATGCCCTCCATTGACCTTCGCTCAGCAGGGACCGCTCCCGACCTTTCACGCGCATCGTTCGCGTATCGGTCACGAAGAAAGCCGCGCCGCCGCAGGTGAACGAATAGGCGAGCGAGCCTTCCATTTCCGCATGGAAATTGTATTTCCCCTCCTCATCCGCTTGCAGGGGAATCAAAGGGTCCGGCGAGTGCATGCCCTGGTGTTCCTGGTAGGCTTTGAGCGCGGCGCGGATGCGGCCCGGGTACAGGTGACGCTGTTGCGGCGGGACGCCTTTCAACCAGCGCAGGAATTTGTTATGCCGGGGGATGTCCGCCCATTGCCTGGCGGAGTCGCGCCAATGCCAGTCGTCGTCAACTTCATGATCGTCGAGGGTCATGAACAGCGGCAGGTTCGGCAGGAGCGACTTCATGGCCGGGCGCGACCAGGTGTATTCGTAGACGCGGCGGTAATCGTCGAGCGTGACCGCGATGCGGCCCAACCCGTTGCCTTTTGCATCATCGGCATAGATCTGATCGCCGAGGAACAAACCGAATTGCAGGTTTTCGCTTTCGACCTGCTTCATTAATTCGTCGAGGGTGCCGCCGCCGTGCTCGTCCGGCGGGAGATAGCACGAGCCGAAGACGAACGAAAAGGAACGCCTTGTGCGCGGCTTGGGGAGGGTGGTGAAGCGGTGAAAGTCTTCGCGCTTCGGGCGGATCCTGCCCAGGCTGACGGCGTAGTAATAAACCGTTTCCGGCTTGAGCCGGGCCACCCTGACGACGCCTGAGAATCCATCCCTCGCCGTAAGGTCTGCCCTGCCCGTGGACTTGGCGTCTTTCAAGTCGCTCCGGGTTGCCAGCCAGACCTGCATCGATGCCGGTGAATTCGCACGCGCCCAAATGTTCGCGCCGGTATGACTGAGTCCGCCCACGATTGGACCGAGAAGAAGGGAAGGGATTTTTGCCATGGCGTATCCTTTCATTGCAGGGTGTGGTTGGTATATTGCAGCGGCGACCCATCGCGTCGCCCGTTAATGGGATTATTGAATTACATCAGGGATGTTGGGCTGCGTCAATTCGAAACTCTTCGATTGGTTAAATCGAGTTGGCTTATTTGGCGGTCGTTTTGTGTTGCATTTCTGAAATTAATAAATATTTTGGAATACGCTCTTTGGCTCCTCCCCTTCAGGGGAGGCGGGGGAGAGGTTTGTCCGCGATTGGAGGGATTTAGTTTATCTTCGCCGTCGCCTTCAAGGTCTGGTCGTCCATTCCCAAAAACGCATCAACAACTTGTGGATCGAAATGTTTTCCCGCATCATCACGGAGTTTTTGTTTTACATCGCCGGGTTCGAGTCCCTTGCGGTACGGACGGTCCGAGACGAGCGCATCCCACACATCGACAACGGCGAAGATCCTCGCCGCCAGCGGGATGGTCTCTCCGCTCAACTTGCGCGGATACCCGCTCCCGTCCCATTTTTCGTGATGACAATAGGGGATGTCCAATGCCGGGTGCAGGAACTTGATCGGGCTGAGCATTTCAAAGGCGTAGACCGGGTGCTTCTCGATCAGGATCCGCTCCTCCGGGGTCAGAGCCGCAGGCTTCAAGAGAATCCCGTCGGGGATCGCCATCTTTCCGATGTCGTGCAATAGCGCGCCGCGTTCGATGTGAACGAGGCTGGTTTCATCCAGCCCCATCCTGCGCGCGAGTTCGCCGGTGAGCAATGTGACCCGCTTGGTGTGACCTTCCGTTTCCTTGTCGCGCATGTCGAGCGCGCGCACCCAGCCTTCGAGAGTCGCCTGATACGCCGTTTGCAGTTCCTCGTAAAGCCGCGCGTTCTCGATCGCCACCGCCGCCTGGTTTGCAAAGGTGGAGATCAATTCCAATTCATCGCGGGTGAAGATCCCCTTCTGGGCGCGGTTATCCACATAGATCACGCCGATCAATTTATCCTTGACCTTCAATGGCGCGCAAAGGATGGAGAGCAGGCTGAACGCCGCCACGCTGGCTTGCTGCCCGAAGCGCGGATCGTCCTTGGCGCTGGTCGTCAGGACTGCCTCCCCGTTCTCGAGCACCTGGCGGACGATGCTTTTGCTGATCTCAAAATCGTCCTTGGAGACAACGTTGTGCTTTACGTCGCGCGCGATCTGTACCTGAAAGTCTCCCTGATCGTCCTTCAACATCAAAAAGCCGCGTTCGGCCTTCATCAGACCGATCAATGCATCCATCACCTTGTCCATCACGCGTTTGTGATCGAGCGAGGAATTGATGACCGCCCCGATCCCGGCGAGCGCTTCCAATCGTTCCTGCTGTTTCTTGAATCGCGCTTCCATTTCGTCGCGGTCCTTCTCGAATCGTTTTTTCAAATCCTCGCGGACCTGGTCGAGTTCGCGCACGAAATCCTTTAATTCGAGGTTGATGGAGGTGACTTGCGGGTTGCCGGAACCCGCCAGCCTTCCAATCGACTGGATCATCTTCCTTTGAAGGACCTCGATTTCATTGATGATGTTATCTTCCGGACGAATATTGGACATGGCATTGCTCCTGGTTGATGGAACGGCTTCCGGGCTTCACAACTTCGGCAGGACGATGGACTGTTGTTTTTGATACTTGCCTTTCTTGTCGGCGTAGGAGATCTCGCATTCCTCGTCCGCTTCGAAGAAGAGCACCTGGGCCAGCCCTTCGTTGGCGTATATCTTGGCGGGCAGGGGTGTGGTGTTCGAAATTTCGAGCGTGACGTACCCTTCCCATTCCGGCTCGAACGGTGTGACGTTGACGATGATCCCGCAGCGCGCATAGGTGGATTTTCCCAGACAGATCGTCAGCACCTTGCGCGGGATGCGGAAATATTCCACCGTGCGTGCCAGCGCGAACGAATTGGGCGGCACGATGCATACATCCCCGCTGAAATCCACCATTGAATCCGTGTTGAAATGTTTGGGGTCCACCGTTGCCGAAAAAACGTTCGTGAAGATTTTGAACTCATTCGCCACGCGGATGTCGTATCCGTACGACGAGACGCCGTAGGAGATCACGCCGTTGCGCACCTGCCTGTCCACGAACGGATCGATCATGCCTTGCTCCAGCGCCATTTTTCGAATCCAATGATCGGGTTTCAAACCCATGCCCTGCTCCTTAAAGTGAATTTTGTCTTTTGCCGCAGTGAAACTGCATGAATCATTTTATCAAAAACGAAAGCCCTCTGCTCATGCAGCCCTCCTTTGATATAATTTTTCAATATGCCCGACAAGACATACCGCCAGATGATTGCCCGGTGGCGAAAAGAACGCAATGAAAACATCCGCAGGGAAAACAACTGGCTTGCCCTCGCCGGCCTCTACTGGTTGAAACTCGGCAGGAATCATTTCGGTTCCGACCCCGGGAACGAGATCGAACTTCCCCGGCGGGTGCCCGACAAGATCGGTTATTTCGAATACAACGGCAGATCGGTCTCGCTGCGAACCAATTCCGGGCAGAGGATCATTGTCGACGACAAACTGACCGATTTTGCCGTCCTCCAACCGGACATTACCGAAAACCCGAGCTTCATCAAACTCGAGGGGATTCAAATGGTCGTCATCCAGCGCGGAAACCGGATGGGCATCCGCATGTGGGATAACCAGACGAAAAAGCGCGCCTCGTTCCCCGCCCGAACCTGGTACGACATCGACGAAGCCTTTCGCATCCCGGTGGTTTTCAACGCGTATGACAAACCCAAGATGGCATACTTCCCGGACCTGACCGGCGAAAAAGCCGAATTCCCTGTGGAAGGATTTGTCTCCTTCGAGTTCGAGGGAAAGCAATATAAATTGGACATCAACAAGGAGGACGACGGCACGTTCTTCCTCCGCTTCCGGGACCCGACCAGCGACGACGAAACCTACCCGACGGGCCGCTATCTTGTTGCGGATGTCGAGCCGGACGGAAAGATGTTCCTCGACTTCAATAAGGCCTACAACCCGCCCTGCGCCTTCACCGATTTTGCCACCTGCGTCTTCGCCCCCGAACAGAACCATATGGAATTGAAAGTCAAAGCCGGAGAGACATATCCGCGTGATGTGTTCACATAATTCTCCTCACCTGGGGGCGCGGCGTATTGCATGGCTTGATTAATTAGACCGTTCGCATCCGTGCTTCCGCTGCAGTCCCCGGCGGCGGGCAGGCTGACTTGAGTAGGGTAAGAATGTGGCTTTTGCAATAAGCAAATAAAAAACGCCGCTCCGAGCGGCGTTTTTGTTCAGACGAACAAACTCATGAAGAAATCCGGTACGAAGTACTCGCCGATACCGAACACCCATTTCAGCACACAGCAACTGACAAACGCCGCCACACCTATGCCCAGGATCAGGTAATCGCGCGGCGCATATTTCAGGTTGTCTTTCACCCATGTCCTTTGCTTGGTGCCGAACGCCCGTAGATCCATTGCGTCGATCACCTCTTCACCTGTGACCGTGGACTGCATGACGACAGGGATGATCAACGGGGCAAGTTTCCGGATGCGCGTGGGGATCCCTCCCTTGAGCTTTTCCATTTCATACCCGCGTGCGCGCTGGGCATCCATTGTGATCGTAAAATCGCGCGCAAAGGTCGGCAGAAACCGGAACGCCAGGTCCATGGTGAAGGACACTTTGTCAGACGCGCCCATCCTTTTGAACGCTGTTCCATAGATATTTGGATCCATCGTATACGGGATGGGAATGGCAAGGATCGCCATCGTGATCATGCGCGTCATCTGATTCAACGCGAACCAGATCTTCGACACGGTCACCGGGACGTCCCAGCCGATGTCGGTGAACGGGATTTTTATGGGTACTTCGAAGACTATGGGGGAGGGGAGGTTGGTCACCGAGGAAGGACCGCCGCGCCCGGAAAGCAGGCCGTTCAATCCCACGATGAAGAATACAAGGATGAAAATGTATATCCACGCGCGCCGCACATCCTTCCACTCGATGCGTGCCATAAGGTACAGGGTCAGCGATATGGCAAAGAGCGGAAGAATGATGCGGTAGTCCCAGATCTCGGGGATGGTAAATGCAAAGATGATGCAGAGCATGAAGATGAGTCTGGTGCGCGGATCCAGCCGCTGGATGAACGTATTTCGCGGGCGGTACTTCCAGGTGACCAACATGGGATTTAGCGGCCGCGCCTCGATGCAACGGCGGCGAAGGCGACCATCAGGATGGGCAGGAGGACGATGGTGACGATCGCGTTACCGAGGAAGGCGGGCGTGAAATAGCCGAACAGGGCGGTATTGAAGTCGATGCCGCCGGTGAACATTTCTGTCAGGGAAGCGAACAGCATGCCGACAGCGATGCCGATCAAGCCGTAAATGACGGCTTTGATGATCTGACCCTGCGCGCGGAAGTCCGTGATCTGTGACATCACCAGACCCGCGACCAGGCCCATCAATCCGTTGCCGAGGCTCCAGTTCCAGTAGAAGCCCCATCCGCTCAAGGCATCGCCGAGCGTGTTGCCGATGAAACCGGCGAGCAGGCCCACCCAGGGACCGTATGCCACGCTGAAGAAGATCAACACGGCGACCGCGGGGCGGAAGGTGATGTTTCCGGCAGCGGGGAGGGGGAAGATATTGGTGACCCACGAGAGGACGCCGTACAACGCGGCGCCGATCGCCCCGTAAACGACCTGACGGGTTCCAAATGCCCAGGTGCTGTTATCGTTCATGATTTCTCTCCTTTTTGAATTATCGAATTGAACAAACGCTGACCCTGTATGAATAAACCCTGCAGATGCCTCCGCGTTGCAGGGGGATTCACTATGCATAAGCCGCCAACGATTCGGCGGGCAGAAAACGCCCGGTGCGCGGCAGCAGGTCTAGGTTAAGGCGAAGAAGCGAAGTGGGACGCACACGATACCTTCGGAGAAGTTGGTCGTCCTTCAATACATCCTGTGGTTTGCCGTCGGCGATGATGTGTTTGTCGCCGAACAATAATACGCGGTTGGCGTAGGTCACTGCAAGGTCGAGATCATGCGTAATGAAAATCGTCGCGGCAAAATTCGCGGTCAGAATGGATTGCGCGTTGTCCGACGTGTCGCATAATGCCTTCATGAAACGGGTGTAATTTGCAAAATCCTGCCCGGCGGTCGGTTCATCCATGATTAGGATCTTTGAACGCATCGCCAGCACCGCCGCGATGGTGGTTCGTTTTTGCTGTCCAAACGACAAACCAAGCGGAGGGTATTCCTCGAACCCTTTCAGGTTGACCGTTGACAGACTTTCGTTCACGTATTGCGGGATCGACGTCGGGTCGAATTCGAGATTCTTTGGACCGAATTCCAACTCTTCCCTGACCGTGGGCGCATACAACATGTGGGTCGGGCTTTGAAAAACGTAACCCAACGTCCGCGCAATTTGGGCGACGCTCAACCTGCGCGTGTCCTCGCCTTGGACCAGAACGCGCCCTCCCGTGGGTTTAAGTAGCCCGATAGCATGTTTGACCAGCGTGGATTTCCCTGCACCGTTCGGACCCAACACAGCGATCAGATCGCCGGGATAGATCTTCAGGTTGACGTTTTGCAAAACGAGCGGATATTCCTCATCGTAACAGAAATCCACGTTCTCGAAGACGACCAACGGCTCGCCTCTTTCCCCGGCTTCGGGTTTGGGTGGCGCGGCCGGGACTTTATCCAACGCTTTGACCCTTTGCACAACCCAGGGGGCGGGCAGTTTCACTTTTGTATGATCGATCTCCGGCGGAAGGTCGCGGATGGGACCAAGATATTTGATTTTTCCATCTTCCATGTATAAGAGTCGATCCGGCCTGGCGTCGATCGCATCCTCGACCCGGTGCTCCACAAGGATGACCGTTTTGCCTTCATCTGCGAGGCTTCGAAAAACTTCGAGGGCTTCATGAGCAGATGCAGGGTCGAGAGAGGCGAGGGGTTCATCCAGCAGCAGGATGGACGGGTTCATCGTCAGGACGCCCGCCAGAGCCACCTTCTGCTTTTCACCACCCGATAGATTGAACGTCTCGCGTTCGCGCAGGTATTCGAGATTCAACCGGCTTATCGCCTGGTCGACCCGATTGATGATCTCTGCGCGTGGAAGCCCCAAATTTTCGGGACCAAATGCGATCTCATTGAAAACATTGCTGGCGACGATCTGCCGCTCCGGGTCCTGCAATAACGTCCCCACAACCTGAGCGATTTCGGAGATCTGCATGTCGGCAACTTCCCTGCCATGCAGGAGAACCTGGCCGCTTCGTTCGCCGCGGTAGCTTCGCGGAATCAGGCCATTGATGCAGCGCGCGAGAGTCGTTTTGCCGCATCCGCTCGAACCGGCGATCAATAACAATTCCCCCGGGTTTACCTTTAAGGATATGTTCTCCAAAGCCAGCTCGGGACGGGTACGGTATTTGAACGTGAGGTTTTCGATGATTAAGGGCTGGTTGGGCATCTCGTCAGTATTTTACTCGGAAAGAAGGACTTCTACCATATCACCAACGGAGGCGTTTAGCGTTTCCTTCGCGCTTCCGTTGACAACGGCGATCTCGAGATACTCCTCGCTGTCCACCACGACAACCAAATCACCGGCGGGTTTATGCCCATACGACTCGACAATGCCGGAAACCTCCCTGCCCTTCAACCGGAAGCGGACATCCGTCCGGCCGTCGAGGGCTGCGGCGGGCAGGTCGAGCGTCATGTTCCCGAACGAATCGATCACACTGATGTGCGCTTCCCAACCGATTTTCGTCTTTACAGGCCTGGATAATTCCAGCCTTACCGGGTCGGTGATGAATTTCCCCATGTCTGCCAATGATGCGCCGCCTGCCAGGTGGGCTCCCACCGGCGAAAAAATATCGCGTCCGTGAAAAGTGCGACTGACTTTTTCCAGCCAGTATTTTTGATTCTGCAAATGGACGACCTCAACAGATTTGCCATCCCGCTCAGCATCTTCTATGACGGGTGTCAACAAACCGTTATCGGGACCCACGAAATATTGTCCGTGGAGGTGGGCCGCGATTGGGCGCCGCTTTGTGCCCACGCCAGGGTCCACGACGAATATGTGAACAGTACCCTGCGGAAAGTACGGATACGCCCGCCAGACTGAGATGGCGCCTTCCCTGACGTCATGCCGCTTGATGTTGTGCGTAAGATCGACGATCCTGGCGTCAGGCGCGATCCGGTAGATCACGCCCTTCATCACCCCTACAAATTCGTTGTCCGTTCCAAAATCTGTGAGAATGGTTACGATGGATATTTCAGCCTCCGATCATATCGAATAATGTTTGATAATCCGCCGGGATGACCTGCGGAGTTTCGAACGATTCTGTGATGATGGACGGGTCTTTCATCCCGTGGCCGGTACAGACGATAACCACTCGCCTGCCTTTCGCTTCGATTCTGCCCGAGCCTGCCTCTGCGATCAAGCCCGCCATTCCCGCCGCGGATGCCGGTTCGACCCAGATGCCTTCCGATGCGAGGATGCGTTGCGCATCCAAAATCTGCGCATCGGAAACAGCAATGATCTTTCCATTGGACTCATGCGCGGCTTCCAAAGCCTGTTCGCCCCTCGCTGGTTTTCCAATTCGTATGGCGGTGGCAACGGTTTCGGGTTTTTCGACCGGACGCCCGAGCACGAGCGGAGCCGCCCCTTCCGCCTGCACGCCAAGGATGCGCGGTAATCCTTTTTGGTATTGCTTGAAGCCTGCCCAATAGGAAGTGATGTTTCCGGCATTGCCCACTGGCAGGCACAACCAATCCGGCGCGGACCCAAACTCATCGCAAATCTCGAATGGGGAAGTCTTCTGTCCCTCGATGCGATAGGGGTTGATGGAGTTGACCAGCGCGATGGGTGTCTTTTGGGTTATCTCAACGACGAGGGTCAGCGCATCGTCGAACGAACCCTGAATTTGAATTACCTCCGCGCCGTGGGCAATTGCGCCTGCAAGTTTTCCCGTTGCCACCTTTCCCTCTGGAATCAATACAACGCACCGCAACCCGGCACGTGCGGCATACGCGGCAGCGGAGGCGGCTGTATTCCCCGTCGAGGCACAGATGACCGTTTTTGCCCCGCGTCCGAGCGCTTCGCTGATGGCGGCGGTCATGCCGCGATCCTTGAAGGAACCGGTGGGATTCAAGCCTTCGAATTTTACGAACAATTCGCAATTCAGTTCGCGCGCCAAACGCGGCAAGGGGATGATCGGCGTGTTCCCTTCAAGGAGGGAAACGATCTGGGTGTGGGCGGGAAGATTTAGATACGGTCCATAGCGATGGATCAAACCTTGATACGGCATTTCAACTCCGGGGTCGAATTGAGGCGATTATAATGTCCCGCATGATTAAAATCCGGGTGCCAGCCACATCTGCGAACCTGGGTCCGGGATTCGATTGTCTCGGATTGGCTTTGGATATCTGGAACGAAGTCATCTTCGAAACAGGGGAGGGATTGAATTTTCGTGCAAGCGGTGAAGGCGCTGAAAAATTGAACAAGGGGAATAGAAATCTTCTTACAAAAGCGTATGCGCGAGTCCATCAATTGTGCGGAAAGAATATGGAAGGGGTATCGATCTCTTCGTACAATGGAATCCTGATGAGCAGCGGGATGGGCTCGAGCGCAGCAGCGATCGTGGCCGGAGTGCTCGGCGCGAACGAAATGCTCGGCAATCCTTTAAGTCAGGGTGAATTGCTGAAACTCGCGGCGGATTTGGAAGGTCATCCCGATAATATTGCCCCGGCGCTGCTGGGTGGATTGGTGATTTCGACGAAGGCGGATGATGGATTCCTCTGGAAGAGGCACGAAATCCCCGAATGGACGGTCGTCGTGGTAAAACCGCAATTGGAGTGGACGACAAAGATGGCAAGGGCGGTCCTGCCGAAGTCCGTTTCACGCGCCGACGCGATCTTCAACATCGGCCGCTCGGTGTTGGTTGTCGAGGCGTTGTTGAATGGCGACCTGGAATTCTTAAGGAAGGTAATGGACGACCGGATACATCAGTCGTATCGTTTGCGGCACATCTCCGGCGGTATGGCGGCTTATAAAACAGCCGGGAGGTTCGGTGCGGCGGCGCTTTCCGGCGCGGGACCGTCCATAATTTTGTTTACTGTTCCTGATCATGTTGAAGACGCTAAGGCACAGATTGCTTCAGTATTCGAAGAGCGAGGTATTCGGGCGAAATCCCTTGTGACCAAGCCGGTGAAAACGGGCGCGTACCGGGTGGAATCATAGATCCCCCCCAACAGCATCACCATTGGGGCGGATCGTCATTTACTTCTTCTTTTTACCCTTTGATTTTACGGCTGGAACTTTTTTTGCTGTCGTTCCTGCTGGTTGCAGGACCATGGCGGGCTGTTTATACGCGCTGCGCAATGAGACGGGTTCGATCTCTTTGTCGCGCATGCGGATGTTGATCATTTCAACGAAGACCGAGAAGCCCATCGCGAAGTAAATATAACCCTTGGGGATGTGCAGGTGCAAGCCTTCGACCACCAATGTAAAGCCGATCAATAACAGGAAGCTCAATGCGAGGATTTTGATCGTGGGGTGCTTTTCCACGAATTCGCCGATGGGTCCTGCGGTAAAGATCATCACGCCCGCTGCGATCACAACGGCGATCATCATGATGGAGACATGGTCCACCATGCCGACCGCTGTAATGACCGAGTCGATCGAAAAGACGATATCCAGCAGCATGATCTGGATGATGACGCTGGCGAAGTTCGCCGCGACTCGCGTGGAGACGCGCCCTCCCGTGCCTTCCAGCTTGTCATGGATCTCGTGAGTGCTTTTCCACAGAAGGAAAAGCCCGCCGACGATCAGGATCAGATCGCGGCCTGAAATTTCGAGCGTATCACCGCCAAACCACGGCACGAAAAAGAATGGCTCATCGAGACTGATGATCCAGGAAAGAGAGAGCAATAACAGGATTCGGGTGATGACTGCCAATGCAATACCGGTCGTCCGGGCGCGTCCCTGATCCTGGGGCGGGAGTTTTCCGGCGAGGATGGAGATGAAGATCACATTATCCACGCCTAGTACAAGTTCGAGGGCGACCAGGGTCAATAGCGCAACCCAGGTTTCAGGGTTGGAAAGCCATGAAAAGTCAAGCATAATTCTCCTTATGATGTATGGCGCAATTTTACCAAAAGCCGATCGCAGTCGGATTTACATTTGGTTTCCATCATGTGCCGGGCACGCCAATGTGTTTTCTGCCTATGGCCAGTATCTTGTTGCGGATGGGGAAGACCAGGAAGAACAAATGTACGAAAGGGAGAAGCAGTTTCACCAAGAGGTCGGAATGGAGCAGTTTCTTCAAATAGAAACCATATGGAAAGGAGAGTTCGTGAAACCGTTTCAGTTCCACCACTTCCAGCCCGGAAGATTCCAGCAAACCGCGCATCTCTGCGAGGGAAAGGATCTGTTTATGCCCGAACGGTTTCGACGAATACATGGTGTTCAGAAAGGTCGGGAATTTTCCGCGCGAAAGGCGGTAGGTGAGTTCGCCGAAACGGTGATAGAACGCGTCTCGGCAGGGTGTGTCGATCGATAAAACGCCGCCGGGTTTAAGCATCGCTGACGCTGCGCGCAGGGTCGCTTGCGGGTAATTCACATGTTCGATGACGTCCCACAAAGTCACAACATCGAACGTCCCCTGAAACGGCTTCCAATACTCGTCTTCGATGGGGCGTTTGACGACTTCGAACCCGTGCCGGGTTCTTGAATAAAATGCGCGCGTATCGTTCAGCTCGATCCCTGTCGCCTCTGCGCCTTCGCGCTGTAATGCTGCAAGGAATAATCCGCCGCCACAGCCGATATCCAGGGCTTTCTTTCCCGCTACAGTGACATGTCTTTTGACAGCGGCGATCTGATTCGACAACCGTTCCGGATTCGACTGCAGGGATTTCTCGATATACTCCACCTCGGCCTGGGTCAGAGAACTGCCATCGATCTCGGGCGAGATCTCCGCAACAGGGTCGAGATGGTCGATAAAATGAAAACCGCCCGGTGAAACGAACACATTCGCCGCCGAAAGTCTGTATCGCGGTTCGCCGGTTATTTGATGTTTGATTTCGTCCAAATTTTCCATTTATATGGTTCGGATTTTATCAAGAATGACCGGCACACTGGCGGGATACTCGATGCCTTCGTGTGAAACATCCAATTGCAGGATTCGCGACTCGGGGAGCGGATTCAGCCATTCGGCGATATACGACTCAAGCAGTTCCGCATCCTGCGCAGACGCGATGTTGATCCTGTTTCTCAAGGCGAGTCGTTCGCTGATGGTTTTTGAATCCGCGAAAAGATGGATGATGAGGTCGGGCGGCGGGAGATGGGAACGGATAAATGTGTGCAGGCGTCGGCACAGATCGAACTCAGCAGCGCTGAGCCAGCCCCGGTCATGGAAGAGGCGTGAGAAACCGTAAAAGTCGAGATCGAGCCCGCCGTCCATCAGGGCAGGAAATTTGCCGGATCGCAGTTCGCGTTCCTGTTCCGCGCGCAGGAGCAGGTAGTCGATTTGATTGGCCAGTGCGTATTTCGAATCGCCCTTGAATAAGGATTGGAACGGCCGCTGTTCATGCTGCTCGTACGCGACGGCAAATTCATGGCTGGCGCGCAGGGCGTTCATGAGGCTGGTCTTGCCCGCGCCGCTCACCCCGACGATAACGATGAGTTTGTTCATTCCGAATCGATTTTATAATAAAATGGGGCAGATTCAAGAACAGGAAAATTTATGAGCGATCCTCTTGTCATTACATCAGACGACCCGATCCTCGAAAGATTGAACTTCAAACCCTATCGCAACAAGATGGTTCGCCGTGTGACGCCTTTTGTCCCCGGACCCGATGAGCCTCAAACGAGAGAGGTTATAACGCCCTGGGGTTCGGTCTTGACCGCAAAGAAAGGCGACATGCTCATCAGCGAAATGGACGATCCCGACGAAGTCTGGCCCATCGACGCGGTAATCTTCGACCAGACCTATATCATGACAGGACCAGGCGTTTGCGTCAAACGCGCCATCACTTTGATCGTTCCGCTGGCAGATGTCGCCGACGGAGATGAAGACCGCCAGGTGACCGTGGTCACACTCGAAGGACCAGAGACCGTTCGCGCCGGGGATTTTTTTCTTGCGAAAGGCGTTCGGGGAGAGATCTGGCCCTGCTTGAAAGAAAGGGTTGCGCGCACAATGAGACCCGCCGAATGACCAGCGGGTCTCTTCTTTTCAGGATACGCGTTTGCGGGCGATGCTTTTCTTGATAAGTTTTACACCTTCGCCCGATTTTTTTTCCTCTGCCTCCTGCTGGATCATGCGTTCGAGCGCGGTGTCGATCACGCTGTAGATGTATTTCGACGGGTTGATGATCTCCTCCACCACGCCGCCCACATTGCGCATCAGGTCGATGGTGTAGCGTGTGAGCAGAACGTCACGATCCTTTGTATCGCCTGCAAATTCGTTTGCCACCGCGACCATACGCATATTTTCGATGCCCACACGCCCAAGCGCGGAATAGATCGCCCATCGACAGTTCCGTTCGTACAGATTGTCCCCATCCTTTGGTTGACCAAGGTGCTCGATCTGGTAGATTTCATCCACCAGGTGGTGGTTGCGGACCTTGTAGAAGCGGTCCACCCATGCCTCTCCTGCCGGGGAGACGAACCTGCGGATATAAGTGGATTCAGTATGCGGCAGAAAGACCTTGACCTTGATGCCCGCCTCGGCGCATACTTCGGCAAAGATAATTTCACTGCCTGCGGATAATCCCGCAAGGAATGCCCTGTCCTGCGGGCCGGGTCCGAATTTTTCCACGCGCTTGCGAATTTCATGCCTGACTTCATTTTCCTTATCGGGTGGAAATACCTTCTTGTCCTTGCCTGGATAATCCACCATGAAGCCGGTGAAGAGGAGTGCCCTTCCGCCAGTGGCTTTGCTCCCGGGGCGGTTGTCGGAGGCGGGCACATTCCCGGCATCACCCGAGCTGGCCAGTTTGATCTCGTCCTTGATCAGGTCGATGCATTTTGACACGTATTCCGTGCGAACGCCAAGAAGTTTAATGGTCTCCAATTGACCGAGCGAAGAGCGCAGAGAGAACAGGTCGCGCCTTAAAGCGGTAATGGCTTTTCTGTACGAACGGATGACCTCGGCATCGTCGTGCGATGTCAACAGGCGCAGTTCTGCGATCGAGACGAGCGACCAGTAATCCGCTTTTTCCTGCTGGAGGTCGATGGTGCTTTCAAGGCAGAATTCCAGCGTATCCCTCAACCCCGGCATGATCTTGCGAATGCGGGTGATATCGGGGTCGGGATTCTTCTTGGAGTCGAATTTATCCGCCAAATGGGTGGCGAGCACCGATAGGGTATATGCGTTGATTCCGGGATAGTAATCCCGCACATCCATCTGAAACCCCTTGAGGTAGATATCGACCGACTTGATCAGCCAGTGATAGGTTTCGAAGGCAGTCTTCAGGCGCTTTCTGTTGTTCGATATCCGGTCCCAGGAATTCGTCCACATCTCTTTGTAAATGCGCCCGAGATAGGAGATGGATTTCGTGTCCCTGGGGAAGTCGTTCAGAATGCCTTCGAGTTTGATGATGGCTTCGTTCACGCGCCCCACGCGGTTGAGATGGAACGCCTCTTCGCGCCGAAATTCGAGGTTGTTGGAATTTACCTGGATGCCTTCGCGGTATTGACTCAGAGCGAGTTCATTGCGTCCCAATTTGGCGAGCGCGTTTCCCACCTCGGCAACCGCGTCTTCGCGGATGAGGGGATTCTTTATCTCTTCGGTGAGCAGCAGTATATCCCCGATATGTTTTTCACGTTGCGCGACGGTGACTCTTTCCTTCCACTCATCGTATTCCCGCCAGAAGCCTGTGGCAAGGGGTGTCTGCAGGCTTTTCCTTTCCGGTTCTTTCAAACCTGAGAGCAGGTTGTAGATCGGGCTATGCACTGCGTCGCGGTCCGAAGCCCAGGTATCCCGGAGCAGCCGCGCAATGGCTTTGATATCGCTCTTGATAAATTCCGGGTCCGGGATACCTTCATTTGTGACGTGATAGGGGAGCGTACGGACGTTGAAAATATCGAAAGGCATGTAAGCCCGCCCCGCCTGGATGTGGACCACGCCTCGTTTCCTCAAAGCATGACGGATGCCAAGTTCGTAGAAGGCGTTGGCGTTATCGATGCTCAGGTCGCACAGGACCATATCTGCCAACAGGAGTTCCTGGAACATATCGGTTAGTATGTCGCCGGAGGCGGTTTCTTCATCGGCGCGGAAAGGCTCGAATCCGGCGTCTTCGATGGCGGGTTTGATCAACATCTTGTAAATGGCGTTGAAGTCGAATGGATGCCCGTCGGAACCGGTTTTCTTTCCAAACGGCATGACCACAAAGGCATGCGGTTTTACCTCGGGGTGCAAGGGGCGGTATTCCCTGGCGCCGCCATCGCTTTCGTCGTCGTCTTTTTCACTGGGTTGACGTTTCACCTTCGATTCCTGCAAAGCGGTCTCTGTTTTGGGCTTGGCAACTTGTTCTGCTGTCTGGTTATCGCCGGGGGAAGAGGCTTCGCTCGTCGGCACAGTCGGCGGGACAGGGATGGGATTCTCGGCCGGGTCGATTTTCTTTTCAGGTGTCTTTTCACTCGTCTCAGTCATGGAGTATCAGCCTTTTACTTCTTCGGTCTTCGGAAAACGCGCAAGCAGATCGTTCAAGACGCCTCGCGGAGTTTCTCCGCCAACAATCACACCCTTGTAATCTTCCTTGATGGCCTCGAGCGAATTGGATAGACCGAATTTCTGCGCGATCTTCTCGGAAAATTCCTGGATAGCCTCCCGCATCGCCGCCAGTTCGGCTTGGACCACATCCGACGAAGCTTCTTCTGCTAGCGTGCCAAGGATCTCATCGAAGCGCTCGCTCAAATCTGCGGTGACTTTATCCAGCTCCTCCGACGTTTTGTTCACGATGGAATCGGTCAGCGCCTGCCTGAAGCGCGCATCGGCTTCGCGCTGCTCGGCGATGACGTGGTTGATGAGTTCGGCTTCCTTGTCGAGGCTGGAGTCGCGCAGGGCTTCCTGCATGGCTTTGATGTATTCGACGTTGCGGCTCCAGAGAATGTTCTCGGTGCTTTGCACCATGCGGTTGACCTCGCTCTGTGTGCGTTCCTCGGCTTCGAGATTCTTCCAATGATCCGAGATGATGCCGAGCTCCATGATGACCTTGCTGTAGTTGCGCACAACCTGTTCGAGATTCTTCAATTGCTGCCAGACTGAGAACGCGCTAGTCAGCGATGCGGTCAACGCAACCCATATGGCGATGTTTGAAGTTGATTCACCAAAGGTGGCGATCGCGGCAATGATCGCGCCGAGAGCTCCAGAGATGTAGATCGAGACCTGTAAGCGGAAACGTTCCTTCTGCTTGCCGATGATCTTCTTCTCGTGCCACTGCAGTTCATTCCTGAGGCGATAGTTGAAATACTCATCGCCGCTCAAATCATCGAAACCGTTATCGTTCCCGGGTTCGGCGGGATTGAAGCGCGGCTTGGGCGGCACGTTCCCTTTGAAGGTTTCCATCACCAGTTCGCCGTTCATGCCGCGGAAGACCGCGCGCTGCACGCGTCCCAGCCTTCTTTCCAGCCATTCGCGCCGCTTCGGGTTGCCCTTTAAAATCGTCCGATACAGGTACATATCGCGCAGAATCTCTTCCGCGCCTGCCCTTGCCACGAGCCAATCGCCGGTGGAGTAGTATTCGTTGCCGATCGCGGCAAGCACCGAGGCGATGATCGGCGACGCAACCAGCAGGATCTTCAGAACGAACAAACCGAGGGGATAAAATCCAGCCGGGTAGATCGTCGTCAGGATGGAAAGTAATGTTGCCAGCACCCCGAAGATCAAAATCCATCGTCTCAATCGGGTGAACGATGCGGTCCTTTTTACCGACGTATCGTCGTATTGGGCGAACTTGCGCCAGGCGACTTCGAGAATGGGGGTTACATTTACGGGTTGGACAGCCATGATGATTCTCTCCAGTCTGCTAACGGGCCAGGAACCATGCGGCGATGTAGCCTTCGTTCGTCGCGTCCTTGACTTTGATCCATTGATTGTTTGCACCGATCTTTGATTCGCCG
This sequence comes from Anaerolineales bacterium, assembly GCA_015075725.1. Lineage (NCBI taxonomy): Bacteria > Bacillati > Chloroflexota > Anaerolineae > Anaerolineales > Anaerolineales bacterium. The sequence continues at coordinate 4,256,170 of JABTTV010000001.1, read as the reverse complement.
CCAGGCTCGGTGATCGTGAACTCGTAGTTGATCGGCACGCGCTTGATCAGCGTCGCATCGCTGACGAAGGGTTGGTTTCTCAGTGATACGGCCTCGGCTGTCGTCCGCACTTTGACCGCTCCGCTGGATGATGAAGCCGCCGAGCCTGCCTGCGCGGTGGAGCCGCCTGCATATTTGACAAACCATGCTGCAACATATCCCTCCCTTTTACCCGCATCGCGGACTTTGATCCACTGATTCTGAACACCGACCTTTTTGATGGCATCCTTTGCCGGTTCGAGGCTGATGAGTTGCTCGGTCGGTTCGATGTAACGGATGACATTATCCGCCTCGACAACAGGTTTGCTGCGTAATGTCACCTGCGCAGTGGGATACAACGCCAAAGCACCGGCAGGCACGGGGGTGGGATCGGGTCCCGGCTTGGGCGTAGCCGAAGGCGTGGGAGCGGGACTCGGCTGACCCGTCGAGGACGATGCGGGTGTTCCTTTTTTATCCGATACATACCAGGCGGCGACATATCCCTGGTCGCCTTTCGGGTCCTGCACTTGAATCCACTGTCCTTGCACGCTGATCTTTGCTTTCGCTTTCGCCTTATCTTCCAGGCTGATGAGTTCGGTGTTCATCATCATGCGTTTCCAAAGGTAACCAGTGACGGAGGGTTCGGCGCGCAGGGCGAGGTCGTCTTCGGAGACGTAGAGGATGAATTTTTCGGCAGGGACTGGGACGGTTTTTTTCTTCGGCGGCTCGGGCGCATTGACGCTGGTGCTGTCGAACCAGAGGACGGCGCTGATCTCAGTGCTGAGTTTTGCGCCGTTGAATTTATAGCGTGTCGTGAGCAGGACTTCCTTATCAGGAGAATCGCCGCCGTATTTGTAGGGATCGTAGATGACGTAGTCGTCGCCCTTCTTTTCCTTGACGAGAACAAAGTGAGTTTGAAGCCCGACTTGTTTGTTCCAATCCACTTGCAAGATGACGGGCTTCCCCGCCGCGACCGCCGCGTCGATCTGAGCAATGGGGGCGGGGGTCGTTTCGCAATTTTGCATGTCGCGGTAGACACAGTTGGGCCATATGTACGGCAGGACGCTGGGGATAAAAAGAGACCCCTGAAAACCGCCGTTCGCTTTCATCTTGTCGTTGACGGTGGCAGGGGTTTCGTTATAGCCGATGCCGTTGAGCATCATGGTGGCGGAGGTCAATAAACAGCCCCACTTGCCGATGGTGCTTTCTCCCGATGCGCCGAGCGGGACGTCCTTCCATTGATCGTCGTTCTGGTAGAGATTCTTGGTGACGAACATGCAGGCCTCGCCTTCTGAGTTGGATATGGAGAAGAATTGGGCAATTTTACTCCATTTCAGGTTGAGAGGATTATTATTCTTTTAGGGTTGAGACGATCAATAGGTGTCAATCCAAAAAGCCGCCCAACAAGTGGACGGCTTTTTGGCGAATGGCATCATTCTCTATGGTTGTAGCCAGGTTACTGAGCCAGCCATGCGATAGTTTTCAGCAAGCATTTCCAGATCAGTTACGTTTATCAGACCATCATTGCTCAAATCAGCGGGGAGTGAGGCTGATACGTTGTAATTCATACCCACAGTGAGCGCATCGTATTGATCGATCACGTTGTTGCTGTCTATATCCCCAGCCGGGAGGGTGATTGGATTGAGTGTCGTAGTTGTGCCTTCCAAAAGCGTTACGCTCGCTTGTGCACTCAAATGTCCCTCGGCGGATGCTATTACAGTAAAGGATCCTGCGGGGGCAATCAAGTTGAAAGAGCCGTCGGGGTTTGTCATCGCGGAGGCGGCTAGTGTCGTATCCGGGTTGAATAAACTGATCTTGACAGGTTTCTTCGCGATCACCTGTCCGGCTAGCATGGGTGCGGAAAGAGGAGTTGCGGTGGGGGCAGAGAAGAGTGCGACAGTTATGGAATCAGGTATGGACGCAATGCTTTCCAGGGAGTAATTGGTTCCTGAAATCTTCGCTTTACATTCCACAGGTGACGATCCCGGTTGCATACCGGTGATGTTGAACGTAAAGGCAACTCCATTTGTATTGATGACCCTGCCGTTACTTGCGGCGACTGCATAGATGAAACTCCCGGCTTGTGAGTTGTTGTAAGCAGAGACTGGATCATCTCCAAAAATATTTCCGATTTGAACGCTGCCAACGGATATCTGATCGGATGCGTATGAACATGCAAATTCGACGCTTGCGATACCTTCTGAGGGCAACCCGTTCAGACTCACGGAGACCAATCCGGCCTGACCAACGAGGAGGGTATCAGGATCAACTGTCGTGAGGACCGATGTTCCGCTGGGCAAAGTGGGGGGAGTAACAGTAAATGTTGGTGTGATGACGGGCGTTTGCGGTAGCGGTGTAGGTATTGTTATATCTGTAGCGGTGGCAATTATTTCAGCAGACGTTGCCGTCAATGTTACGGGTGGCACGGGGGTGGAAGTGATAGTGACTGCCGGTACAGTTGTCGGGGTGGCGGGAGCTGTGTTCGTTGGCACGGGCAAACCGGCGATGAGTGCCGCCTGTTCTGCCAGGTAATCAGGTAAATTATCCCAAGGATTACCGAGCGTGTCATTCGTTGCATAGATGTAACCGAACCGTCCTTTTGTCTCCGCAACAAAGGAAATCATTTGTTCGCGATTGGCATTGTAGGCCAGGGCACAAAGCTTTGCTGGGTTTACTTGTCCCCAGGTAGGGTACGGAATGGGCGAGCGGGGCGGGGCCTCATAAATGCAAGCCACATCTGAACTGCTCATATAAGACTCTGTCGTCATTGCGCCTGGGTTTATTATGACAGACATACCTTTAGAGCGGATATAATTATATATTTCGTTATAGTATGCCAATTTATTGGCGTCATTCGTGTTATCGACCTCATCGAGGAATATCCCGGATGGAGCATACCATCCCTGCCATGTGTCGATCTCGGATTTAATGGTACTGATGCTTCTTGTTCCATAACCTGTAAGAACATATCCGAACACACCGATTCCAGCACTTCGAAAAGAAGCAATGCCATTCACAAATGAGGTCTGAATAGCGGAGCCTACGCCATTATGCGGATTAACAATAACATCAATCACGTTACCCACGTTGGCGGAAATAACCTGTCCCCAATTCGAAGGATAAGTGTAAAGCGGAATCAACATGCGTGTTCGGGCTGTTGTAGGGGGCGGATTGTTGGTCGGGGTGGGCGACGTGTTAGTTGCAGTGGGATTTACTGGGACTGAAGTCGCAGTCGGTTCGGAAGCGTTCACAAAGACATTTGATGCTTCCGGGAGGTTGACAGCCGAGAATGTTTTAAAGCCACCGACCGAGTTGTTTTCAAATCGATTGCCTTTTGAGCGACAGTCGTGGGGATACATGTACCCCCAATCCGGGCTGGACGTATCGCTCTCCAAGGGCATGAAATCCGAGAAGTTGCATGGATAGGCGGTAGTGCCATCTGCCCAGGAGCGCAACACGAAGGCGGTATCCACGCCGGTGAGTTGATTGTTTCGGATAATGTTGTTGTCTCCACCGTAGAATGAAATACCGTTGGCAACGCCGGTGATGACATTATTTTCGACAAGATTATTATCTGCCAGATCCCACTCGAAGAAAATACCGATGCATCGGATGGATTGATCGATACGAGCCAATTTATTCCCTCGTACGATGTTATTGTTGCCAAGCAGGTTAAGTAACTGGCAGCCGTAGGTCGAATTGTAATCCGAGGTCAGCTTGATGATCTCGTTATTCTCGATGCGGTTGCCGTTCCCGTTGAATTGCATTCCGCTTTCACGGTAGTATTCGTAGACTCGATTATCGTGGACATACCACCTGTCTGCGGATGTCGCGCCATTTCTTACCTTCCTCTGAAATATTCCATAGGCGACCTTAATAAAATCGATCCCTGCAACCTCCCAATTATCGCATTGAAAGGCGGTGATGGCGGGGGCGATTCCTGAGCGAACTCCCGTCATGACGATGCCTTTGGAAGTGGTTACCCCATCGAAGACCTGTGGGGCTACATTCGTTCCTATGATGCGAATATAATCAACTGCCGGCGATACCTGTAAGCATTTGATGATGTAGTTCCCGGATACGCTGTTATCCGTATTCAATACGACACGCTCACCCGGGTAATTTGTCACGGTGATCGGCTGGCTGGCTGTGCCGGAATTGGTAAATTGCCATCCAGTTGCGGGGGCGGTATACGTCCCGCCCCGAATATAAAGTGTATTTCCCGCCTTTAGCATCGAAAAAGCTTTTACTAGAGTTTTAAAGGGGGATGATTCTGTCCCGGCATTGGCGTCATTACCAGATGGAGAGACATAATAACTTGTCGAAGTTTGAAGTGCCGCTGCGGCGGGGGGGATGTTCCACAATAATGTGGCGGTCATAGCGGTTAGGGTCATTATTTGGAGGATTTTCTTGATCATTCTCATTTCCTAATAATTCACTGGCTGGTATTGTGTGGATTCTGCCAAATTAGACCAAAGACCAGCAAACTAATTTGAAGTTCTTTTGAAAAATTATCACATTAGGGATTAAAGTTCAATGCACAGGCATAGGAATTGAGTACTAGCAGCGTAGACACTTTTGTTGGGGCGAGCAGAGAACCATTTTTATGCCGTTTACTCTCCCCAAAATGAGATATCTTATGCTTCAAAGTATTACAATTTCATTGCAATTCATTACTATACGTCCTTTAATTCTGGAAATTGTCGGAAAAATCCGCGGATTAGGTGAATTGGTGAAATTTCAATAGGAAAATCTGCGATATTCCTTGCTTCTGTTAATAAGCAGCTTTTCAATCCTTTTACCGGATATGTTCTACTGAATACGGTAATCATTTGTCGTAATATTAGGTTCCGCAGCAAATCCATGCGCCAGCCATCAACTCCTCAGGGATTCCATCCGGTTCGGAGAATTGTCTTGCCACGAACTTTCCGCCTTGCATCACATATTCGATGTTTTTTCTATCTGCCAACGAGCGCAAATCATCGAGTGGATTCGTTTTGACCACGATCAAGTCCGCGAGCTTTCCCGCTTCGAGGGTGCCGAGTTTCGAGTCCCAGCCGAGGGCGCGCGCGGCGTTCCTGGTTGAAGCCACGATGCAATCCATGGTCGAAATCCCTGCCTGAGACATGTAATATAGCTCCATCGCATTCTCGCCGTGGAAATTATAGGGCGTTGCGGCGTCAGTTCCCATGGCGATGGGCACACCCATCCTATACGCTTCGCCGATCGAACGCAGCGCATCTTCTTGCGTCTCTTTGCTTTTCTCCATGATCCAAGCCGGGATGCCCGGCCTATCGCCGTAGATCACGTCATATCCCGCTTTCAAGGTCGGCACGAGAAAGATTTCCTCCTTTGCCATATGTTCCATCAGGCGAGGGTCCTGGTTAAGATACGTCCCGTGTTCGATGGTCTTTGCTCCCGCAGACACGGCATTGCGGATGCCTTCGATCCCGTGCGCGTGTGCGGCGACGATCTTGCCGACCTTCGCCGCCTCTGTCACTGCCGCGCGGATCTCTTCAATTTCGAAGGTCGCCGCGCCGGGTTTTTCTCCGGGAGATAAAACCGCACCCGTAGCCAAAACTTTGATGAGGTCGGCTCCGGCTTTGAGTTGTTCCCGAGCCGCCTTGCGGACCTCGTCCACGCCGTCGGCTTCGCGATACATCCCGTCGTACCATTCTGTTCCGGTCGTTGTGATCGAGAGCAATTTCCCGGCGAGGACCATGCGCGGAGCGACAAAAAAGCCTGCTTCTACTGCTTTGCGGAGAGAGAATTCAAGATGATGCCGCCCGCCCACATCGCGGATCGACGTGACTCCCGCTGCAAGCGTGTTTTGGGCATGTTTCAACATTATGAGCGTCGTCCAACCCCAGGGACCCGCCATCGTGCTATCCGGCAGACATTCGGCAGCGATATGGACGTGACAGTCGATCAAACCGGGGAGAATTGTTCTTCCGGATAGATCCAATTCGTGAGCATCCTTTCCCTCAGGAATTCTCCAATCTTCTAATTCTCCAGCATAGATGATCTTTTCATTTTCGACAGCGACCACACCGCGCTCAATTGGCCTTGAGCCTGTTCCGTCGATCAACCGGGCGTTCTTCAATACATGGATCGTCATATCGTTACGCCTTCCATTTCCTGGCTCGGATGTAAGCGGGGATTGCCGCATCCGTATGCTCTCGTTCGCGGATCCGTTCAGCCAGCCACTGGAACCACTCGAATGCCGTATCGCGCTTCGAGTTCTCGCGGAATTGTGTGACGAAACCTTCCAGCCTTTGCCATGAGACCATCACCGTTCCGCCGAACGCGTCATCCACCAGGTCAAGTGGAATCTCACGGCGATGCACGAGGATGCCAAGCCTTTCCCATGTCCCAAGCAGGATATAGAACGCAAGATAATCCTCCTTCGGAAGTTTTTCGACCGTCTTCATGCTGATCTCGCCGCGCATGTCGAACATCAACATCAGCCCGCGCACGAAGTCGGTCGTCTGGAAGGAATTCAACATCAGGATGGCGGCTTCGCGCCGCCGCATCATCTGGAAATTTCTCAGGTTCAGCAAACCAAAGATGATTCCCAGAATGACTGCCGTGGTCGAGATCAATTGAAAGACAAGGGAGAGTTCCATAATTTTGATAATCGACCGCTGACCGCGGTTTGCCGTCAACGGTCTATTGTCGTTGGAATGAGTAATAACAAGGTCAATCGCAAGTGACCGTAAAAGAGAGCTACTGGTATTGTCTGATCCACCAATCCGCGCCGGGCAGTCCGCTCGCCTTCACCAGTTCGACCAGCGCGTTGGTGTTGAAATATACGCGGCGCATGTCTGCGCGAAGCATGTTCCCGTCCTGTTCCAAAATGGCGTATTCAGCCCACGGCAGTAAACTTGGCGGATTGCCGGGAGAGAATGCATATTTGAAGGCATTGCCGACACTGCCCGAATTGAGGATTAATTTTTTACCGTGACGGCGGTGCATTTGAATGTGCGAGTGTCCGCCGATGAAAATTGAAGCAGTTTGACCCTCGAAATATGTGTCCAATTCTTCCGGAGGTGTGATCGCCTGGATCAAGTGCGTGGTGGATTTGGGCGAACCGTGGAAGGCGAGCAATTCGATCCCATTCATAAATTGCATTGTATACGTCGAACGAAAAGACCGGATGTACTCGATATCCGCGCCTGAAAGTCTCTCCCGCCCCCATTCCAAGTCTGGGACCAGATGAGTCGCAATCTCAAATTGGGCGCAATTTGCCGGATCAAGGATTGCCTGGTCGTGATTTCCCATGATGGTAACGGTATTCCAATCCCTCAAGGCACTTAATACCTCGACGGGCTGTGGACCCAGGCTGACCGTGTCGCCCAAACAGATCAATTGGTCGATGTTCTGCTTCTTGATGTCTGCGAGGACGGCTTCGAGCGCTGTAAAACTTCCGTGAATATCAGAAATAAATCCAATGCGCATGATTATGCCAATTGTACACGACGCGACTCGTTTTTTTCGCCTCAATAGAACTTTTGGGTGATGGAAATCCGCTTCAGCGTGGGTGTCCAGCCTGGTTCAACGCCCGGGCCATTCATCCCGCCCGAAGCGTGATCTCATCGGGATCGATGCCCACCTCGAGCGAGTCCCCGTATTTGATTTCCGGAATCCGTTTTGTGATCACTTCCAGAAGCGATGGATTCTGGAAGTGATTGCGCTTTGTCTCGGGGTGTGGGTAATACACCCAGCCCGGATATTCGATATTTTTATACACAACGATACAGCGCGAAAAGGAAAATGTCTCTGGCGGGTGCAGGTCGGTCCATTCGACAAGCGGAAAAGTGAACTCCGGTGCGGTCATTTCGAAAATCAGCGGGGCGATGGAGATGTTCAGCGTACCGTTGAAATATCCGTATAGATCCAACCCTAACGCTTTGAAGAGCGGTTTCTGCTTTTCCAGTGCGCTGTAGGGATAATCCTTCGAGGGGCGCGAGGCGACCTGGTGTCCACGGGAGAGGATTCCTGGCAGGCGTTTGAACATACGGAAAGTATATCAGCCGGGATTTTAATTCGTCCGCTCGAAGTTCGTGCTATTGTTTAACTGCCCGGGTCTTCGGAACGATACCGGGCAGGAGCAGATTTATGGAAGTCGAGATTGGAAAGGTCACGCATTATTACAATCATCTTGGCGTCGCTGTCCTGGAGTTGGTGGATGGATTGAAACTTGGGGATAAGATCCGGTTCTATGGGCATTCGACCGATTTCACCCAGCGGGTCACATCGATGGAGGTGGATCATCACACCGTCCTGTGGGTGAAACCGGGAGATAACATGGCGGTCAAAGTGATCCAACCCGTTCACGTCCACGACAAGGTATATCGAATCGTGGAAAAGGAACTTGAGTCGACCGTCTAGATCTGCCTGATGAGTTTATCGAAGATGCGTCCGTAATTGTGGGTGGCGGAAGTAAGAAAATCGGTAAAGCTGACATTGGCGGAATGATCGGCTTTGTCGGACATGGCTCGAACGCACAGGAAGGGGATCTTATTGATGAAGCAGACATGCGCGATGGCGGCGGCTTCCATATCCACGCACAGGGCCTGGTGAGTTTTCCATAATTGACCGGCTTTTTCACGGCTGGAAATGAACTGGTCTCCGCTGACAAGCCGTCCCAGGTGGACTTTTGGGGCGTGACCGGCGATGGGGTCCAATTCGTTCGCTTGCGCAGCTTCGAAGGCGATTTTGGTCAGGCGCGGATCAGTCGGGAAGACCTGCCGCGAAGCGAAGGTCAGTTGTCCTGATTCTGGGGCGGTTTTTACATCAAAGAGCATCTCGCCGGGCTTCATTCCCCAACCGGTCAGATCGAAATCGTGCTGGATGGCTTCGGTCGCCACTACAAGGTCTCCCACCTCGAGTTCGGGTGAAAGCGCGCCGGAACTACCCATGTTGAACAGGCAATCGGGGGTGAAAAGATCGATCAATTGCTGGGCGGCGATGACGCTGTTGACCTTGCCGGGATCGCAGCGCGTAAGATACACCTGATGTCCATGCATGTCGCCGTGCCAGTATTCGCGTGCGCCTTTTTCGATCCGTTCGAGATGAGCTGATAACGCGCGGATGGGGGCAAGTTCTTCGTCCATTGCGCCGACGATTCCAATTTTCATGGCGGGTTTCCCTTCGCGGTGAAATGATTTTCAATCTGGTACCGGATTTTACCGCTCCTTGGATGGCGGTTGGAAGAAACAGAGGGATTGAATAATGCCTGAAAAATCTTGACACTCGCATACAGGCATGATAATCTTGCGCGTGCATGCCCGGCACGTGGCGTCACGGCGCCATGGCGGGCATAAATTTTTTAATTGCAGGAGTAATAAAATGTCTGAACGTATCGTTGGAACCGTCAAGTGGTTCAATGCGACCAAGGGCTACGGCTTCATTGGGCGCGATGGAGGCGAGGATGTGTTCGTTCACTTCAGCGCCATTCAGACCGACGGCTATCGCAAGTTGGAAGCCGAGCAGAAGGTGGAGTTTTCCATCGAGGAAGGACCCAAGGGTTTGCAGGCCGCGAACGTGGTGCCCATCTCGTAAGAAGTACATCATTTGCATAACGAGCAGGGTTGTCGTGAGACAGCCCTGTTTTTGTTTGCGGGGAAGGATGCAAGCCTTTTATTGCTTCATTGCAAATCAAGAAAATACACGCTACTCATGACATTCGTCACTATTTGGGCATTTGATGGCGGATTTAGAATAATCATGTTACACCCGTAACTTTTCTGCTCTATCTGCGACATGTCAATAATGGAGCTTTTCTCGAATCGCCGGAGCCACCGCATAACCTTGTCGGCGGGATTTGTCGTTCCCGACCCGTCCCGTTGTGTGCAATGCGGGATCTGTTCGTATAACTGCCCCATCGGCATCGACGTCCGCGCTCATGCGTGGCTGGGACGTCCGGTGAAACACGGGGAATGCCTGACGTGCGGGGAGTGCGTGGCGAGATGTCCGCGCGGCGTTTTGCGTTTTGAATTGCCCGAAACCGGAAGGGAGATCGGTGCATGAGATATCTCATCATCGGTACCGGCGTGGCGGGCATCTCGGCTGTTGAGGCGATTCGCAGCGTGGATCGAAGCGGGGAGATAGTAATACTGGGCGAAGACCCGCATGGCTATTATTCCCGGCCCGGGCTCGCCTATCTCCTCACCGGTGAACTGCAAGATAAGGCACTTTTCCCAAAAGCGCGAGAAGAATATGAAAGGATGAAATTCAATTACAAATATGCGCGCGCTGTGGAGATCGACCGAAACAAAAAAAACATCCGATTGGGAGACGGGTCGCTTCTTTCGTACGATAGATTGTTGATCGCGACAGGCGCCTCCGCCGTCCCTTTGACCGTTCCCGGGGCGAAATTTTCAGGTGTGATGAAACTCGATCACCTCGAAGATGCGCTAGCCATATTGAAACTAGCCAGGCGTGGACGCAGGGCAATTGTGATCGGGGGTGGTATCACCGCGCTTGAGATGACAGAGGGCTTGCTCGCGCGCGGCGTTCATGTCCATTATCTTTTGCGTGGAGATCGATACTGGAGCAGTGTGTTGGATGAACAAGAATCGCGTGTAGTCGAAGCCCGTCTTCTTGAGGAGGGCGTGGAACTCCATTTTCGCTCTGAAGTGAGCGAGATTCTGGGCAGGTCGGGCAGGGTGGTCGGAATCCGCTTGCTTGACGGGCGAACGATCAAATGCGACATCATGGCATATGCAGTCGGGATCAAACCGCGGCTCGAGTTGGCGCAAACTGCAGATCTGGCGATGGATCGCGGGATTCTCGTGAATGAATTCTTACAAACGAACGACCCGGATATATTTGCGGCAGGAGATGTGGCTCAGGTATACGACCCGTCGGCGGGACGTTCTGTATTGGATAGTTTGTGGAACCCTGCGCGCGAACAGGGTTATGCGGCGGGATTGAACATGGCAGGAGAAAGAAAGCCGTACATCAAAAAAACACCGTTCAACGTCACCCGCCTCGTTGGGCTGACCACGACCATTATCGGCGCGGTGGGACATGGGAACGATGAGGATGTGGTGGGTATTGCGCGCGGCGACAGCGAAACATGGCGTCAATTGCCGGATGTTCTGGTCGCGCAGGGTGGTTTCGATGTGAATCGGATTCGATTGTTGGTTGGTGAGAATCATCTTATCGGTGCGGTGGTGATGGGAGACCAGAAACTTTCCATGCCTCTGCAAAAGATGATTGATGAGAAGATGAACATTGTTCCGATCCGCGAGAGATTGCTGGCAAAAGACGCCCGGGTTGCGGATGTCATCGCGGATTTCTGGACGCGCCATCTGGCGGCTGCGTAAACATAAATTCATCATCAACAACCGCCTTTGGGCAGGGCGGAACTCATGGTTCGGGAGGGCATGACGATGCTTCGTGGAAATATCGAACTTTGGCTGGCGTTGATCACCTGTTTGCTGGTCGGCATGATTTACGGGTTCATAATGTTTTGGACCCGCGAGATTCCTGCCGCAGGCGAGCTGTTTGGCCATACGTTGGGAATATTCGGCTTTATCTTAATGTTGTTGACGGAAACACTATATAGCATCCGAAAACGCAGTCGAAGCGCTTCTCTCGGACGCATGTCCACCTGGTTGAAATTCCATATTTTCATGGGGTTGGTCGGTCCGTTTATGGTTTTGCTCCATACCTCATGGAAGTTCAACGGCATCGCTGGCGCGACCACCTTGTTAACGGTCATCATTGTCTTCAGCGGCATCATCGGGAGATATATCTTCACTCGCATCCCGCGAACGCTCGACGGGATCGAGATCGAAGGCGCGCTCTCACAAGAGGCGCTCAGGCGCAGCCGTCAATTCCTGGCGCTGTGGCACACTGTCCATATACCCATCGGTATGGCGTTGTTCATCTCCGCCTTTATCCACATCGGCGGGGCGTTGTACTACGCCACCTTTCTGAAATAGGAGACGGTCATGAAAAACCCAAATCGTCTTGGCTGTCTGACAGGAACGGGAATCATCGCCGCTCTGATTACCGTATTCGTCATAGTCGGCGTCGCCTACGCCAGCGGATCGCAAATGTTTAGCTCCGGCGCGCTAAACGCCCAACCCGGCGAGAACATTCACGGCGTCAAATCGCACGCGCAGATCATCGAGTGTAAATCCTGTCATGCTGCGCCATGGAGTCGGGCGACGATGGCTGACCAATGTCTTGATTGTCATGAAAATATCGCCGACCAAATGCGGGACGTTGCCCAGCTTCACGGCTCCATTACGGCAAAATCGCCCAGCCTTGCCTGCCGCGATTGTCATCATGAACATCGCGGAAAGACCGCATCCCTGACAGACCTCGGGGATAACACCTTCCCACACGATGCCTTCGGTTTTGCCTTGAATGAGCATAAGCGGATGGAATCCGGCGAGCCGATGACTTGCGATTCCTGTCACATTGATGATTTGACAACCTTCGCCTCAGAGTCGTGCCAAACCTGCCACAGCGGCATGGACATTGCCTTCACCCAGGCACATCTGCTCTCCTTTGGCGGCGATTGCCTCGCCTGTCACGACGGTGTGGACCGTTACGAGAATTTCAATCACAGCGCTTACCCTTTCAGGCTCGAGGGCGGTCATTCAAACGTTCACTGCACCGGATGTCACCTGAACGCGCGTTCCATCGCGGATCTGCAATCTGCGCCTCAGGATTGTTTTTCGTGCCATAAGCAAATCGATCCGCACCGGGGCGCTTACGGCGCAGATTGTCAGGCATGTCATTCCGTCAAAGGCTGGTTACCCGCCAATTTCGATCACAACCTTTCGTCGTTCAAACTCGAGGGTGAACACGCTGAAGCCGCCTGCGAAGAATGCCATGCAAATAATGTCTTCAAAGGCACACCGAAGGATTGTTATTCCTGCCATCGCGAAGACGATGAACATAATGGACAATATGGGACTCAATGCGAATCGTGCCATAATCCGTCTGATTGGGAGAATGCAACGTTCGATCACGAACGTACCGGCTTCCCGCTAAGAGGCGGTCATTCTCAAGTGGAATGTGACCAATGCCATGTTGGCGGTTCGTTTGAAGGACTCTCCACTGCCTGTGTCAACTGCCATCAAGACCCCGTTTTCCACGCAGGCGCATTTGGTTCGTCGTGCGAGTCATGCCATTCCGTGGATTCCTGGTCGCCAGCCCGCTTTGAACTTTCTCATCCCGAACCGAGAGTGGAAGAGGAGGGGAGTGGAATTCATCACGGCGGCGCATCATGCCGGGATTGCCATCCATCATCGGTTTTCCAATCTAGTTGTATTTCCTGTCATGAAGGGAATAGTTTTGAGGAAAGCGAGGGCGGCGGGGATGATGATTAGTTGATTCGAGAAGAAACGGGAGACAACTCTCCCGTTCTCTTCTTTCCTCTACTTACCGTTCCTTTTTGTCTCTTCCAATTCCCTCGGTTCGAGCATTCCCCATCGTCCCGCCGCGAGATAAAGGATTTCCAATATCAGGTCGGTGTGGCTGATGCCCTCCGCTTCCGCTTGCAGGCACAAGTCGCTGTAACCGGGAGTGAGACCGGGCAGGGTGTTGATCTCTATCAGGCGCGGATTGCCTTCTTCATCCAACCGAATGTCGGTGCGCGAGACATCGAGCGCATAGATGATGTTATGGGCGCGATATGCCAGGTGTTTGAGTTTCTTTTCCAGTTCGGGATCCACGATTGCCGGACAAAAAAAACCTTCATTGCCTTCAGGACCGACATCTTTGGATTTGGCTTCGTTCGTGTAGATCCATGGACCTTCAGTGTTGCCCGTATCCAATTCCAGGATCGGAAAACGGTGAAATCCGTCCTTATCGTACCATTCGGGATGACGACTATAACGTTTGGCGTCCGGGCGTCCCAGTATGCCCATAGTGAATTCGCGGCCCGGAAGGAAGACTTCGACCAATGCGGGTTGTTGATAGGCGTTGATGATGTATTGCGCGCGTTCGCGCAGTTCCGATTCATTGTTGACAATGGCGTTCATATCCACGCCCATGCCCGTCCCTTCGCGCGCAGGCTTGACGAAGAGCGGGAACTTCAACTCGGGGCGCAGGGGTTCGTCGCCGAATGTGAACTCCTGAAAGGGGGCGACGGGCAGACGGCGGTCGCGCCAGATGCGTTTCGTCAGTGTTTTATCGAGCGAGATACCATTTGCGAGCACACGTGATGCGGTGTAAGGGATCGAGAGCATCTCCAGCAATGCGGGAACCTGCGCTTCGCGCGCGTCGCCGCCGAGTCCCTCCGACATGTTGAAACAGATATCGGGCTTGTATTTTTTCAGCGCATATGGCAGGTCGCGATCGGAGTGGAGAAAGACCGTGGAGTGGCCATCTGTTTCGATGGCAGCGCGCAGCGCGTCCATCGTTTCCATCGTATCGAAGTCGGCGAAGACATCCGGCGGGACTCCCTCCGGCTTGGGCTGGTTCGCATCCTTGATATTGCCGATAACCGCCACTTTCCATGGACGTTTCGAACGACGGTTGGGTTTTCCATCAAAGGGCATCAGAGATCGGTTGCTCCGGATTTGATTTCATGGTTTCCAGTATAGTATAAGCCAGATGATTGACAAGGGTATCGCGATCCCAATTCCATTGCATTCGTTGCGCATGAAATGTAGAATATCTTGAAAATTGAGGAGCTGTTCATGCATATTCCGAAATATTATCGTGAAGAAGACCATAAGCGGGTCGTGGAATTCTTGAAAGGGAATGGATTCCCCGCGCTCGTGTCAATTCATGACGGGAAGTTGGTTGCGACTCACCTGCCTGTGGAAGTCGTTGAGAACGCCGATGGTTCATTGACGATCTATTGCCACATGTCGCGCGCAAATCCACAATGGAAATCGTTCGGGGATCAGGAAGTGCTGCTCATTTTCCAGGGCGCGCATACCTACATCTCGCCGCGCTGGTATAACCACGTCAACGTGCCGACGTGGAATTACATGAATGTGCATGTTTACGGCAGGGTACGGATGCTCGAAGGGGAAGAGTTATATTCCCTGCTTGATCGGTTGGTGGAAAAACACGAAATTGAGACTGGATATGATTTGGAGACGTTGCCGCGCGATTTCGTGGAGAAGGAAATGAAAGGTGTGGCAGGCTTCGCCCTTGAAGTGACGCGGTTCGACGCAGCGTTCAAGCTTAGCCAGAACCGCGACGACGAATCCTACGTAAATATCATCCGTGAACTGGAGGCGCGGGGCGACGATGCTTCTGCGGAGGTTGCGCGCGCAATGAGAAACAGGCAGTGATTCCATCTTCCTTGACGAAACCCCCGTTAGCGAATAAAATCCAGCCCGTTCCAGACCATGCGCCTCCGCAAGGAGGCGCGTTTTCTGCGGATGATTTCGAATGACGGGCGGATGTGATCTGCTTGACAGAAATTCTTTGACAGGGCGAAGGTAATGCGGCGGAGTTGCCGCGTGAGAGGCGCCCAAGGAGATTGATAAGATGGAAAAAGTGGTTTTGAACGCAACCAAACGCGAAGTGACCGGCAAGCAGGTGAATGCTTTGCGCCGCGAAGGGAAACTCCCGGCGGTGATCTATGGGCGGCACCTTGAACCGATCTCGATCGCACTGGAAGCGCATGGGGCAGGGCTGGCTCTGGCGAAAGTGACTGCGTCCAGCCTGGTCACTGTCAATGTGGACGGCGCAGAATACCCCGCGCTCGTGCGCGAACGTCAGCGCGATTACATCAAGGGGACGCTTTCCCACGTTGATTTCCTCGCAGTGGATATGAACGAAAAGATTCGCACCAGCGTCGGTCTTGCATTCGTCGGTGTATCACCCGCCGTGAAGGACTACAACGGCATTCTTGTTCACAACCTCGAGCGGCTCGAAGTGGAATGTTTCCCCGGCGACCTGCCCGAGCGAATCGAAGTGGACATTACGGTGCTCAAACAGATCGGTGATCTGGTTCGCGTCCGCGAGCTTACTGTGTCTGATAAGATCCGCATCCTGGGCGACCCGGAAGAGACCATTGCAGTGGTTACGATCATCAAGGAAGAAGCGGCTCCTGTGGCCGCCGAAGCGGAGGCTGTTGCCGCCGAGCCTGCAGCTCCCGAACTGAGCGTGGAGCGCGGCAAGAAGGCAGAAGAAGGCGGAGAAGCCGAGAAGTAGTTCTTGCCTGTGTAAAAGTATCCGTCATTGCAAGGTGGCGGATACTTTTTTTATTTTAATAACTCCAATATCTTCATGAAATTCACTGTCATTCTTGCGGTGGCGCCCCACAGCAGTTCACCGTCGTAGGGATGATAGGCGATCACGGTCCGTTCCGAACCGGGAAGTGAAAATTCCCAGAAGTTGTTTCGGTCTGCAAGCCAGAGCAGGGGGATGGTAAAAACCCGCGCCACTTCGATACCCGCCGTTTTGAATGCATAGGGGAAGGGGATGATTCCCACCACTGGGCTTACCCGAAATTTGCTGATGGTCACCATGCGGCTCAATCTGCCGATGACCTTCACATCCTCTGGGCGGATCCCTATCTCCTCTTCTGCTTCGCGTAGCGCGGTCTGCTCTGGGGTGGTTTCGTTTTCATCACAGGCTCCTCCTGGAAATGAAACCTGCCCCTTATGTGATTCCACCCTGTCTGTACGACGCGTATAAAGAATATGCCATTCGCCTTGAAAATGAACAAGGGGCACAAGCACTGCCGCGCATTTGAGGTGGACGTCCGGATGAATCGGGATCTCAGCATAACCGTCCGTCTCGGCATGCGAACGGTTGGACTCCCGCAGTTTTGTTATCAGGAATTCCACATCGACAAAAGTCATCTCATGACTCTGCGCGGACGGGGCTCCCGCAATAATCACATTCTGCAGTGACATCGTCCAACCATTCCACTTCGTCGGATCGAACCGCCGCGCCGCATGATGGACAATGCGTGGGCAAAACTGGACGGTCTTTTGGGGCGGACGCCTCCGCCTTTCCCCAGACAGCGGCGTTGTTCCTGACGACGGATTCCACCTCTTCCGCTTCGGCGTTGAAACCGTGATCACGCAGTTCGGCGACGATCCGCCGGCCCGCTTTGCGCAAGCGGTGATGACGCTGCTGTGATCCCAGCATGGTCAACCCGCTGCGGAAATGCGTCACTGCTTTTTTGCCGTCGCGGTTCAACATTGCGGCATGTCCGGCTTCGATGTATAAAAACGGCGCGCGTTCCGGGAACCGATCCTCGGCCTTTTTGGCGAGATCGTGAAAAGCGACCGCGGCTTCCGGGTATTTCCCTTCATCCATGAGGCGATGCGCGTGTTGAAGTTCCGGCGGAACCGGCGCAGGCGGACCGTGTCGGCGACGACTCAGGGGACCACCCCTGAAGAATCTTCTGGCGCGTCGAAACATATCAATACTCCTCTTCGATCCCGCTGATCTCCTTTGCAAGCGCAGACCCTCGTGGGTCGTCAGTGGGCTCGATCTTGCGGGCAAATACCAGAAATCCGGTATGCGCCACCATGCGGTCGGTGGGTCGCAGCCGGGCGGGATTGGTCTTGTAATATCTCAATATTAATTCGCAGACTTCCACAAAGGCAAAGTTATTCTGTTTCAAGGCGAATAATACCTTTTCCACCTGATTATAGGTCGGCATCAAGGAGCCGAAGAACCCTCCGGGTTTGAGCGCGGCACGCACTTGCGAAATGTAATCAAATGGGTTTTGCACATCGAGGAAGAAGGCATCGGCATCGGCTTCGTCAAAACCTTCCTGGATGTCGCGCAGTTTGAAGTCCACGCGCGAGGCGAGCCCCACCCGTTCAAGATTCTTGCGCGCCAGGTTTTGCGTATCCTGCTTGTTTTCGTAAGAGACCACCCGCCCGCTCGGGCCGATATTCGCTGCCAATGCTATCGTCATCGAACCAGACCCGGTTCCTGCTTCCAAAACGGTTTGCCCCTCGGAGATTCCCATTTGGATCAAGATGAAGCCGATGTCCTTCGGGTACAAAATTTGCGTGTTGCGCGGAAGTTCGTTCAGGATATCGGCCATGGACGGCTGTAATAGAAAGAACGGCGCGCCGGTATGACTGAAGACCTGCGAACCCCAGGGCTTGCCGATCATGTCGTCGTGTTTGATCACTCCGCGATGGCTTTGGAATTCCCCGCCGCTTTGCAGGATGAAGATGAAATGCTTGTGGGTGAGACCGACCAGTTGTGTAAGGTCGCCTTCGCGTGCGTCGATGAAATACTTCATGCTTGTGATTCTACCGTCATTTCTCTTCGATGGTCACGTTCAGGATGACATCTCCGGCGGGCAGGTAAATTCCCTGCGAGGGATCGCGCGGCGTGAGCTGTTCGGCAACTTCCAGCCCGCTGATGACCTGACCGAAGATCGTGAAGAATCCGTTCAAATGCGCAGCCGGAGCGAACGTAATGAAGAACTGGCTTCCATTCGTATCAGGACCCGAATTCGCCATGCCCACCATGCCGGGTTTGCTGAATAGCAGGTCGTTCGTCTCATTCTTGAAAAGATAACCGGGATTGCCCCTTCCCGTCCCGCTGGGATCACCCGCCTGCGCCGCAAAACCGTGGATCACGCGGTGAAAGGTTACGCCGTTATACCAGCCCTGCCGCGCAAGAAAGACGAAAGAATTCACAGCGAACGGCGCCTTATCGGGGAACAATTGGATGACGATATTTCCCTTTTCGGTTTCAATAGTGGCGATATATTGCTTCGAGGCGTTCACAGTGAAAGGCGGGCATTTCGTGAATTGTTTTTTGCCGAGCAGGATCAAACCGACCGTATCGTTCAACCCTTGATAGTCGGTGAAGTATTGCTGGAGGGACCCGTTAATGAATACCAGGGGTAAAGCCTGGACCGGAAGCAGGGATGCCGCCTCCTTCGCGGACTTGAGCCGTGTCGCGGGACCTTCGGCTTTCATCTCCACTGCAAGTTGATTCCCATCCACTCCCACCGCAGCGGATTCCCTGACAAGCCAGGACTTAAACTCACCCGGGCTCAGGTTGGACCATTCCGCATGTTTGACGAAGAGCAGATCGTACATCTCCCAAAATTTCCCCTGCTCATTCGCGGCAAATGCCGCCAGCAGGGCTTCGTCCGACTTATCGAGCAGGTCCGGCAAGGGGAAGGGTCGAAAAACGAAGCGGATGTTCCCCGTGTAGTTTCGGTTCAACTCCGCGATCGTTTGTGCCATGAGCAAACAGATCTCGGATTGAAATTCGCAATACTCGAGGATCGTCACTGGCGCATCAGTAGGACCGATGGAAAAATCTGCGTCGGTTATGGGCGGTACTTGAGATTGTTCGTCGGGCAGCGGGGTGGGGAGGACATTGATGATCGTGCAGGCGAATACCGGCGTGGAAGTGGGTGGGATCACCGGATCGAGTACGATGAACGGAGTGATGGTTGTAACCGGCGTCGGCTCTTCCTTAGAACAGGAAATGATGAAGAAACTGGTACCGGCGAGAATAAGATTGAGTAGAATTTTTTTCATTTTTCTCTAAAGAGGACTTCAATTTCTGAAGACACTGGACACAGGGCAAATTATTGCTTTACTCTTTTCTGTAACTGCTCGAAAGACCACATCCAGGACATGGTGTTGATGAAATCAGCAAGCGAATCGCTTTTTGCGCGCAAGGCACGGACGGCGGGACCGACCGGGTCTTCTCCCGCCGCGCCGCCGGGGACATCGGCATAAGCACCATGAAACGCAAAATATGCCTGGTTGATCTTGCGCAGCAGATAACCGTTTCTTAAAAACACCTGCCTGCGTTCTTCCATGTAGGCTTCGGCTTCTTCGATTCTTCCTTCCGCCAGCAGGGCATCCGCATTGATTCTTGTCTCGTGCATTTGTGCACGGAAGTCGAATGGCGGGCGGACCAAGGTTCCGGGGTCAGGACGGTCAAATGGAAGCGAGATCAATTCAAATTGAGGAAAGGAGGCGGAGGGTTTTAATTCCGGATAGAATTTTTCAATAACCAATGCTCCAATCTCATCTCCAGCGATCGAAGCGGTGGTTTCGTTCATTGTGCGCAATTCGGGTGTTTCGTTGTAGAGAATTCCCAACGGACGAAGAGTGAGATAGTTATGAATCCATTCATGTGCGATCGTATTGAGCATCCAGTTCAAATCTGTCGTGCGCATCACCATGGTGGGATACACGCCCACACCGCCGATCTGAACGACAAGGGAGGAAACGTTCAAGCCTTCTGCCACTTTGTCTTCGAGTTCCACCTGTTCGTCCACGGTAATGCCGGTTTTTACCGAGATGTTTGCGGTTTGTTCGATGCGGTCGCGTGGAGAGACGATGAGCGCCATCGGCAAAGGCGTGGAGTGATACCAGACATTCGGGATGGTCTGACCAACTGCTGTGAGGCCGAGCTCTGCCAAAACCTGTGCGACCTGGTCCTGCAAAATTGCTTCAGCCAAGGGCGCGATCTCGCTTTGGCGCGCATAAAGATCAGCCAACTCGTTGCGGGTTGACAGGGTTGCCGTATCTTTGTCTGTAATCGATGGGTCTGCATAAAACTGCGATAGTTGGTATTCCTTTTCGAGAATGCTTTGAGTTGTGAGGATATAGCCCCCGACGATCTGCTTTTGGGTTTCGCGGTCGAGCGTATATGGCAGGTCCACGGATGCAGCGCGGATCTTAATGAGTGCGGCATCCGTCATCCACTCAGCGTAATCGAATTCAAGACTGCGCGTATATGCTCGTACTTTTTCGATTGGGTTGGTCAGAGAGGGATTGCTGAACCCTGTCAGCGCGGAAAGGATGAAGAGCAGGAACGTCATCTCGAGTCCGCGAAGAATGCGTTCGATCATGCTGGGATTATACCCAGTAAAATAACCTCGCAGGCTTGACGATGGGACTGCGGTAAAATTCGATGGATGAAATATTCCCAAGCATTTGTAAGCGGATGCCCTCCACTCGCAATTACTTAGAAAGCAGCAGTCAACTTTTCGATGAAACCAGCCGATCTTGAGAAATACCTGGACCATCTCGTCCAGCACCGACTGAAGCTCAGCACCATGATTTGGGGACCGCCCGGCATTGGGAAATCCTCAATCGTCGCTCAAACCGCCCGCGCGCATAAATTGCAGTTCATCGATGTGCGCCTCTCACAACTCGCTCCCACCGATTTACGCGGCTTGCCGGTTGCCGTAAAAGGGATTTCACGCTGGTATCCGCCCGAGTTCCTGCCGCGCAGCGGTAAGGGCGTTCTCTTTCTCGATGAGATCAACCTGGCGCCGCCCACGATGCAGGGAATGGCGCAGCAATTGATTTTGGACCGGCGAGTCGGCAGTTATGTGGTTCCAAATGGCTGGTTCATCTGGGCGGCGGGAAACCGCAGTGAGGACCGCGCGGCAGTGTTCGATATGCCGGCGCCGCTCGCCAACCGCTTTTTGCATTTGGAAGTCCAGCCCGATTTCGAAAGTTTCAAGAACTATGCGCTGGCAACGAATGCGCACGAGCATATAATCGCGTTTCTTTCATTCCGCCCCGAACTGCTCCACAAACTGGATCCGCAGCAGCCCGCCTGGCCATCGCCGCGTTCGTGGGAAATGGCAAGTCACCTGCACCGTGTTGGGTTGGACATAACTGCTGCGGTCGGCGCGGCAGCGGCAACAGAGTTCAATGCGTATACTGCGCTTTATCACAGCATCCCCGACCTGGCGCAAATTCTACGAGGTGAAGGCGGCGGAATTTCCTTTCCCGGCGAGCCGTCCATGCGATATGCGACAGTGGTCGGGCTTCTCACCCGCGTTGACGAGCCGCAATCGGGTTATCACGCGTTCCGCTGGATGACGCGCAACGCCCCAATGGAATGGGTGCAGCTTTGCGCGACCGACCTCTTCCGGCTCATGAGAGCGCGGCAGATGATCAAACCGCTTTTTGCAATGATCAACCAGGACCCGGAACTCGTTAAATGGATGGGGGAGTATCGCCGCTTGATGGGTGAACCTTCCGATGAAGCTTGATGAGGAACTCCAGCAAACGGTGAGCGCGTCGATCCTGCGCATCACCGAACGGAGCGCATTTTTTGCGACGCTGGCGCTCTACGCGCGTTTCGAAGCAAGTCGACAAATTCCAAGCGCGGCCACGGACGGGCGGACGATTTTCATCAACCCTGAGTTCTGGAATAAATTGACATCGCCGGAACAGGACGGGCTTTTACTACATGAAGTCTTGCATGCCGCGCTTCTCCATCCAACGAGGCGGGCGGGACGCCATCCACAGGTTTGGAATGCGGCGGCGGACATCGTCATCAACGGCATGATCTTGCAGGAGGGGTATCAACTGCCCGAGGGAGGGTTGCGAGATAAATCCCTCGAACGCCTCGGCACGGAAGAAGCGTATGAAGTCCTGATCAAGAAGGCGGGACCTCCTCCTCCGCCGATGAACGATCTGCTTGACGCATCTCCCGGAGATGCTGAGTCATCGCATGGAATGACCGGCTCGGGTCACGAAATGCAGGAACCAGGGCGGAAACCTGGCGTGGGTGAAGGCGAAGGAAAAGAATCGAAGGAAGCCCTTGAGGGCCACTGGCGTAACGCTCTGGAACAGGCTCAGATGGCGGCAAAGACTTTGGCGGCGGGAAAAATGCCGGCAGGAATTCAACGAGAGATGCCTGGTGTCATTGGGGCGCAATTGGATTGGCGGACATATCTATGGCGCTATCTTACGCAAACGCCAACCGATTTTCAGGATTTCGACCGGCGATTCGTCGGCCAGAGGATGTACCTTGATACGCTCGCCGGTGAATCGGTGCAGGTTTTGGTTTGCGTCGACACAAGCGGCTCGGTAGGCAGCGTCGAAATACAGACTTTCATCGGCGAAGTACGCGCCATTTTACGCGCATATCCACATTTACGTTGTGAACTGTATTATGCCGACGCTGCTTTATATGGACCATATCCACTTAAGCCAGATTCACAGATCCCCGCACCGCAAGGCGGAGGCGGAACCGATTTCCGCCCATTCTTCGCCCAGATTGCGGCGCATCCGTTTTTATGGGG
Source organism: Anaerolineales bacterium (assembly GCA_015075725.1). NCBI lineage: Bacteria > Bacillati > Chloroflexota > Anaerolineae > Anaerolineales > Anaerolineales bacterium. The sequence goes on along the minus strand of JABTTV010000001.1, from coordinate 4,233,162 downwards.
AAAGACCGTGGCGATTTATCTCACGGATGGCATTGGTCGTTTTCCCGGTCAAGCGCCTCGCTGCCCCGTCCTTTGGGTGGTGACTCCCGGCGGGCTCGACCTTGACCGCTTCCCATTCGGCGAGGCGATCCGATTGTTGAAATCACAAACTGCGCCATTCATGGTTACACAATAGCGGGGATTGGATTCTGTAATTCGACCGCATGAGACTGATTGCTATTCATCCGATATTGCGGATTCTCTTTTCTTCCATTCCAGCCATACTTGATGCGCGGTGAGCTCGGCAATTCCCGGACGCGAAAAAACGACATCGTACCTGGCGACGAGTTCCTCACCTTCGTAGATCGTGTCCCAGCCCGCGATGATAAAGTGCTGCGGATCGGCCATCACTGCGCGGTAGGTGTCGATAATCGTGAACGCCGCCTCCCCCTCGATCAGGGTTCCGGTCATCTTGCGGAACGAAGTCTCACCCTCCCACAAGTTATCTATCGACACAAACCTGCCCGTCTGACGGATCTCCCAGATGTGCGCCGGACGGTCGATCTCCTGAGATTCACCGATCCAGCGGCCTGTGAATTGCCATGCGTGGGCGCGGACGTCTTCGCTCATTTAGAGTCTCTATATCGCATCATTTTATTGATTCGGTTTTTTTACATAATGGTATATGATGCCAAGCCATCGCCACTGCGCTTTACCCATCATTTGCTGAGTTGTTTCATCCGCTTGACGGACGCCGCCACCAATTCTTTCAAGACCTTTTTGTCCACGTCGTCCAGCCGCTTGATGTACAAACACCCCACGCTGGTCGTGAACTTGCCGATTTTCTTCAGCAGGGAGGCGTGAGTCTCGAAACCACCCATCAGGTACAGCGTCAGGTTTTGCTTGCGGGGCGAGAAACCGGTCAACATCCAGTTGCCTTCGCGCCCGCTTTTTCCCTTGTAGTGATAACTGCCGAAACCGATAATGCTCGATCCCCACATCTTCGGCTACTTCTTCGTGACCTGTTTCATCATCTTGAGGATCTCGAAGCAGTCCTTCCGTTTCCGCTCGTCGGCGACGCTATTGAGGAATTTCGTCACGCTCGCGTCGTTCACTTTCGTTTTGAGTTCGGTCTTTGCCATGCCAGCCTCCAATAAGCGGTATGTTAGCTTGCAGTTCTTATCAAACAAGCTCATTGATTTCGAGAAGAATTTTCATTGAGGTGAGAAAGAAAATTGAATACCATTCTTGTTTGATTAGCCAGAAAAAAGTTAGCCAATGTTGTATGATCTTCGATATGCGATAATCCGAGAAGCTTTCCTATTCTCAGAAGACCACTACCAATAATGTCATATGCACGTTCAAGATCATCCCATTTCACGGGCGGATCAATGGTCAGAGCCGCTGGATTGTTGATATGACGCCTATCAAGATGCGCAACCGTTGTATCACGCATCACTAATGCCGCTTGAATAGGGGCGTCAATTTCTTGCAACGCCGACTCGAATTCTGACAAAAACTCTGTCAGGTTTTTGTGAATTTCTTCGCCTAAACTTTTCTCCGAGCTGCGTATGGAATTAAATAAGTAATTAAGATTTATTGAATCATCGCGGGGTTTCATTGTATTAGCTAAGGCAAGCACTATAGTGTTGTAACTTGACAGATAGATAGCGATAACGAATTGGGAATTAACACCGTTCTTTGAAGTCGCTATTTGTTCACGCAAAGTCTTCAATACTACAAACGACAATGTGCCAGAATAGAAATAATCCAGCAATCGCTCATAGATTTGGATGATTTTACTGATTTCTTTGCTCATAAGTTGCTGACCACTTTCAGCTCATTTTTGCAAGTCAATATCGATTTGGGAAAAATTACTACCCGACCGAGATATTTTTACTTCTAAAGGCTCATTGTTTTCGGTATCAACGGCTTCAGTAATGCTAAAGATGCCGTATTTATCAATCGCGAAATGAGCTTTTACGGTCATTATCTTTTTGATGACGTTATTTGATTTATTAGCATAAAACCGAAAAATGCCCAAAATTGGATTCTCAACGGCGATCGACCGAAGACCTTGAAACAAACTCAAAATATATTGTCCATCAGAATTAATTTCAAGGTTGATGGTCTGATCAATCGAACACGGGATAATCGTACCAACCTTTATTAGTGGTTATAAGAGTCCATCGCTTTGCTCATATCCAATATTTAACGGCGTATAATCCAAAGTGTTTATATTCCCTATTTTGTGAGAAGTTGTCAGAATTTTACTTGCTGCCATACGCAACTTTATCGACCAATCATGATCCGGATAACGAAGCGAAAACAAATAACCGCCTGCGTATTCAAATAAATCAAATGAAAGGGGAAGGACGCCCATCGCCGGAAGATTAAATCTTTCTGCAATCTCTCTCTTTACACTTTCCGGGTCATATTTGGGATGCGCCTTGTTAATCAATAATTGTATTTTTGGTATTTCTAGAAATTGAGTAATATCTATAGTTGCCTGAGCCCTTTGAAGATCAATGTGGTCGGGAGTAAGGACAATGAGAAAAATATCAGCGGTTGCGATAGTGAGAAGGGTTATTTCATGCAATCCGGGATGCGTATCAATGAACAGATAATCGAGATCGAATTCAGTCATGGCGGTTTGCAGACCCTCGTTCAACTTGTTGAAATCCACGCCTTCACGCAATAATTGGCTGATCTCCTTGCCCTTGATGCTGGATGGAAATAAATAGAGTTCCTTGCCCGCCAATTGAGACCGCCCTTCGCCTTCCACGGTATTCGCTCCAACCGAATATCCAACCTCGCGAATGGTAGCCTTGCCATGCAAATAATCGTTCAGGGTCTTGCCCATCTTGTGTTCATCCAACCCGAAGAGCACATGGATGCCCGGCGACTGAATATCGGTATCTACAACCCCGACGCGCTCTCCAGTCAGCGCAAATTGCGCCGCGAGATTTGCCGTGATCATGGAATTTCCGTTACTGCTGCTAAACGAATTAACAACAATAAGTTTTGTTGAAATTCGCGATATCTCGTTTGATGACTGCGTCACTGGCAAATCATCTAGCAGCCTTAAGCCGCGTTGAATCAAGTTGGATCTATACGATGTAAGTTGATTATCTCCAACAATAACTATCTCATTCGGGCTAGGTGGGGCGTCTTTCTTCACTATAATGAACCTTGATAGATCAAGCCGTCATGGATTTCTTTGCGGCTTCGATTTTCTCTTTAAGGATTGCCGCCATTTCAGCAAGCATATCTCGTCCTCTTTTGCGGGCATCATCGGATTTAGTTTTGAGAATGTAAATCTTGCTGGTTAATATTTCATTAACTTTGGATCTAATGGATTCTATTCTTTCTTTTATTTTTGCTATGCTTCGGATCACTCGCACCAACTCATTACCAGTACCATCCCCAATTACCATTTCAGGGCTGTTCTCCCACTCATTAATGATCATTCTTAACCGGTCGATATCTCCGGACCGATAGGCAGCGTTAACCTCAGCCATGAATTTTGTCCGGCGAGCACGGTCTTCGTCGTCAATACCTAGATCGGGATGCATCAATTTAGCAGCTTTGCGATACAGCTCTTTGATTTCATCAGAGGGATTAAAGTGTTTAGATTGGATTTGTGATTCTGTTTCTGTTGCTCCTGCTGCACTTTCATTAGCTTGCTTCCGAAATTTCTCCGCTTGGGCTTGAGCTTCTGAATCATTGGGATTCTCCTGTGCATACTGTTCGGCAATCTTTGCTTCAATTTCGTCAAGTTGTGCCAGTAGAACTCCAATTGTTCGGATGTATTGCCCCTCAAAAAGATTTAACTCGTTTTCAAGTGTTGCGAGATTTAATTCTTCCTGAGCGAGCTGCAACTTTAGAGCCTCCAATTCGTCGCGCTTTCTATCTAGTTCTTCCTCTTCAGGCGTAGGTCTTGGAATAATTTTTTCAGTCATGGAATATTGATTTTGGTCGCCAATAACCATATTTTTTAACTGCGGTGAATATTCTTGCCTTGCATTAACCAAATACTCAGATGGAACAGGGGAAAGCTGTCGGTGAAGTACGCCGTACATGAAGTTATATAAAGATTGCTATGCCGTGGATTATATGGTGATCGCAATCATTGCGGCTATGATTGCCTAATTATACGCTCGGATTTCAAAATGTGAATATTAAAACGCAAACGGCAGAGACAACCGTCCCTGCCGTTCGAACGACCTGCCCTCAACAGGTAACGTAGTGACGACTTAAGTCCTCACTAAGTTTTACTTTTCAAATACTCATCGATCGCCAGCCCGGCTTTTCTTCCCGCCACCATCGCGGTGACAACAAGATCCGGTCCGGTCACACAATCGCCGCCGGAGAACACACCTTCGCGGCTCGTGCTCCCTTTGGCTTTGTCCTTGACCGTGATCAATCCCCAATCGTGTGTTTCAAGGTCGGGAGTCGTTTTGCTGATGATCGGATCGGGCCAATAACCGAGAGCAAGGATGGCGGTATCCGCTGCAACGCTGAAGTTCGAGCCCTCCACGGGCACGGGCTTGCGGCGGCCTTTTTTATCGGGCTCGCCGAGCACCATTTCGATGCATTCCACAGCGGCGAGTCTGCCGTCCGGTCCTGCGATGAACTTAACCGGCTGGGTCAGGAAGCGGTATTTCGCTCCTTCGTCCTTCGCCATCTGGCGGTCTTTCTTGCCGCCAGGCATTTCCTTTTCCGTTCGGCGGTACAAACAGGTCACCTCGTCGGCTTCGAGTCTCAATGCCGTGCGCAGGCAATCAGACGCTGTATCACCGCCGCCGATCACCACCACCCGCTTGCCGATCTCCAACGGCTTTCTCATCGACTCAGGAAGCTGATCCAAGGGGATGTTTCCGCGGATGAGGAAATCGGTCGCTTCATAGACTCCGGGGAGGTCGGTGCCCGGGGTGTCTTCCATTTTTGCATCCACTTCCGAACCGACACCGACAAAGACCGCATCGAAACCCTCGGCGAACAGATCGTCGATGGTCTTGTCCTTTCCGATATAAGTGTTGCCCTCGAACTTCGCTCCCGCGCGTTCGAACTCCTCCCATTTTTCCTGCCACACATCCTTCGGCAGTTTGAAATTCGGGATGCCGTAAACAAGCAATCCGCCCGGTTTCGGTTTGGATTCGAAAAACGTGACTTCATGTCCTTTTTGCAGGAGGATATCCGCGCATCCCAACCCCGCCGGTCCTGCCCCCACGATAGCAATTTTTCTTCCGCTGGGAATCGTCAATGGAATAATGTAGCCCTGCGTCCGTCGTTCGTAGTCAACGGTAAAGGCTTCGAGTTCGCCGCACAATACCGGGGTTTGATGTTTGTTCAGCACACAGGAGCCCTGGCACAGCGCCTCATGCGGACACACCCGCCCGCAGATTTCCGGCAGGGAACTGGTCTTATGGTAAATGCCCGCCGCTTCCACGAACTTTCCCTGCTCGATCAGCCACATCGCAGATGGGATATCGTTCGAGGTCGGGCATGCCACCATGCAGGGAGCCGGATCCGGGCAATGGATGCAGCGCGCGGCTTCGACCATGGCGCGTTCTGGCGAGAAGTCGATCACTACATCTTCGAAATCACAGGTGCGTACATCCGCCGGGCGAAGATCCAGATCGAAAAAAGGACGGTTTGCCCGTTCTCTGCGGTCGATGGCTAAGAATTCGCTTGGGACAGCCTGCATTCTTCCTCCAATTTAAATATAAACACAAGTAAGATAATTGGATGATACCCAATCAATTCGGAGATACAAAGACGTAAATGTCACAAAACAAAAAGACAATCGTCATGACTTTATTAGATATTTCTTAATGCGACGCCTGTGTCGTAATAAATATCTTCCCCTTGAATTAGAATTGTCTGGCTCGAATCTGCACATTTTATCCACATCATTTCGTATATAGTGTGATATACCCGTCATGGTTTCATCGGAGGTTTTCAATAATGCGTAAATTCCTTGCGAAAATATCGCGCCGCGCATGGATCGTCATCGGCGTGGTCGCCGTTATTCTGTTGGTTGTCCTGTTTTCGATGGCGCGCCAGCCTGAACAGGCGGTCTTCGAGACCATTCCCTTGGAGTATGGCGACCTTGCCGCATCCGTCGGCGCGACGGGCAGCGTCCGCGCAAACCGGACGGCCGTCCTCAATTGGCAGACGAATGGAATCATCGGAGCCGTAAACGTGGCTATCGGCGATACGGTCGCCAGTGGGGAGGTTCTTGCCGAACTCGACAAGGCCTCGCTCAGTCAGTCGATCATCCTCGCCGAGGCAGACCTGATCAATGCCCGGCAGGCGCTCGAAGACCTGCTCGAGTCGGATACCGCATTGATCGAAGCGCAAAAGGCTGTTGAAAAAGCGGAGGAAGCCTACGAGAAAGCCTACAACTGGCGCATGGAACTCAACGGGAAGATCGATATCAAGGAAGTGTATTACGACCAGTTTGGCGATTTGAAGATAAAGGAATACAGAGGTTTTGCCAGCCCCGAGACCATAGCCGAAGCCGACCGCGACCTTGCCCTTGCCGAGGCTAAACTTGAAGATGCCCGGCGCGAACTCGAGCGCTTGATGAAGGGCGAGGAATCCGATGCGGTACAGGCGGCTCGCGCCCGTGTCGCAGCAGCCGAGGCGACTTTGAATCTTGCCAGGCTGATCGCGCCTTTCGATGGCACGGTGACTCAGGCAAGCCCCAAGGTTGGAGACCAGGTCTCACCGGGAACTGTTGGATTCCGAGTGGATGATCTTTCGAGTCTGCTCGTGGATGTGCAAGTCTCCGAAGTGGATATCAATAGTGTCGCCATCGGCCAGGATGCAACTCTTGCCTTCGATGCCGTCTTGAACAAGGTATATCATGGCAAAGTCATGGAAGCGGGCCAGGCTGGCGATACGGTCGGCGGCGTCGTGAGTTTCACCGTCACCGTGGAATTGACCGACGCGGATGAACAGGTCAAGCCGGGGATGACCGCGGCGGTGAGCGTCATCGTCGAAGAGGTAAAAGATGCGTTGCTGATCCCGAACCGCGCCGTCCGATTGGTGGATGGGGAACGGGTCGTATATGTCCTTCAGGATGGAATCCCTCAACCAATCAAGATCACGCTCGGCGCATCCTCCGACACGATGAGCGTATTGATCCAGGGCGATCTGAAGGAGGGCGACTTGATCGTTCTCAACCCGCCCACATTCAGCGGCGGACCTTTTGGCGGAGACTAGCATGGACTGGGTCATCGAAGCGCGCGGCTTGACAAAGACCTACATCATGGGCGAGATCGAAGTGCAAGCCTTGCGCGATGTTTCCTTCAATGTGACTCGCGGGGAGGTCGTTGCGATCATGGGACCCAGCGGCTCCGGCAAATCCACCATGATGAACACGCTTGGTTGTCTCGATCGTCCGACCTCCGGTGAATACATCCTTGACAGCGAATCCGTCGCGCAGATGAACGACGATCAACTCGCAAGCGTGCGCAACCGAAAGATCGGATTCGTATTTCAAAGTTTCAATCTGTTATCGCGTCTCACCGCGTTGGGGAATGTCGAACTTCCTTTGCGTTATGCCGGTCTGTCTCAGGGACGCCGCGAACGCGCGCAGAAGGCGCTCGAAGCGGTCGGCTTGGCAGACCGTATGACCCATCGTCCATACGAACTATCCGGCGGGCAGCAGCAGCGCGTGGCGGTTGCGCGGGCATTGGTGAATAACCCGGCCATCATCATGGCGGACGAACCAACCGGCAACCTCGATTCAAAAGTAGGCAAAGAGATCATGAATCTTCTTCTTTCTTTGAATAAAGATCTCGGGACGACGCTGGTCATCGTCACGCACGATCAAAAGATCGCCGAGCAGGCGGAGCGCATCATCCGCTTGAAAGATGGAGAGTTGGACACCATCGAAAAGGGGAATGGAGCGGCGGCATGAGTTTTACGCAAGCCATTATCGAAGCGCTCGAAAGCCTGAACGGCAACAAGATGCGTTCCGGTCTCACCGTATTGGGTATTGTCATCGGTGTTGCTGCGGTCATTGCCATGCTGGCGGTGGGCAATGGCGCGCAGGCGTCCATCACGGGTTCGATCTCGAGTATCGGTACGAATTTGTTATTTGTTTTTACCGGAGCTCCGAACGATGAAGGACCTCCCGGTTCCGGCGCGCGGAGTGGGAACAATGATCGCCCACTCACGCTCGGAGATGCCAGCGCCTTGCTCGATCAATTTGCAGCCCCATCTGTCGAAATGGTTGCGCCTGCCATACAGGGCAGTGTTATTTTGACATTTTCGAGCGAGAAGACCACCACCCAGATCACAGGCGTCACGCCGGAATACTATCAAGTCCGCAACCTGGAAATGGCGGAAGGGGAATTCGTCAATCAAGAACACATCCTCGGGCGCATGTCAGTTGTGGTTCTTGGACCGGAAACCGCCACGGCTCTTTTCGGTCATGCAGACGGCGTGACCGGCGAAGTCATCCGAATCGAAGGTCAGCCTTTCCGCATCATCGGCGTTTTGGTGGCGCGCGGCGGCGGCGCGTTCGGCAGTGAAGATAACAGCGCGTACATCCCATTCACCACAGCGCAAGCCCGCCTCATCAAACGGAGCGCGCGCGACCAGGTGGATGTCATCTTCGTTCAGGCGGTCTCGGCAGAAGCCGTTCCGCAGGCAGTGGAGGAGATTTCCTCGATCATCCGTCAGCGGCACCGCACCCCGGTCGGCTTGGATGATTTCACCGTCTTCACCCAGCAGGATTTTCTCAGCATCTTCAGTCAGATCACCGGCGTGCTTACCATCTTTCTCGGCGGCATTGCTGGTATTTCGCTGTTGGTTGGCGGCATCGGCATCATGAATATCATGCTGGTATCGGTCACGGAACGGACCAAGGAGATCGGCTTGCGCAAAGCCCTCGGCGCGCGCAAGCGCGATATCCTTTTGCAGTTCCTCACCGAATCCTCCCTCTTGAGTCTCATCGGCGGGATCATCGGCATCATCTTCGGCTGGGTCATCGCGCGCATTGTCGAGCAGGTCGCCACCGCGACGGGCAACAACTTCATTCCCATCGTCGGGTGGGATGCGGTTCTCCTCTCCACCGGTTTTTCAGCAGCGATCGGTTTGTTCTTCGGCATCTATCCCGCCAGCCGCGCCGCCAACCTCGAACCCGTCGAAGCTTTGCGTTACGAATAATATGCGAACATCGCGAATGGTCGTGCCTGCCTTGCTGATTTCGTTGATCGCGCAGGGATGTTTCTTTGCCCGGATCGGGAACGAAAGCCCATCATCTGCTCAAACGGAATCACCTCTTGAATCGACGCCCACAACTCGACCGGAATCTTCCCCGCTTCCTCCCACAGCGACGCTTATTCCTGTGTCGGCACAGTTAGCCACGCCGGAGTCGCTTCCATCCGTCCGCATAATCGCTTCGGAAGGGAATCTCTACATCCGCCGCGGACCCGGCACCGAGTACAACCGCATCGGTTTGTTGAAAAAAGGCGAAACTGCGCAGGTCATCGGGCGGGATGTGCTGTCAAAGTGGGTGCAGGTCATCCTCCCGAATACGGAATTCACCGGCTGGGTTTCCCTGCTTACCCCGTTCACAAAACTCGAAGGCGATTTGTCTCGGGTCGAATCGTTTACATTCACCGACTGGCCCCAACCCGCCTACATCAAGAACTGCACCGAACACGACCTCATCATCGGACCGAACGAACTTTATCTTTATAACTTGTTTACCAACAGCAGATATTTAAATGAAGTACAGGTCGACCCAGGCGTGTATGATATTTACGACCTTTTTCTTCCCGACGAGCCAAAGATCCAGACCGTGGACGTTCAGGAGGGCGAAACAATCTACATCACAGTCGACGGAAACGGCACGGAGCACCTCTGCCCTTGATGTAAAATTATTCATACGGATACCTTCTGGGTAGTCTACCTGTTTGAAAATGATCTGCATACGAATAAAGAGTAGGATACTTTTTGATATGCGATAAGTGAGGTATGAATGCGCCTTCTATTACCGACAATCTATGTTGCATTTATTAGCGTTACAACTTTCGCCATTCCTTACAATACTCCTCCTGAAACTCCGTGGTTTATTGAGCATTTAACATTTGCTCCAGTCGAACTTCCGCAAGGGATTTTGGTTTCAGACGTTTCTGAAGAAGATTCTTACAGCGACGCGTTTGATTATGTGGTGATTAAGAATTTGTCCTCAACACCTCTCTTTCTTATTGAAACCCCCGATGATGAATACGAGACATTTGAGTTTATTATTAGTGAATTCCCAATGGGGACCGGACCCATGTATAAGGTAGTGGACGGGAAGGCTTATTTTTGGAAAAAACGATCCAACGATTCTGGTACTGGTTATAACTATGCTTGGGGAAAAGAAACGTCAAGGGATGATTTAATTTGGGTTTTTGCATATATGAACCGAATTCGAACTGAAACTGGCACCGTGATGGAACTTGAAATGTTGAATAAGGTCTACGAGGAAAGACCCGATGATGTTGAAATCCCGAAACCTCAAAATGTATTTTTACCGATGATCTATGGTTCTGATGCATTGCGAATTCCGATGATGGTTTCATATACTCTAAATAAGAATTATATTTCGTTATCCGAATACACTAAAGCCTCTTCTTTTTATTATTATATCGATATAATCGGTATAGCATGTGTTTATTTGTCACCCTTACTCTTATTTGCGCTTGCACTTAAATTCTTAATAAATTGGGGTTCAAAACACAGGACGAATTAACCCACTCGCCTAATCTTGCTACGCGTTTGTCAACCAACCCAAACAGAGTCCATAGTCGTGATTTTCTGACTCTACCTTGTCACGCGTTGAAACTCATCTTCTCCCTCACATCCCTTGGCAATTCGGGTAAATTACTTCGCTCGATCAAAAATGTCGAGACTTCGGTCAATTCCTTGAAAATATAATGCTGTCTTAATGCGCCTTCGAGATAGCCCGCTCCGCTCGTGCCGCCGGTTCCCACCCGCATCCCGATCATGCGCCGCGCCATCAGCATGTGTTTATAGCGAAACTGCGAAAGCATTTCGTCGATGTCGATCAGGGTGGTCAGCAGGTCGAACGGTTGTTGGAAGATCGGCAGGTTGCGGTACAGCATGATGAACAATACCGCCCGCATGGCATTCACCGAGAATTCCCCCAAGCCTTCCTTGTAAAAGACCCTGTCCAATTCATCCAGTTGACGCATTTCAACCGGCCCATTGAGGCTGTTCCGGTAAATCTGCTTGTAGTCACTCCAGAATTTGTGAATATCTTCCCCGCCTGGGAATCGAGCCCGGTAATCCTTCCATGATGACTCGTCGAAGAAGGGAGTGCGCTCCGCCCACTTGATGATCAGACTCTTCAGCGTCGCCTCGGATTCTGTGGCAGTGATTGCGTCGTAATTCCGCTGGTTGAATCCACCCGGACGCGTGTTCTTGTAATAATTCGCCTTATAGCGTTGGTCCATTTTGAGTCCCAGCTTGGCTTCGATGATGCGGAATTGCAGGCTTTGGAATCCGGAAGAGGGCAATAGCAGATCGCGGAATTCAAGAAAGTCCATCGGCGTCATCGTTTCGAGGACGTCCACCTGGCGGTTGACGACATCGAAGATTCTAACGACCCGTTTCAACTTATGAACGGCGATGCTTATCTCCCCGGCGTTGTCAGGGACATTGTCCGTGTCGAAGATGCTGCGTACTTGATCCAGCTCATGGATGATCATCTTGAACCACAGCTCGTACGCCTGATGGACGATGATAAACAGCATCTCATCTGTATTATTTCCGCTTTTTGGGTGTTGCGCACCGAGAATCTTATCGAGTTCAAGATAATCGGAGTAATACAAAGGTTCGGGTTTTTTAGCCATCGGCTCCTCCGGTTTGCGGATGTAAAAAAATAAAATCGATTGTACCCAGAAAGATGGCTGACTCATGTGTAACTTTTTTGCCTCGAATGGATAATGTAAGATTGAGACAACATGCTCACCTTACATGAAATCTACGAGCGGCATTCCAGAGATGTCTATCGATATGCCTTCTGGCTTTCGGGCAGCGCCGATGACGCTGACGACATCACCTCCGAAACCTTTGCGCGTGCATGGGTTGGACGCGATGAGATTCGTACCGAAACGGTCAAGGCATACCTGTTCGCGATAGCCAGGAACCTTTACCTGAAAGGACTCAGACATTCGAAACGCACGGTGAATTTGAACGCCCATCACGCGGACCCACAGCCTGCTCCTGGCGAATCGGTCCCCATCTTTGCAGGAGATCCCTGCGCCGCTCAAAAAGGAGAATGAAATGGACGCTTTAAAGAAAGTACGCAAATTGATGGTTCAGCACAATGTGTTTCTGGCTCTGGCAGGGATCCTGACCATCATGATGGGCATCGCCTACATCTTTTTGTGGGACTAGCCACGCGGCACACAGGCACCCTTCGTCTTTGGCGGGCTCGCGGCCTTTTTCTGGGTTGCGTTTTTCTGGGTGAATAGGAAGATCAGCGAATAACCAAAAATGGACGATGGATCGCGCTCGATGGTCCACCGTCCATTGTCTATGGTCCATTACAGCGGCTCAAACCTCGCCGTGAAGTGACGCAGCAATTCAGGCGCGTAGGTAAATTTATAGCCCTTCACTTTATCTGCTCGCGATTTGATGGCGGCGAGACAATCGGCTACATAATCGAGGTGACTTTGCGTGTACGTTCGTCTTGGAATGGCGAGGCGCAGCAGTTCCAATTTTGGGTAATGCCATTTGCCATCTTCCGGGTCGAGACAGGCGAACATGACCGAGCCGATCTCCACACCGCGGATGCCGCCTTCACGATAGAGTTCTACAGCCAAAGCCTGCGCGGGGAATTCGTAATTGGGGATGTGAGGAAGGATCCTTCCGGCATTGACGTATACGCCGTGGCCTCCGGTCGGCTGAATGGTGGGAATCCCGGCTTCGTTCAGGCGTGAGGCGAGATACGCTGTTTGCCCAAGACGATAGGCAAGATAGTCTTCGTCCAAGCCCTCGTAAAGTCCGACTGCCATGGCATCGAGATCGCGCCCGGCGAGTCCGCCATAGGTTGGGAAGCCCTCGCGCAGGATCAATTCGTTCTTGAGATTTTGGGATAAAGTTTCATCGTTCAAGCATAACAACCCGCCGATGTTGACGATGGCATCCTTCTTCGCGGACATGCACATGCCGTCTGCCAGCGAGAACATTTCACGAGCGATCTCTTTGACCGATTTCCGCTCAAAGCCAGGTTCCCGCTGTTTGATGAAGAAACAGTTTTCGGCGTAGCGCGCGGCGTCGATAAAGAACGGGATTCCGTTCTCGTGATAGAGATCCGCCACAGCCTTGAGATTCTCCATCGAAACGGGCTGACCGCCTCCGGCATTGTTCGTGACGGTGATCATGCCAAAGGGAATTTGCTCACGCCCATACTTTGCGATGAAAGCCTTGAGCTTGTTGATATCCATGTTGCCCTTGAAGGGATGGCGATTTTCGGGATCGTGAGCTTCGTCGATGACGAGGTTGGCGGGTCGTCCCTGCCTTGCGCGGATGTTGGCGTCGGTGGTATCGAAGTGCATATTGCTCGGCACCCATTGACCGGGCTTGACCAAAACCGACACGAGGATATTTTCGGCGGCGCGGCCTTGATGAGTCGGCATGAAATACTTGAACCCAAACACGTCGTCCACGGCGTTCTTGAGGCGGTGATAGGATCGCGCGCCCGCATAAGACTCGTCGCCGCGCATCAGCGCCGCCCATTGTTCCTGACTCATCGCGCCGGTGCCGGAGTCGGTCAGCAGGTCGATGAACATGTCTTCGGCTTTCATGAGAAAGAGGTTGTAGCCTGCCTCTTTGAGTGCCGCCTCTCGCGCCTTACGCGGAATGAGCCGGATGGGTTCCACGACTTTGATGCGGAACGGTTCAGGGGGATAGGGATGGGAAGTCATTTTTTCTCCTTAATTTGAGTGTGCGTCAAATCTTGGGTAGCGAGCCTGGCGTGTGCCCCTGTGTGTTGCCATTCGGTCTCCAATGACAAGCCCATTTTATGATTAATCCCTGTTTTATGGCTGTAACAAATGTCATGAAAATTGATAGATTTTAGTTGATTAGTGACAAGAGGGTAATTCAAACCAGTTCCCACCTTTTTGTGCCCATCCATTCCTGATTGTGATCTCCACATGAACGAACAGATTCCCGGCCTTCTGCTTTTAAGCCGGAAATATCAGGAAAATTGACACGAGGAGGGCGGTTTGACGTGGTGCTAATATAAAAGACGGTTCAAGGAAACCTTTGGAAAGGGCAGAGCCATGTTAAAGATATTCAAACGCAAAGAGGATGTTTTCAATAAGCTCCTCATCGATCAAGCCAACCTTACCTATGACGGTCTTAAGCTGCTGGCGAAATATCTCGAGTCGCCTGGCACCGAAATCTCGGATGCCCTGTCTCTAAAAGAGAAGGAGGCGGACGAGGTCCGGCGCATCCTGATCGATGAGTTGAACCACACCTTTGTCACGCCGTTCGACCGCGAGGATATCTTTGCCCTCTCACGCTCGATCGACGACATGGTGGATTATGCCGACACGACCGTTGTGGAAATGGGTATTTTAAAGGTTCAACCGACCGATTACATGCGGCGGATGAGCTCCCTCTTGAAGGATGCAGGCTGGGAGATCCAACAGGCGGTCCAGAGGCTCAAGAACAACCCGGGCGTGGCGATCGGACATGCCCAGCGCGCCAAGGCTTTGGAGAATCGGGTCGAATCCATTTACCGGGAGGCGGTGGCGGACCTTTTCAGCGGACCCGAGGATATCCATCACGTGACGGAAATGTTGAAGGAGCGCGAAGTCTATCGCCACCTTTCCAATGCGGCTGACCGCGGCGACGAAGCGGCGAATGTCATCGCAGATATCGTTGTGAAGAGGACATAGGTTCAGGTATGCCATTGGAGTTACTTTTTGTCATCAGCCTCGCGCTGCTCTTTGATTTCCTGAACGGTGTCCACGACTCGAGCAATATCGTCGCGACGATGATCGCTTCGCGCGCCTTCCGCCCGGGGACCGCACTGGGGCTGACGGCGGTTGCAAATTTTCTCGGACCCTTCCTGTTCGGCGTCGCGGTCGCAACCACCATCGGTGATGAAGTGGCGCAATCGAACGCTTTGAGCATCGTGGTGATCATTGCCTGTCTGGTGGGCGCCATTGTCTGGAATGTTCTGACGTGGATACTGGGGATTCCCAGCAGTTCCTCCCATGCTTTGATCGGCGGCATGGTCGGTGCGGTCTTGGCAGGGGCAGGATTCGGCGCCATCAAACTCCGCGGACTGGAGAAGGTGATCATCGCTTTGTTCGCCTCCCCGCTGCTTGGGTTTTTCTTCGGCTTCTTATTGACCCGCCTGATCCATTTCCTCGTTCAAAATGCGCCCATGGAGATCAATAATTTTTTTAAACGCGGACAGCTCGTGACTGCGTTGGCTATGGCGTTCAGCCACGGCACGAACGATGCGCAGAAGACGATGGGGATCATCACGCTCAGCCTTTTGATCGGCGGACAGATCGACCAGTTCCGGGTCCCCCTGTGGGTCGTGATGTTAAGCGCCGCGGCGATCGGACTGGGAACCGCTCTCGGCGGCTGGAAGTTAATTCGCACCCTGGGTGGACGGTTCTATAAGATCCGCCCCATCCACAGTTTTTCGACCCAGATGACCTCGGGGGCGGTGATCCTTGCCGCTTCATATTTGGGACTGCCGGTCAGCACGTCGCAGGTGGTCAGTTCCGCGATCATCGGCGTGGGCGCTTCGGAAAGTTTCGGCAAGGTGCGCTGGAGCGTGGCGGAAGAGATCGTGACTGCATGGTTCATCACCATCCCCGCCAGCGCGTTGGTCTCTGCGGCGGTGTATTGGGTGATTATGTTGTTCCGATAATATATTATTACGAGAAGCGGAGCGACGAAGCAATCCCCGTATAACAGGAGATTGCTACGGGCGGGAGAACACCGCCCTCGCAATGACATCAGCCTTTTTTCTATTTCAACTTCACTTCGTTCTCCGCCAGCGTTTCCTGTTGGGGGTAATCCGTCCAAGAGCTCTTCAATCGCGAAACACTAAGGACAGGTTTTTCACGAAAACTCGAATGCCAATCTTCTATTTCGTGAGTAAGTGACTGCATTCGTGGATGGTTTGCCAAAATTCAGTTTGAAGTGTCACTTGTTATTGCACGCCTGGATCGGGTCAAGTCGGGTTTATCAACCTACTCGATCTCATACTTATGGATAAAAGACACATGAAACGCTGTTTGGTCCTCATAAAATATTCCTGGATTGCTCTGATTTTGGTTAAATTCTTTCATCCTCTCGTCGGGCAATCCGAAACTTTGTCCGCGCCGGGTTGTTAATCATTAATGAAATCCGGCTGGCGACGTGTATAATCAAATGCATACCAGCGTAACACCTCTGCAAGTGACCCTTTGACCCAAGGATCTGCATGTGACCACCATTTTCTTTGCGACGGACATTCACGGCTCGGATATTTGCTGGAGCAAGTTTCTCAATGCGGGGAAGTTCTACAACGCCGATCAGTTGATCCTCGGCGGCGACATGACGGGCAAGGCGGTCGTCCCGTTCATTCATCAGGGCGGAAAAAATTACCGCGTCACACTCCTTGAACAGGTTTACGAAATCACCAACGAAGACGAACTGGCGGATTTGAAAAAAAGAGTCCGCAGCCGCGGCTATTATCCCTACCTGACGAATCCGGATGAGATCAAGGAACTGGAAAAAGACCCTGGGAAGGTCGGCAGGATTTTTTTGGATGAGGTTTTGAAAGTCGTCCAGCAGTGGATGGAATTGGCGGAGAAAAAACTCGCAGGTACGGGCATGAAGGTCTATTGCTGCCCGGGCAATGACGATATGGACGAAGTGGATGACATCATCCGCGAGAGCAGGACGGTTGTCCTTGCGGAAGGGGACGTGACGCTTCTCGACAGCGGTCATGAAATGATCGCCTCTGGTTGGAGCAACAGGACACCCTGGAATACGCATCGTGAAGAGGACGAGGACCAGCTCAAGGTCCGGTATGAGGCGATGACGTCCCGGCTTAAGGACCCGAAGAATGCCATCTTCAACATCCACGTGCCGCCGTATAAATCGAACCTCGATGAAGCGCCGGAGTTGGATGAAAACCTGCGCCCCAAGATGGCGGGACAGGCACTGAAGGCGGTCGGTTCGACGGCTCTGCGCGATTCGATAGAACAGGTCCAGCCTTTGCTCGGCTTGCACGGACACATCCACGAAGGACGCGGCGTTGCCCGCATCGGCGAGACGTTGTGCATCAATCCCGGCTCGATGTATGAGCAGGGAACGCTGCTCGGCGCGATCGTGCGCCTGGGCAAACACAAGATCGAAGATTACGTTCTGACAACAGGTTGATTTTGTAGGGGCGCGATAAACGCGCCGCTACCGATAAAAAAAATTCATAAGAGGAGAGTGTTATGAGCGACTTGTTTGTCCGTAAAGCGACCGGCATGGTGCGTTCCTGGTCGGTCCTCGACGCGTTCATCTACGCGTTGTTTTCCATCAACCTGATCACCCTCGGCTTGTACAGCTTCAGCCAGATGTATTACTTCGAGGGCGGGATGGTGAACGCGCTGATCGTCAGCGCGATCTTCATTTTCTTCGAGGTTGTGGTCTATGCCGCATTGATCGCCGTCATGCCCCGTTCGGGCGGCGATTACGTCTGGCAGAGCCGCATTCTCGGCGGCGCGGTCGGCTTCATCCTTGCCGTGACCGGCTGGTGGTTCATCCTATGGTTGTGGGTGCCGCTGTATGGCGACATGTTCCGCCACATTGTTCTGGTTCCGATTCTCGGTGTGCTCGGCGCGAAGGATACCGCCCTGTGGTTTGCGGGAACCCAAAACGGGGCGTTCACCGCTTCGATGCTGACCATCATCATCGTCAGCGTCTTCATCATGCTCGGCATGAAGACCTACGCCCGCATCCAGAAGTTCTCCTTCTACGGCGGGATGCTCGGCTTGCTGATCGTTATCGCGCTTTTGTTGGGCGGCACGCCTGAAGCGTTCAAAGCCGGTCTGGAGGCGAACGCCTCATCCATGTTCGGCGTGAGCGGCGTGTACGATGCGACCGTCGAACTCGGCACAGCTGCTGGCGCAGTGACTCCGTTTGCGGGCGGCTCGCTGGCTGTCGTCTTCCTCGTCATCCCGTACATGGTCTTCTTCAATTTGTGGCCCAACTGGGGAGCGACCCTCTACGGTGAAGTACGCGGCGCGACGGATTTCAAACGAAACATGGCGGGCATGGGATGGGCGCTCGGCATTACGACCCTGCTTGGCATCGTTCTGCTCTTTGCCATAAGCAAAAGCGTCGGCTGGGAGTTCTATGTCCAATCAGGCGCAGCCTGGTGGAACTACGCCTGGGGTTTCACCGATGTTGCCCCGGCATTCCCTGTCTGGCCCTATCCGGCGCTGTTCGCCGCCTTCCTGACAACGAATAAAGTCGTTCAATTCCTGGTCGTGGCCTTGATGAGCTTGTGGTGGTTCGGCTGGTGCGCAACGGTATTCCTTTCATCGACGCGCGTGATCTTTGCCGCCGCCTTCGACCGCCTCCTGCCCGAATCGGTTGCAAAACTCGATGAGCGCACCGGGACGCCGGTCAATGCGCTCTTGCTGATGATCGTTCCGTCGATCCTGGTGGCGTATCTCTTCAACTACAACATCGCCAACTTCGCCTCGTTGACACTGTGCTCCACCTTGGTCATCGCTGTGACCTTCCTCGGCACGACGATTTCGGCAATTCTTTTGCCCTACGTCAAACCCGATCTCTACAAGGCGTCGCCCATTGCAAAGTACAACATCTTTGGCATCCCGATGATCACAGTTGCGGGCCTGATCTTCGGCGGTTTCCTCGTATACCTGTTGTATCAATGGATCCTCGACCCGAACGCTTTGTACGGTATCGGCTACAGCATCAACGAAGCCGGATACAAGAACGGCACATCGCTGATCTTCATGGGCGTCAATTACCTGCTCGCCGCGATCATCTACTTCGGATTCAAATCCTACCGCATGAGCAAGGGCATCGACCTGAACAAGGTTCAGGCTGAGATCCCGGTCGAGTAACGAAACGTCAAGAGACCTGACAGCCACGCGGAAGGTGTGACTGTCAGGTCTTCTTTTTTTATTTGGAGGCACGTATGTCTGTAATCGAAAAGATCGCCGCCCAGGTGGAAGATTGGAAGGGAAGGGATGTATCCATTCAACAGCTTTCGGGCGGTCTTACCAATACCAATTACAAAGTGACCGTGGATGGCATGCCTTATTTTGTTCGTGTGCCGGGTGAAAGCACGGAACTGCTCGCCATCGACAGGGATAACGAACATCACAACACAAGAGCCGCCGCCAGTGCGGGGGTCGCGCCAAAAGTCTTGCATCACCTGCCGGAACACAGCGCCATGGTGTTGGAATTCCTTGACGGGAAGACCATGTCGAAGGATTCGTTGAATCAGCCGGGACAACCCTCCCGCATGGCTCAAGCCATCAAGAAACTCCACGCCGGTCCGCGCTTCTATTCGGACTTCAACATGTTCCGCCTCACAGAGTATTATCTCAACCTGTGCCGTGAACGCAGTATCGAGATCCCCAAAGGTTACCCCGAGCGGATACCCGTTGTGAACGAGATAGAGAAAGCCATGTCTGTCAATCCTTTGGCGCCGGTCCCGTGCAATAATGATCTGCTTGCTGAAAATTACATCGACGACGGCGAACAACTCTGGTTGATCGATTATGAATACAGCGGCAACAACGACCCGACGTTCGAACTGGGCAATACCTGCCAGGAAATGCAGTTCAACGACGATCAGATCGAGGAAGTCTGTGCCGCGTATTTCGGCGATGCGTCACCACAGATGGTCGCGCGCATGAAGCTCAACATGATCATGTCCGACGTGGGCTGGGGGCTGTGGGCGGCGATCCAGGCGAGAATCTCGACCATCGATTTCGACTTCTGGGGCTGGGCGCTCGAACGCTGGGGCAGGGCTGAGGAAAAAATGGATTCCGCCGAATTTCCCATGTGGATGAAGGATGTTGTGCAGTGAGCGGAAAAGAGTAAAATGAAAGCAGGCAAATAACCTGATGGAAGCGCACCCCGATCTTGTACAGGAAATGCACCGCCTCATCGATGCCGCGAACGAGAAGAACATCCGTTTGCGCGCCATTGGCGGGCTGGCGGTGCAAATGCACAACAAAACCAGCCATCCGCTCTTCACGCGCGAATTCGCCGACCTTGATTTTTGCATCCCGCTCAAGCAGCGCCGTGAATTCGAGAGCTTCATGCCCGCGATGGGCTATTCTCCGCACAAGCAGTTCAATATCCTCAACGGCGACCAGAGGCAGATCTACTATCACGATCCCACGGAAATGAAGGTGGATATTTTCGTCGGGCATTTCGAAATGTGCCACAAAATTCCGCTCGAAGACCGCCTTGCTGCAGACCCGGTCACCATCCCGCTGGCAGAACTATTTCTTTCCAAAGCCCAGATCATCGAACTTAACCGCAAGGACGCGTTCGATCTCACTTCGATCCTGATGAACAACGAAACAGGCGAGGGCGATAACGAAACCATCAACCTTGCCGTATTGGCTCACTTATGCAGCGCGGATTGGGGATTGTATAAAACGACTTCCATCAACCTCGATAAGCTCGAAGCGATGTTGAACACGAATGAAATCCCGCTCTCAAATGAAGAAAAGGCGCTCGTCATTGGGCGCATCAACGACATCCGCCGCACATTCACAGAAATGCCCAAGCCTGTCGCCTGGCAATTGCGCGACCGGGTCGGCACACGAGTAAAGTGGTATATCGAAGTGGAGGAGGTTCAGCGTTGAAATCTCTGCGGCTCACCCTAACTGTCATTATCCTCTCCGTTTCAATTGCGCTTTTGATCTGGGGATTTTCGCCCAACCCGCGTGAGACGCGAATCCAGACCATCTCTCCCGCTGAAATGCAGCTCCCGACGCCGTCCTCGCTTCATCTTGATTCTCCGTCTGGTTAGTGAAAAAAATACATTTTCGTTTCCGCTATCTATTCGTTGTTGCTGCCGCGGCGGTCTTCCTGTTTGCATCCTGCGGAGCGCCCCCGGCAACCGAGGCGCCAGCAACGGAAGCGCCGCCAGATACTTTGACTCAACAGGTGGCAGTTCCAGCCACAGCGACGTTCGAGTCTGCATTTCCAACTTCCACGCCGTCCTCGCAAGTAGCGACTCCCTCTGTTGGAAGCGAACCGGCTTCCGCCCTGCCTGAATTCCGCCGCCTGACCCTTGAATATCCTTCGAGCATCAAGGCGGGAGCGGAAAGCGACGTCGTGCGCCTTACCCTCGAGGTGGATACATTGGGGAACATCACGCCGACTGCCGAGGTCGGAGGGAATGTCGTTGAAGGCGAAGTGATCGAAATACCGAATTTATACGCAACTCATAACGTTACAGCGGAGGCGTATTACGAGGTGGTCGGTCTGGAGGTAAAACCGACTGGGTCGACCTTTCAGCCATTAAAGCAGGGGCAGTCTGTGACCTTTTATTGGAGCGTCGGTACGCAAAATGTAGGCAAGTATCGCGGCACGATCTGGCTGCACCTGAATTTCGAGAACCGTTCCACGGGAGAAAAAAGCCGGATTCCGGTAAACGCTCAAATCGTCGAGATCGAGGCGGTGGACTTCTTCGGTTTCTCCACCAACTTTGTCCGGACATCCGGCGTGGTCGGCTCGGTGGTGGGATCCATTGTAGGCTTCCCGTTTTTGAAGGACATTATCAAATACCTATACGGCAAGCTTCTGAAACCGAAGCGGAAACCTTCAAAACCCGCGGCGAAGTCCAAAAAGAAAACGTGACAAATATCACCTGAAAAATTGACAAGGGGTAATAGGCGGGCGATTTGTCCTTTATGGTACAATGTTCGCGTTAAATTTGTAATACAACATTTCCCAATGGAGAAATCTAAATGAGCGAGTGGATATATGTCGCCCTGTTTATTGTTGTAGGATTGGTCATTCCCATTGGCGCGATTGCAGCAGGTTTTATTTTCGGTCCCAAGAAACCCAACCCGGTCAAAGAGTCAACCTACGAGTGTGGGATCGAACCTGTGGGCCCGGCGTGGATCCAATTCAAAGCGCAGTATTACATCTTTGCACTGGTTTTCCTCGTCTTCGATGTGGAAGCGGTGTTCCTTTTTCCCTGGGCGGTGAAACTCGGCCACCTTGGGTTGTACGCCGTGATCGAAGGCATCATTTTTGTCACCATCCTGGTGGTGGGTCTGGTTTATACCTGGCGCAAGGGAATGTTGGAATGGGCGTAATTGTGCGGTAAATGGAGAGAAGGCTGATCGGAGATTTCCTTTCAGCCTTTTCTTTGTGTAATGTCAATGCGTGTGCGCCGCGCGCAAACACCAATGCGCATGGGACAGGACGTAAGAGAACGTCCGCAACGCAAATAAACGGAGTGATTTATGAGTTTTTGGAATGACCCCTTGAAAGTAGCCGCAGACTGGTTGGAAGGTGTTTTCACCGGCTGGGGCATGAATGCTGACGCGGCTCATGTACTGGTCGCCTTCCTTGGCGTATTCCTTCTCATTACGATCCTGATGGTGATCGATATTTTCCTCGTCTGGGTCGAGCGCAAGGTGGTGGCGCGCTTCCAGGACCGGCTCGGACCGAACCGCGTGGGTCCATTCGGCTTGATCCAGCCTTTTGCAGACATCATCAAACTCATCATAAAGGAGGATACGACTCCAGGCAACGCCGACAAAGTGGTGTACAACCTTGCGCCGATTCTCTCGATGATGTCGGTCCTGATCCTTTGGGCGGTGGTTCCGCTCGCTCCCGTCATGCTCGGCACGGATCTAAACGTGGGAGCGCTTTTCCTCATCGCTGCCGGAGCCATCGGAACGCTTTCCATCATCATGGCGGGCTGGGCATCGAACAATAAATTCGCGCTGATCGGCGGTTTTCGTCAGGTCGCAGTAATGGTTTCCTTTGAGATCCCCATGCTGACCGTGTTGATGATCCCAGTCATCTTTGCCGAGTCGATGAACATGAACGCCATCATCGCAGCGCAGAGCACCTGGTACTTTCTCATCTCGCCGCTCGGCGCTTTGATCTTCCTCATCGCCGCCATCGCGGAACTCGGCCGCGCTCCCTTCGACCTTGCGGAAGGCGAATCGGAGTTGGTCTCCGGCTTCAACATCGAATATTCAGGCATGAAATTCGGGATGTTCTATGCTGGCGAACTGCTTCACGCCTTTACCTTCGGCGGTTTCTGGGCGATCCTGTTCTTTGGCGGCTATCGCTTCTTCGGTCTGGAACAGGTCAGTCCGTTCCTAGCCATTCTTATCCTTATCATCAAGGCGATGCTTGGATATTGGGTCATCATGTGGGTCAAATACACCATGATGCGCATCCGCATCGACCAGATGCTCGCCTTCAATTGGAAATTCCTTACTCCTTTGGCGTTCGCTCTCCTTTTGGTGACGGCTCTGATGAACGCGCTTCTCGCCTCCGCCCCGGCCTGGCTCTATACCCTCGGCATGATCCTCGCCAATATCGTAACAGGCTGGATTGCCATCGAAATCGCGCGCTCCGCCACCCGCTCCGAACGCGAACGCATCGAGGGGGGGAAGAAACCCGCGGAGGCGCATCACTAATAAATTTTCCAATCCTCCAATTCTCTTACGGAATTTGGAGGAGAAGAGAATTGGAGAGTTGTTATGACGGCACAACAGATCATTTTCATCCTTATCGCTCTCTTCACGCTCGGTTCCGCCGTGATGGTGGTGACGACACGCAACCTCGTCCATGCCGCGCTCTGGCTGGTCTCCACGCTTTTCGGCGTTGCGGTGGTGTATGCGCTATTGAACGCGAACTTCATCGCTGTGGTGCAGGTGGTGATCTACATCGGAGCGATCGCCATCCTATTCATCTTCGCGGTGATGCTCACGCGAAAGGATATGCGCGATGCGGGCCCGCAGATCAATAAGAACTGGTGGGCAGGCGTCCTGGTTTCGCTGCTTGTATTCGGTGGATTGGTTTACATGCTCAGAGAGTGGAGCGGTTTCACAAAAACCGCATCAGAGCTCCCGCCCGGGTTCGATTCGATCGGATTGTTGGGCGAAGCGCTGGTCTCGCCCAATGCATACGTCCTTCCGTTCGAGGTTGCGTCTGTTTTACTCCTGGCGGCATTGGTGGGCGCGGTGTACGTCGCGTTCAACCCCCGCGCCGGGAAATCTGATAAATAGGAGGCGGAATCATCATGGTCCCTCATTCATGGTATTTGATCCTCGCGGCGGCGTTGTTCAGCGTTGGCATGTTCGGCGTGCTGGCGCGGAGGAACGCGGTTGCGATCCTGCTCGGCGTGGAATTGATGCTCAACGCCGTCAACATCAACCTCGTATCGTTCTGGCGATACAGCGATGTGTTTTCGATGTCCGGTCAGGTTTTTTCGATCATCGTGTTTGCAGTCACCGCCGCCGAAGTATCGGTCGGCCTTGCGCTGGTTATTTCCATGTACCGCTGCCGCAATACGGTGATTGCGAACGATGTGGATATGTTGAAATTCTAGAGGGTAGACATTGGAGATTGGCTGATTGGAGATGAGCCCGAAAAAACCTCCAACCTCTAATTACCTTTCTCTGCTCTTGGAGGCTTAATGACGACTGAATTATTGATCTGGCTGATTCCATTGCCCCCGGCGCTTGCCTTCTTCCTGATCGTTTTGTTTACGAACAGGAGCAAGATGCTCAGCCATACAGTGGGGGTGGGCGCGGCTTTCCTTTCCTGGCTGGGCGGGATGGTCGTCTTTGCTCGCGCGTTGGGAGTGGAACATCTTGCAGAACACCCCTTCGAGTCGTCGGTCAACTGGCTGGCGACCGGTGACAGTTACCTCAAGATCGGCGTATTGTTGGATCCGCTTTCAGCAACGACCCTTTTCTTTGTCGCATGGACGATCTTCATGATCTTCCTTTACAGTGTGGGCTATCACAATTTCGGTCAGCCCGAAGGCGACCATGACCACGCCGGTTTGCCGCCTCATGGCGCGACGGTTCACGGTCACACGGTTCCGTCCGTCGAACCGATGTATTCGCGATTCTTTGCTTTTCTTGCGTTGTTCGCTTTCGGTATGTATGTGCTGGTCGTTTCCGACAATGTGCTAACAATGTTCGTTGGCTGGGAGATCATGGGTTTGTGCTCGTACCTGCTGATCGGCTTCTGGTACGGGAAAGAATCCGCGCGCAATGCCGCGATCAAAGCCTTCATGACCACCCGCGTGGGCGACGTGTTCATGTTGTTGGGAATCGCCTTCCTTTATAGCGTGACCGGATCGCTTTCCTTCAAGGATATTTTCCGCGAGGAAGTTTTACACGCTCTCGCCTCCGTCCCGACGGGAATCCTGGGTCTCTCCGCTGCGGGCTTGATCGGCCTCCTTTTGTTCATCGGCACGATCGGTAAATCGGCTCAATTCCCGCTGCATGTCTGGCTTCCGGACGCGATGGAAGGTCCCACCCCTGTCAGCGCGATGATCCATGCTGCCACGATGGTCTCCGCCGGTGTGTATGCCGTCATCCGCATGTTCCCGATCATCAGCCTCGATGAAAAGACCATGACCTTCGTGGCTTTCATCGGCGCGTTCACAGCGCTCTTCGCCGCAACAATTGCGGTGGCGCAGAACGATATCAAACGCGTTCTAGCTTACTCCACGATCTCACAGCTTGGTTTCATGATCGCCGCGCTCGGCATTCATGCATATGTGGCGGCGACTTTCCACCTTGTGACTCACGCATTTTTCAAGGCGCTGCTCTTCCTCGGTTCCGGTTCCGTCATTCACGGCATGGAACATGGAGTGCTTCATACCGGCAATCATAAAGTAGACCCGCAGGATATGTTCAACATGGGCGGATTGCGGAAAAAGATGCCCATCACTTTTTGGACTTTTCTGATCGGCGGGTTTGCGCTTTCGGGCTTCCCGGTGTTGACGGCCGGCTTTTGGTCGAAGGATGAGATTCTGGCTGATGCCTGGGCGCACGGACATACGATCGTCTTCTTCACTCTCGCTTTCGCCGCCTTCCTCACCGCTTTCTACACCATGCGCCAGATTACATTGACTTTCCTCGGCGAAGCCCGCACGGAAGAGGCAAAACACGCTCAAGAAACTCCGTGGACGATGACAACCCCGCTTGTGGTGCTATCCGTCTTTGCGGTTGGATATGGCTGGGTCGGCATGCCGCACTGGGCGACGGGCGGACTTGTCCCCAATTGGTTCCACGAATTCGTCGGCTCGATGCTTCACGAGCATGCTGAAGAACTGGCGTTCAATATCGTTCCATTGGCAACATCGCTTCTTGTGGCTCTCGGCGGTTTGACCCTTGGTTATTTTGCCTACCGGAATGTCAAATCACCTGCCGAAGACCGGCTGCAAATTCCCGTCCTCAAGAATAAATGGTATTTCGACGAATTATATAACTTCCTGTTCATCAAGCCCGCCATTTGGTTCTCGGAGGTCTTTGTTTCCAAATGGATGGACCAGGGCGTGATCGATGGAATCCTTCACCTGTTTGGACCAGCCACCGGCGGAGTCGGAGGCGCGATTCGGAATTACATCGACCTGCCCGTCATCAATCGTTTCTTCGGCGATGGTTCCGCGGAGGTGACCTGGTGGTTCGGTAAAAACCTCCGCCCGATTCAGACAGGACGAATCCAGCAATACCTTCTGCTCACATTGATCGTCATTTTTGTGATCAGCGGGCTGCTGTACTTCCTTTTGATGGCGTAGGAGCGACTCATGGAATATCTAAACACACATCTCCTCAGCCTGATCCTCTTCACACCCGCGGTTGCGGCGTTGATCATGCTTTTCATGCCGAACGAAGCGAAACTTCACCGCTGGTTTGCGTTTGTCGCCAGTCTGATTCCATTCCTGCTGACCCTTGTCCTTTGGAACCGCTTCGACCCCAATGTCGCCGGTTTTCAATTGGAGGAAAAATACGTCTGGTATGAAGCGTTGAATTCATCCTTCCATCTCGGCGTGGATGGGATATCCTTCTCGATGGTCCTGCTCACCACGCTTTTGACGCCGCTTGCCATTCTCGCGTCGTTCAGTGTGACAGACCGCGTCAAGCCGTACATGATGCTTTTCCTGTTTCTCGAAACGGGCATGTTGGGCGTTTTCCTCGCCCTTGACCTTTTGATCTTCTTCGTGTTCTGGGAGATCGGCCTCGTCCCGATGTACTTCCTCATCAACCAGTGGGGGAGCGCCAACAAGGATTACGCGTCCCTGAAGTTCATGATCTATACCATGGGCGGCTCGCTCGGCCTGTTGCTTGCGGTGCAGATGCTGGGCGTCCTCTTCGGGAGTTATGATCTCGTCTCGCTTTATCAGAACTGGAACGCGCTGAACCCCGGTGCAATGTTGCTCGGCATGCCAGTAGCCACGGTCAAATCCATTGCCTTCTGGGCGTTTGCGATCGCATTTGCGGTCAAGGTACCCATATGGCCCTTCCATACCTGGCTGCCCGATGCTCACACCGAGGCTCCGACCGCAGGTTCGATGATCCTGGCGGGCGTCCTTCTGAAACTTGGTGCGTACGGATTTATCCGCCTGGTGCTTCCGCTTTATCCTGTTGAAGCGAAGATATTTGCCGGCGCGCTGGCATTCCTTGCAGTAGCGGCGATCGTTTTTGGAGCGTTCGGCTCGTTCGGCCAGACGGACTTCAAACGGCTTGTCGCGTATTCTTCCGTCAATCACATGGGTTTTGTCGTCCTCGGCATCGCTGCGGCTGGGCTTGCCGCCGGAACCACCGACGCCCACATCGCCATGAGCGGTGCGGTCTTGCAAATGTTCAACCACGGACTCTCCGCTGCTGGCATGTTTTTCCTCGTCGGCGTGATTTATGAACGGACTCACACACGCAACCTCGACGATTTCGGTGGTTTGTTCCCGCTTGTTCCTGTTTACGGCGGCATCCTGATCTTTACCTCGATGGCGTCGCTGGGCTTGCCGGGACTGAACGGCTTTGTTTCCGAATTCATGATCGTGCGGGGTTCCTACCAGCCGTTGACGATCTACACCGCCATCTCCATGCTTGGTTTGCTCTTTACCGGCGCATACATCCTGAAGGGAATCAAGAAAGTCCTGCACGGACCGATGAACGAACATTGGGCACACGGTGAACATAAACTGACCGAGATCAATGCACGCGAGGTCATTGTCATGGCCCCGCTCATGGTGCTCATGCTGCTGACGGGTCTCTGGCCTCTGTGGATTTTGGATATCATCAACAAGGCAGTGACGGCCCTCTTCTAATGCGTAATCCGTAATGCGTGATTCACGGATTACGCATTACGCAATACGAGGTGATTATGACTTTTCCAGTTCTGAGTGTTATTACCCTCCTTCCGTTTGCGGCGGGCATCTTCATCCTGATGCTGCCCGCAAACCGGAAGAACGAGGCCCGCGCAGCGGCTCTGGCGGCGGCGGTGATCGACCTCCTGTTGTCCGCCTGGGTCTACCTCCAGTATTTGCTGCGGGATATGACGGGTTATCAATTCATCGAAAAATATACTTGGATAAACATCCCGCCGCTGAACTTTGCCCTGCACTTCGGCGTGGACGGCATGAGCGCGCCGCTCGTCCTGCTCACGGGCATTGTCATGTTTACTGGTGTTCTCATCTCCTGGGGCGACGACGATCCGCATGTGATGGCTGGCATCCAGGACAGACCACGCGAATTCTTCGCCTTTCTCTTTTTGCTGGCGGGCGGCGTGTTCGGCGTTTTTGTCTCACTTGATCTGTTCATGTTGTTCTTCTTTTATGAGATCGCCGTCTTCCCGATGTACCTGCTGATCGCCATCTGGGGCTGGGTCAAGACCCGTGAATATGCGGCAATGAAACTGACGCTGTATCTTTTCGTGGGATCGGTCGTGGCTCTTGTCGGCGTGCTGGCGATGTATTGGGTGCAATATCAAAATACCGGCGTGCTTTCGTTCGATATGCTTGAGATGGAAAATGCAGGCTTCTCGACCGCGTTCCAAAACTTGTGGTTCCTGCCGGTATTTCTCGGCTTTGCGGTGTTGGGCGGCATCTGGCCCTTCCATAACTGGTCGCCGGATGGCCACGTCGCCGCGCCCACGGCCGTTTCCATGTTCCATGCCGGTGTGTTGATGAAACTCGGCGCTTTCGCCGCTCTTCGCGTTGGCGTCATGCTCCTGCCCGAAGGCGCAAAGACCTGGTCGCCCCTCATCATGACCTTTGCAGGCATCGCTGTCGTTTATGGCGCGTACATCGCTTTTGTACAGACCGACTTGAAATACATGATCGGTTTTTCCTCTGTTTCGCACATGGGACTTGTCATGCTTGGCATCTCCACACTGAATGAAACCGGTTTGCTCGGCGCAGGCGTGCAGATGTTCTCTCACGGTGTGATGACGGCCCTCTTCTTTGCTGTGACCGGAATGATCTATGACCGCTCGCACACGCGCATGATTCCCGAACTGGGCGGCATGGTCAAAGTGATGCCGTTCGCTGCCATCGGCTTCATCATCGGCGGTCTGGTCTCGATGGGCATGCCCGGTTTTTCCGGCTTCGTTGCTGAATTCCCGATCTTCATGGGTGTATGGCGGGAGCAATGGCTGGTGGCGGTCATCTGTTCCATTTCGATTGTCATCACAGCGGCGTACATCATGATGAACATCCGCAAGGTGTTCTTCTCCCCGATGCCTGAAAATCTCCAGGGACACATGGGCGACATCACGGTCATGGACAAGGTCGCGATCTCGACCCTCTGCCTGTTCATGATCGCTCTTGGTGTCTTTCCCTCCATCATGGTGCCGATGATCGAATCGGGAGTCACCTACATCATGGCCCTTTTGGGAGGTGCATAATGTTTACGACACTGACCTTCGCCTCCATCCTTCCCGAGATCCTGATCCTGGCCATCGGGCTTTTGGTCCTCGTCTTCGAGCCGTTCTGGAAGGGCGAACAGCGCCGAAATGCCGGATGGCTCACAGCAGGCGGTTTGTTCGTCTCCATGATCATCTGTTTGCTGGCTGGTCGCCCCGGAGAACCCGAGATGACTTTGGGCGGTATGATCCGATTCGACTGGCTGGGCTTCTTCCTCAAAATGCTTTTCATGTTCGCCGCGGCGGCAACTGCGCTGCTGTTGATGGACCATGACAGGGCGGGGAAACGAGGCGAAGCCTATCTCCTGCTGCTCGCATCGTTGATCGGCATGAACCTGATGGCATCCTCTGCGGATCTGGTCATGCTGTATCTTTCCATTGAGACCGCTTCCATTCCGCTTTATGTGTTATCCGGTTTTCTTCTGGATGATGAGCGCAGTACGGAGGCGGGTTTCAAGTATTTCCTGTACGGCACGTTGGCATCCACCATTATGCTTTACGGTTTCAGTCTGCTGTTCGGTTTTTCGGGTACGACCGATTTGTATGGCATTGCGGGAGCGCTGGCGTCCGGTAAAATCCCGCCCTTGATCGGCTTTGGCATTGTATCCCTTGTGGTCGTTGGGCTGGGCTTCAAAGTTTCCATTGTTCCATTCCATTTTTGGGCGCCGGATGTGTACGAAGGCGCGCCGACTCCCGTGGCCGGTTTTCTATCCACGGCTTCGAAGGCTGCGGGGTTTGCGGTCATTTTGCGTCTGTTCTTTGTCGTTTTCCCTGGTTTCGATCAGATCTGGACGATGACATTTGCGGTACTATCGGCGGTGTCCATGACTGTTGGCAACTTGCTGGCTCTGCCGCAGACGAACATCAAACGCCTGCTCGCCTATTCCTCCATCTCCCACGCGGGTTATGCGCTGATCGGGGTGGTGGGATTCAGTCAATTCGGCGCGGCAAGTGTTGTCTTTTACCTTGCAGCGTATATTGCCACGAACCTGCTCGCCTTTGGCATCGTGATGGCATACAGCCGGATTACCGGTATCGAAGATATCCGTGAATACGCCGGTCTAAGTCGAAGGAATCCTCTGCTCGGATTGATGATGCTGGCGGCATTTCTTTCTCTGGCGGGAATGCCCCCCTTCGGAGGATTTATCGCAAAGATATTGGTCTTCGCTGCGGGCGTCCAGGCAAACTATATCTGGTTGGTTGTGGTAGGGATCATCAACTCGATCATCGGCTTGTACTATTATCTGAACGTCTTGAAATTCGTTTATTTGTACCGCCTGCCGAATGAAGACGAAGACAGGCACCCTGTCCCGCTGACTCAGCCTTATATGATTGCTTTGGTGGTATTGGTTCTTGGCGTTATCCTGATCGGTACGATCTTCGCGCCCTTCTTCAACTGGTCGGATGCAGGCGCTTTCAACCTGTTCTAGGCACCCTGCAATTTGCCTTTGACGATTGTCTGACCTGTCAGTTATAATCGTGCAACATGGCACAATCGGAACAAAAGGGTCGTAATATTCTAAATACCCTGCTCGTTGTGATGATTGGGCAGGTCGGTTGTCTGACCCTGGTTGTCATTATGGCTTCGGTATTCCTCGGGCTCTGGCTCGATGGGGTGTTCGATACGAAGCCCGTTTTTACCCTGATTTTGCTTTTTGCAGGCATTCCTGTCTCGGTGCTGCTGATGTTGTTTGTTTCCCGCAGGACGCTGGCAAAATTGCAGGAAAAATATGAGACCAAAGAAAAGGAACAATAAGTAATGGCGGGCTTGGAAACCCAAAAACGCACCCCCTGGCGGCGGTGGATCGTCCTGGTCCTCATGATCGCAGGCTTTATCCTTGGCGGGATCTTTATTCCCATTCAGCCTGAGATCGTGGTTGCCCCGGAAAAACTGAGTTATGAGCCTTTGTTCACCCTTCCGGTGATTGGCTCGTTCTATCTTGTGAATACGCTTCCCACGTTGGCAATTACGATTGTGTTGCTGATTGTGATTGCGTTTTACACCAACCGCTCCATTAAACGGAGCGCGCAGACGGATATGGTACCGAGCGGGATCGGCAACCTGATGGAAGCTTTGGTCGAGATGCTCTATAACCTGACCGAAGGTTCTGCGGGCGCCAAGTGGGCGCGGGCGATTTTCCCCTGGTTTGCAACCATCATGATCTATGTGTTGTTCGCAAACCTGTTGAAACTGGTCCCCGGCTTTGAGTCCATCGGTCTCATTAAAGAAGCGCATGGTGAACACGGTTATGCCGTGCAAGGCATGTTCCTGACTGCTGAAGAAGGGCACTATGTGATTTACCCCTTCCTGCGTGGTATTTCAGTGGATCTGAACTTCACTGCCGCGCTGGCGATCATCTCTGTGGTGATGATCCAGGTGATTGGCTTCCGCGCGCAGGGCCTCGGCTATTTGAGCAAGTTCTTCAATACGCGCCGGATGTTCAAGGTACCGTTCTTTGGCGCAATGGACTTTTTGGTCGGCTTGCTGGAGTTGATCTCGGAGCTCTCGAAGATTCTCTCCTTTGCCTTCCGTCTCTTCGGTAACATGTTTGCGGGTATCGTATTGGTGGCCATTGTGGCGGGTTTGTTGGGTCGTATTTCGATCCTGCCGGCGATGGTGATGATGTTCGAATTGTTCGTCGGTATCATTCAGGCGTTCGTATTCGGTATGCTGACCATGGTGTTCATGGCGCAAGCCACGCAAGGTCACGGCGAGCATGAGGAGCATGAAGACTCTCATGTGGAAGCGGCGCACGAAATCTAAATTATCAACCATTCTTAAGGAGATTGAAACATGGAAGGAAACATTCTGGATGCGATGCGCTATGTGGGCGCGGGCTTGGCGATGATCGGCGCCGCAGGCGCTGGTGTGGGAATCGGGCTCAGCGTGCAAGGCGCGCTTACGGGTATGGCTCGCAACCCCGATACTTACGGAAACCTCTTGACCAACATGATCCTGGGGATTGCGTTCTCTGAAGCGATCGCGATCTACTGTCTGGTCATTGCGTTCCTCATGCTCTTCAAGGTCGTATAAAGCGGATAGGAGAGTCAGATGGAAGCATTAGGTATCAATCTTGGTCTCCTCATCGTCCAGATCATTGCGTTCATCATCGTGTTCCTCACGCTGAACGCCTGGGTGTACAAACCCATGCTGGATATGATGGAAACCCGCAAGAAGAAGATCGCACAAGGCTTGGAAGATGCACGTATCGCAGCCGA